>JBFKRY010000060.1:0-20244 GCA_041636995.1 Acidimicrobiales bacterium | reverse complement strand
GACGATCCGGTACCGCATGCCGTGATCTGGCCGGCGGCGCCGCCGAGGTTCGACCTGACGGCCATGTGACGGGTCGGGGCGCTACGGGGCGTTCAGGGTCTGACCCCTGACAGTGTCAGGTCAGGGGTCAGACCCCCTGTGACTGGCGGGCAACGGGCCGCCGGGCGAGGATGCTGGCATGCGCGACGAGTGGTGGCCCTGGGTGCTCCGCGCCCTGTGGGTGAGCCTCCCCTTCACCGCGGGCCAGCTCTTCGGTGACGCCCTGGCGGGCACCTCACGGCCGGTGCAGCTCACCGCCACCGTCGGAGCCTGGGTGGTCTGGGCGGTGGCGCTGGTGGCGATGTCGATCCCCCACCACCTCACGCTCACCCCGGTCCGCATCGTGGTCCCGGCATCGCTCGCGGTCGTGGTCTGGGCCACGGTGGCCGACGGGACCTCGGGCTGGGCGGTGGCCGCGCTGGCGATCACTGCGGCGGCGACGGTGGTGTCGCTGGCCGCGCCGATCGGAGCCTGGTTCGTCAACGGCTCCTCGTACGGCGACGAGCGCCGGGTCCCGCTGCGACCGCCCGGAATGCTGCTGCTCGGGCCGGTGCCGCTGGCCTGGGCCGTGGTGGTCGCGGTGGTGATCGCCGGACCGCTCCTGCTGGCGGCCGAGCAGTGGGTGGCGGGGGCCGCGGTCATCGTCGGGGGCGGCGCGCTGGCTGTGGTGGCGGCCCGGGCGTTGCACTCGCTGGCTCGGCGATGGCTGGTGTTCGTGCCCGCGGGGGTGGTGCTGCACGACCACCTGGTGCTGGGCGATCCGGCGCTGTTCCGGCGAACCGCCATCGCCACCCTGGGGCCGGCCCTGGCCGGCACCTCCGCCGCAGACCTCAGCGTCGGCGGGCTCGGCCTGGCCCTGGAGCTGCGACTTCGGGCCCCGGCGGAGCTGGGGTACCGCCGCCGCCCCCGTGAGGCCCCTGAGACCACTCACCTCGATGCCCTCCTGGTGTCGGTCTCCCGCCCCGGGGTGGTGCTCGCCGAGGCCCGGCGCCGCCGGATCGCGGTGGGCTGACCGTGCTCCGCGGCCCGGCTACGGAGCTACGCAGCCGGCTGCGCCGCATCGCCGGAGCACTCCTCGCCCAGAGGGGGACCTCCGGATCGTGGCGTACTGCGGCGGTCGCCCTGTCCGAGCTGTTCTCGGAGATCGCGCCCCTCGCTCCGAACGAGGCGGTCTCGCCCGACCACGAGGCCACCGTCCTGGCCGGCGGGAAGGCGATCAGCACCGTCGACGCGGCCCGGTGCATCTCCGACACCGAGCGCACCCGGGCTTTCCTGACCGGCATCGCGCACACAGTCCGGTCGGGCGGGCGCGAACCGGTCCACGTCCTCTATGCCGGGACCGGGCCGTACGCCCCGCTCGTGGTCCCGCTCACCACGATCTTCGAGCCGGAACGGCTCCGGGTCACGTTGGTCGACGTGCACCCGACCTCGATCGAGCGGCTCGACGCGGTCGTGCGGGCCCTGGCGCTGGAGCCGTATGTCGAGGCGGTCCACTGCGCCGACGCGGCGTGCTTCGATCCACCTCGATCGCCACCGGTCGACGTGCTGGTGGTGGAGACCATGCAGCGGGCCCTCACCCGCGAGCCGCAGGTGGCGATCCTCCGGCATCTGCTCCGCCGGCTACCCGACACGGTGGTGCTCGTGCCCCGGGTCGTCACCATCACCGCCAGCCTGGTCACGCCGGGCGCTACGACCAGCGACGGCGCCCGCGCCCTGGGCGAGGTGCTCGCCATGGACGCGGCTTGGGCCAGGTCTGCGATCAGCGAGCTCGTCCCCGCAGCTACCCTCCAGCTCGACGAGCCGGCTCGACCGGACCAGGTGCTCACCCTCGACACCAGGATCACGGTGGCCGACGGCATCGAGATTCCCGAGGGCGCCTCGGGGCTGACGCTCCCGCATCACCTCTCAGAGGTGCCGGTCGACCGGGCGCCCGCGACGCTGTCGTTCGCCTACCGCGTGGCGTCGGACCCGGGGCTGGTCTGCTCGGTCACCGAGCCATGGGGCGTGGGCTGACCGTCAGGCAGCGAGGGCGCTGCCCGCCACCAGGTCGCCGTCGTAGAACACCAGCGCCTGGCCCCGGGCCACCCGGCGGTGGGGCCGGGCCCAGTGGACCGTGCCGTCGGCCACCCGGGCCTCGGCCACCCGGCCGTGGGCGGAGGTCTGCACCAGGACCGCCTCGACGGGGTGGCCGGCCCAGCGCAGCGCGGTGACCGGGCTGGCGTCGACGACGAGCTCCCGCCTGGAGCCGACGGTCACGGTGGCGCCGGGGACGTCCACGTCGACCGCGTACTGGGCCTCGGCGGCTCCCGAGACCCCGAGCCCGTGGCGCTGGCCGATGGTGACCAGCTCGGCCGCATCGACCTCGCCGACCCGAGCGCCGGCGGTGTCGACCACCCGGGCCGGGGTCAGCGCCAGCCGCTCGGCGAGGAACCGGCGGCGCCCGCCGCCGGTGTGGCTGATGAAGCACACGTCCTGGCTGTCGGGCTTGTGCGCGGTCCGCAGACCGAGCTCGGCGGCGAGATCCCGCACCTCGGCCTTGGTGAGCTCGCCCAGGGGGAACCGCAGCCGGGCCAGCTGGTCCTGGTCGAGCATGTGCAGCACGTAGGACTGGTCCTTGGCGGCATCGGCGCCCCGGCCCACCCGCCGGCCCGCGGGGGTCTCCACCAGCCGGGCGTGGTGGCCGGTGGCCACCTGGTCGAACCCGAGGGCACCGGCCCGTCGGAGGAGCTTGTCGAACTTCAGGTGCCGGTTGCACTCGATGCAGGGGTTGGGCGTGGCCCCCCGGGCGTGGGCCGCCACATAGGGGTCGACGACGAAGCGCTCGAACTCGTCGCCGAAGTTGAACACGTGGTGGTCGATGCCGAGCTGGTCGGCCACCCTGCGGGCGTCGTCGACGTCGGCCACCGAGCAGCAGCCGGTGTCCTGGGCCCCGCCCCACAGCTTCATGGTGACCCCGGTGACGTCGAAGCCCTGGTGGGCCAGGAGCGCGGCGGTGACCGAGGAGTCGACCCCACCCGACATGGCCACCAGGACGCGCATCACGACCCGTGAGCTCGGAGCCGGGCCACCCCCGGGGGGATGGCGGCCAGGGCCTGCTCGACGTCGTCGGCGGTGGAGGCGTGACCCAGCGACAGCCGCAGCGAGCCTCCGGCCAGCGCCCGGTCGTAGCCCATGGCCTCGAGGACGTGGGAGGGGTGCTGGGCCCCGCTGGAGCACGACGAGGCCGCCGAGGCCATGATGTCCTCCTGCTCGAGCAGGAACAGCAATGCCTCGCTCTCGATGCCCGCGAAGCACAGGTGGCACGAGCCGGGAACCTTGCCGGAGCGGTCGGCGGCCCCCGGCGCGATCCCGGTCTCGACGGTGTCGGGCACCGCGGCCAGCAGGCCGTCGGCGAGGCGGTCCCGCAGGGCCCCGACCCGGGTGGCGGTCTCGTCGAGCTGGTCGAGGGTGGCTGCGGCAGCCGCGCCGAGCCCCACGATCCCCTCGGCGTTGTGGGTGCCGCTGCGCAGCCCCCGCTCCTGGCCGCCGCCGAGGAGCTGGGGCGCGAGGGTGACACCGGAGCGAACCACCAGGGCCCCGACCCCCTTGGGGCCGCCGAGCTTGTGGCCGGCGATCGAGATCAGATCGGCGGGGCGGGCCATGGCGGTCACGTCCAGCCAGGGGAACGCCTGCACCGCGTCGGTGTGCAGGAGCGCGCCCGGCGCCAGGCGCCGGACCAGCTCGGCGATCTCGTCGAGGGGCTGGATCACCCCGGTCTCGTTGTTGGCCAGCATGACCGAGACCAGGCGCACGGACTCGTCGAGCAGCTCGGCCAGGGCATCGAGGTCGAGGCGGCCCAGGCAGTCGACCGGGGCCACCCGACCCCCGAGGTGCCGGACGGGCTCGAGCACCGCCGGGTGCTCCACGGCCGAGCAGACCACGGTACCGCCGTGGCGGGCGTGGACTCCGAGCACGGCCAGGTTGTCGGCCTCTGTGCCGCCCGAGGTGAACACCACCTCACCCGGCTCGCACCCCAGGCCGGCCGCGAGCACGTCGCGGGCGTCGTCGATGCGGCGCCGGGCCTCGCGGGCCATCCGGTGGGCCCCGCTCGGGTTGCCGTACCCGTCCGTGAGCAGGGGCAGCATGGCGTCGAGGGCCTCCGGGCGCAGCGGGGTGGAGGCGGCGTTGTCGAGGTAGACGACGGGCTGGCTCACACCCTCAGGCTAGGGCGTCAGGTGCGCAGGGTCTCGGTGTAGCCGTCCACCGAGATCGTCTGGCCGTTGACCTTGGCGGCCAGGGGGGACGCCAGGAAGCACACCATCTGGGCGATCTCGGACGCCTCGATGAACGTCCGCATCGAGCTCTGGCGCTCGAAGCCGGCGCGGATCTCGTCGTGGGCGCGGCCCGACGCGGCCGCTTCGAGGTCGATGACCCGATCCATCCGGGGTCCGGCGATGGATCCGGGGCAGACCGCGTTGGCGCGGACTCCGTGCTCGCCCAGCTCCATGGCCATGGTGACCGTCAGCCCGATCACGGCCCACTTGGCGGCGGCGTAGGGCGCCCGGTAGGGGAACCCGTGGAGGCCCGCGGTGGACGAGATGTTGACGATCGAGCCCGATCCCTGGTCGATCATCGGCGGGATGGCGTGGCGGGCGGTGCGGAACATCGAGGTCACGTCGACATCGAGGGTGTGGGTGACGGCGTCGGGGTCGAGCAGGTGCACCCGCCCGGCGGGACCGGCGATCCCGGCGTTGTTGACCAGGACGTCCACCCCGCCCATCGCGCCCAGGGCCGCGGCCATGAAGGCGTCGATCGAGGCGGTGTCGCCCACGTCGGCCTGCACACCCTCGACGCCCGGTTGAGCGCAGACCGCGGCGAGGGCGTCGGGATCGGTGTCGCATACCCAGACCCGGGCCCCGGCGTCGGCCAACATCTGGGCGCTGGCCCGGCCGATCCCGGCCCCGCCGCCGGTGACGACCGCCCGCAGGCCCTCCAACTGCAGCTTCATCGGGTCACGACAGGCTGCCCGCGGGCAGGGGGTCGCACTCGGTGCCGGTGCCGTGGCGCTCCCGCAGCCGGCGGAGGCGGCTGTGCACCTGGTCCCGGTCCACGGTGCACAGGCGGAGGTGGCGGCGGGTGGCGGCGCCCGAGAAGCCGGTGCGCCCGTGGAGCACCCGCTGGTTGTCGTACACGATCGCCTCCCCGGCAGCCAGGCGCCGGCGCCAGGCGAAGTCGTCGCTGCGCACCGCCCGGGCGAAGCGCACGAGCGCCGGGTAGTAGCGCTCGGCCAGCTCGGGCTCGAGCGGGAGCGGCCCCATCGAGCGCTCGTGGAAGCGGATCCCGACCACTCGGCCGTGCCGGTCGGTGGCGACGACGGGGGCCTCGGCTCGCAGGTGCACGTCGTCACCCTGGGGCACCGCCGAGGCCCGCCGGTGCACGAACGGCACCGGCACCGTCGCCAGCAGCTCGAAGGCCTCGGGGTCGTCGGCCCGGATCGACTCGGCCACTGCGAAGCCGTCGACGACGATGGTCTCCCCTCCCCCTTCGGCGCTCGGGATCACGCAGTGGAGGATGCTCATGCCGGCGGGGGTGTAGCGGTACGGATCGTCGGTGTGGGGGTCGAGCGGGGCGTCGGACTGCGACGGCGTGAACGGGTGAGGCTCGGTGACGATGTCGAAGATCCGGCCGAAGTCGGTCTCGCGGATGTGGCCGAGCAGCCGCGCCAGCGGCTCGGTCCCGTGGTCCGGGACCCGGCGCACCAGTGCCATCCCGGCCCGGGCCACGGCCTCGAGCAGAGCCAGGTGCGCGACCGAGCCCCGCTCCAGCGCGGCGGCGTCGAAGCGGTCGGCCTGGTGGCCTGCTCGCCACGGCACCGCGCACGCGGGCCCCGGCTCACCACTGGCTGCGTGGTCGCGGAGCCATGCCGGATCGAAGCGGGCAACGGTGCCATCCGAGAACTCGACGTCCACCCCGTTGCGCGTGCTCGCAGCCCGCACCAGCACCAGATCCTCGGGGATCTCCGCCACCGAGAAGGCACGGAACAGCGAGGCCCGCTCCTCGTCGGCCGGGCAGTTGTCGCGCAGCCAATAGCGGTTGTGGCGGGTGGCGGCACCGTCGGGGAACCGGAGCTCGAGGATGTCGCCGGCGGCGCTCACCGACGCCACCACCTGCTCACCAGCGGGAGGTCTCGTCATCGCCGCCAACGGTATAGCGTCGGGCCATGGCCCTCGTGAGCGCCACCACCGAACTCGACACCCGACGCTCGTTCGTGCACGGCGAGTACGTCGACTCCACCTCCGGGGAGACCTTCGAGACCCGCTACCCGGGCACCAACCGGGTGATCTGCGAGGTGGAGCAGGCCGGCCAGCGGGAGGTGGACCTGGCCGTGGACTCGGCCCGAGAGGGGTTCGCCAGCTGGTCGACGATGCCTGCGATCGAGCGCAGCCGCATCCTGGGCCGGGCGGTGGAGATCATCCGCTCCCGCAACGACGAGCTCGCCCACCTCGACACCCTCGACACCGGCAAGCCGGTGGCGGAGACCACGGTCGAGGACGTGGTCACCGGGGCCGACGTCATCGAGCTCTACGCGGGGATCATCCCCACCCTGCACGGCGAGACCATCGACTTCCCGGGCCAGGGCTTCGCCCGCATGCGCCGGGAGCCCCTCGGGGTGTGCGCGGGGATCGGGGCCTGGAACTACCCGGTCCAGATCGCCATGTGGAAGTCGGGGCTGGCATTGGCCTGCGGCAACGCCATGATCTTCAAGCCCGCCGAGGTCACTCCCCTCTCGGCGACGGTGCTGGCCGAGATCTACCTCGAGGCCGGGGTCCCGCCCGGGGTCTTCAACGTGGTGCACGGCGACGCCCGGGTGGGGCAGATGCTGGTGCGCCACCCCGGCATCGCCAAGGTGTCGCTCACCGGCGAGGCGTCGACGGGCAAGCTGGTGATGGCGGACGCGGCGTCCACCCTCAAGAAGGTCACCCTGGAGCTGGGGGGCAAGTCGCCGATCATCGTGTTCGACGACGCCGACATCGACAGCGCCCGCAACGCGGCGCTGACCAACAACTTCTACTCGACGGGCCAGGTGTGCTCGAACGGCACCCGGGTCTTCGTGCACCGCCCGGTCCACGAGGCGTTCCTCGACGGGGTGGCGGAGCGGGTGGCGGCCCTCAAGGTCGGCGACCCGTTCGACCCCGACACCATGATCGGGCCCCTGGTGAGCGCCGAGCACCACGACAAGGTGATGCGGTACATGAAGCTGGCGCTCGACTCGGGCGCCCGCCACGTCGTCGGCGGCGAGGTCCCCGACGACCCGGCGCTGGCGGGCGGCAACTACGTCACCCCGGCGGTGTTCGCCGACTGCACCGACGACATGGTCTTCGTCACCGACGAGGTCTTCGGGCCGCTGATGGCCGTCCTGGTCTTCGACGACGAGGACGAGGTGATCGCCCGGGCCAATGCCACCCCCTACGGGCTGTCGGGCGCGGTGTTCAGCAACGACATCGGGCGGGCCAACCGGGTGGCCAACGCCCTGGAGGCCGGCACCGTCTGGATCAACGACTACAACTACCTCCCGGCGTCGCTGCCCTTCGGCGGCTACAAGGAGTCGGGACTGGGACGGGAGAACGGCTACCGGGCCATCGAGCACTACACCCAGGTCAAGATGATCTACACCAACCTGGGTCCGGTCGAGCGCTACATGTGAGCGGGCCGCCGGACGGACCGGGCGCCTACGGCGACGCCTTCGCCGACGTCTACGACGACTGGTACCGCGACGTCTCCGACGTCGAGGACACCGTGGCCACCCTATTGCAGCTCGCCGGGGGGCGGCCGCTGCTGGAGCTGGGTGTGGGGACCGGGCGTATCGCCATCCCCCTGGGCGAGGCCGGCGCCAGCGTCCACGGCGTGGACGCGTCCGCGGCGATGCTCCGGGCGATGGCTGCCAAGCCGGGGGCCGAACGGGTGACGGTCACCCTCGCCGACATGGCCCGGCTGCCGCTGGTGGGGCCGTTCGGGCTGGTGTTCGTGGTGGTCAACACCTTCTTCAACCTCACCACCGAGGCGGACCAGCGCCGATGCGTCGCCGGCGTGAGCGAGGTGCTCGAACCCGGCGGGCGCTTCGTGGTCGAGGCGTTCGTGCCCGATCCCGACCTTCCCGAAACGGGACGGGAGGAGCGCTCCAGCGGTGCCGGGAGCTCGGTCATCATCACCACCCGGCGCGACCCGGAACACCAGACCGTGCAGGCGGTGCACGAGCACACCGACGCTGCAGGCGCCGTCATCCGCCGCCCCTGGACAATCCGCTACGTCTCCCCGCACCAGCTCGACGACATGTGCGACGACGCCGGCCTGCCGCTGGAGCAGCGTTGGCGCAACTGGGCCGGTACCCCGTTCGATCCGGCGGCCAGCCACCACGTGTCGGTCTACCGCAAGCCGGGCCCGTAGGCTCTCGGCCATGGCAGACATCCGGGTCAGCACCGTGATCGAGGCCGAGCCCCACCAGGTCTGGGAGGTGGTGCGCGACATCGGCCAGCACGTGGTCTGGATGGCCGACGCCGAGGAGATCCGCTTCACCGGACCCCAGGAGTCCGGCGTGGGGACCACCTTCGAGTGCGACACCAAGGTGGGGCCGTTCCGGCTCACCGACGTCATGGAGATCACCGAGTGGGAGGACGAGAAGGTCATGGGGGTCTCTCACACCGGCCTGGTGACCGGCACCGGCCGGTTCACCCTGCTGCCGGCAGGGCCGGGGCGCACCGAGTTCCGCTGGGACGAGACCCTCGAGTTCCCCTTCTGGATGGGAGGGCCGCTCCGCAACCCGGTCGGCGCGCGCATCCTGGAGGCGATCTGGCGTCGCAACCTGGCCCGGCTGAAGTCGATCGTCGAGAACCGCTTCCCGGCGGGCCCGTCCGAGGGCGCATGAAGCCGCGCAGCCACCGCTCGTTCATCTCCTACATCGACCGCTCGCGGGCGTACTACGCGGCCCAGGGCTACGAGGAGCCCTACCGTTGGGCCACCCACGACGACGCCCCCTTCGCCCGGCTGGCCCAACCGCTGGAGGAGTGCCGGGTGGGGGTGGTGACCACCGCCTACTTCCCCGCCGGCCACGAGCCCGAAGGAGTGCCGACCGGCCCGGAGAAGCAGCCCTACGCGGCGCCCACCGCCCTGGCCAGCGGCTGCGTGCACACCGACGACCTGTCCTGGGCCAAGGAGGAGACCCACACCGACGACCTGGACACCTACCTCCCGGTCCACCGCCTCGCCGAGGCCGAGGCCGACGGTCTGATCGGCTCGATCTCACCGCGCTTCTACGGGATCCCCACCCGTTACAGCCACCGGCGGAGCAGCACCGAGGACGCGCCGGAGGTCGCCCGGTGGATGCACGAGGACCAGGTCGACGTGGCCATCCTGGTGCCCCTCTGACCGGTCTGTCACCAGTCGATCGGTCTGATCGCCCGCCACCTCGAAGCCACCGGCATCGCCACCGTCGTGATCGGCTCGGCCCGCGACATCGTCGAGGAGTGCGGCGTGCCCCGGTTCGTCTTCACGGACTTCCCGCTCGGCAACCCGGTGGGCAAGCCCGACGACGTCGCCATGCAGTCGACCATGGTGCGGCTGGCGCTGGCGCTGGTGGGATCTGCGGCGGGGCCCCGGACCACGGTGCAGGCCCCCTTCGTCTGGTCGGACGACGAGGGCTGGCGCGACCGCTACATGCAGATCACTGACCAGGCAGCGCTGGCCGAGGAGGGCCGGGCACGGCGAGCCCGCCAGGCTGCAGCTCGGGCACGCGTGCCCTAGATCCCGGCGGCCGCCAGGGCCCCGACGAAGCAGATCACGCTCAGGGCCACCAGGATGGCCTCGATGCTCCAAGGCGGGAACTTGACCCGGCGCGGGGCCTCGTACACCAGCCAGCCCGCCAGGAGCCCGACAGTCAGGCCACCGAGGTGCCCGCCCACCGAGATGCTGCTGACCCCGAAGGTGATGAGGAGGTTCAGCAGCAGTACGTAGCCCAGCCCGGTTTGCCACAGCGAGATGCCCAGCGACCGCTGCGAGATCACCGCCACCCCGAGCAGCCCGAAGATGGCCCCCGAGGCCCCGGCGGTGAGGGCATCGGGCGACACCAGCAGGGCGCCGAACGCGCCACCGAGCAGCGAGGCCAGGTAGATGAGCGCGAACCGCACGGATCCCAGGCTGCGCTCGAAGGTGGGACCCAGGATCCAGAGCGCGTACATGTTGAACGCCAGGTGGATGGCCCCGTAGTGCAGGAACCCGGAGGTGATGATGCGGTACCACTCGCCACCCTGGTCGACCGCGGGGCCGAACAGGGCGCCGTCGATCAACAGGCCGTCGAGGGCGATGGCGCCCCGCAGGAACCCGTCGCCCATCGCCACGCTGACCACGAACACCGCGACGTTCACCACCATCAGCACCTGGCTCACGATCGGCCGACCATGGAACATCGCCGCGCCGGTGTAGACCTTCTGCTTGCCGGCCTTGGCGCACTCGGGGCAGTGGAACCCGACCGACGCGGTGTTCATGCACGCCGGGCAGATGTAGCGGTCGCAGCGCTGGCAGCGGACCCCGGCGGAACGGTCCGAGTGCCGGTAGCAGGTCGTCTGGGGCGGCGAGGTTCCGGAGGGCTGGTCGACCATGACCGCCAAGTCTCGCAGCTCCGCTGGGGTTTCCGGTGCCTGCCGCGGGGCTAGCGTGGCTGCGTGGATCCACTGCAGGCGCTCGTCGTCGCCCACGAGGGCGGCTGGGACGAGATCCTGCTGGTGGTCGGGCCGCTGGTGGTGCTGTGGCTGGTGCTCGTGCTCGCCGGCCGCCGGGCCCGCCGTCTCGCCGGCGACGAGCAGGAGCCGCCCAGCTGACGGGGTGCCAGGCACGAGCCTGACACCGGCTCGCGGGCTCAGCTCTCCCGGCTGATGTCGGCGCCGATGGCCTGGAGCTGGGGCACCAAGTTCGCGTAGCCCCGGTCGAGGTGATGGGGATCCCGGATCTCGGTCTCCCCCTCGGCGCCGAGCGCGGCCACCACCAGTGCGGCGCCGGCGCGGATGTCGTGGCAGCGCACCGGCGCTCCCGACAGCCGCTCCCGGCCCCGGATGACCGCGTGGTGCCCCTCGGTGCGGATGTCGGCGCCCATCCGCACCAGCTCGTCGACGTAGCGGAAGCGGCCGCTGAAGAGGTTCTCGGTCACGATGCTCACCCCGTCGGCCACCGACAGCATGGCCACGAGGAACGGCTTGTAGTCGGTCGCCACTCCCGGGTACGGCAGGGTGGCCACGTCGACGGACCGCAGCCGCCGGTTGGCCATCGCCCACAGCCCCTCGGGGTCGGTGGAGGTGCGCACCCCCATCTCGCCCACCTTCTGGCAGAGCATGTCCATGTGATCCGGACGAGCGCCCACGAGGGTGACCTCACCACCGGCGACCCCGACGGCCGCGAGGTAGGTCGCGGCCTCGATGCGGTCCGGCACCACCGGGTGCTCCACCGGCGCCAGCTCGTCGACGCCCTCGATGGAGATGGTGGGGGTCCCGGCACCGAGGATCCGGGCTCCCATGCGGTTCAGGAACGCGGCCAGGTCGGCGATCTCGGGTTCGCGTGCCGCGTTCTCGATGACGGTCTCGCCCTTGGCCCGCACCGCCGCCATCATCACGTTCTCGGTGGCCCCGACGCTGGGGAACTCCAGCAGCACCCGCGCCCCCACCAGGTGGTCGGCTTCGGCGTGGATGTAACCGTGCGCGGCCTCGAAGCGGGCCCCGAGCAGCTCGAGCCCGCGCAGGTGCATGTCGATGGGACGGGGCCCGAAGTCGTCGCCGCCCGGGAGAGCGATGCGAGCCTCGCCACAGGTGGCCAGCAGCGGCCCCAGGACCACGATCGACGCCCGCATCCGCTCCACCAGCTCGTAGGGCGCCTCGGGGACGATCTCGTCCGGCCGGACGATCTCGAGGATGCCGGGCCCGGGGCTGGAGACCCGCAGTCCCAGGGCGCGCAGGACCTCGGCCATGGTGTCGACATCGGTGATGGCCGGCACGTTGGCGAGCCGGTAGGTGCCCGGGGCCAGGGTGCAGGCAGCCATCAGCTTGAGCGCGGAGTTCTTCGCCCCGTTGATCCGGACCTGGCCCTCCAGGGGCCCGCTCCGGCGAACGATGATGCGATCCACGCGTGCCCTCCCTGGTCCCGCACCGAATCCAGCCATCAGTATGCTCCCCCCGGTGCGGTCGAGGCACGTATGCACAGCGGAGCGAGGTCCCGCCGGGGCCGACCCGGACGGCCCGTGGCCTCGCTGACGGTCACGCACCGCTGCGACCTCGACGCCACTCCGCCCCATCTGGCGCCTCGCGACTCCTTCCTGGTGCGGGAGGTCCCGCTCGGCGACGGGGTGTTCGGCTGCCAGGAGGGGCCCTTCGACCGCTACCAGCGCCGGGTCGAGGTGCATCGCCTCGACCACGCGCTCGAGGTCGTCGAGACCGTCCGGTTCCGGGTGGCCTCGCCGCTGTGGCGGGCGCTGCTGACCATCCCGATCCGGCGGGCCCTGCGCGACGGTCGGGACGACCCGCCGTGGTGGGCCCCGCCCGACCGCTTCGACGCCGGGACCTCCAGAACCGTCAGCCTCCTCGCCATCGCCATGATCGTGACCGGCTACCTCGGGGCCATCATCGGCCAGACCGCCACCTTCGCGTCCGACGAGTTCGGCACCAGCGACCGGGCCCAGGGGTTCCTGTTCGCCGCGGTGCGGGCCGGCACCCTGCTCACCCTGGTGGTCACCACCCTGGCCGACCGCTGGGGCCGACGCCGGCTGCTGCTGCAGGCGATGACCATCGGCTGCGCCATGACCGTGCTGGGTGCCGCGTCGACCGGGCTGCCCAGCCTGGGCGCCACCCAGAGCGTGGCCCGGGGCATGGCGACGGCGATCTCCCTGCTGATCGGGATCATGGCCGCGGAGAGCACCCCGCGCAGCTCCCGCGCCTACGTGGCCTCGGTGCTGAGCCTCACCGCCGGGCTCGGCGCCGGGATGGTGGTGTGGTTCCTCCCCATCGCCGACGCCGGGGTGCGGGCCTGGCGTCTGCTGTACCTGTTGCCGCTGGTGGGCTTCCCCCTCGTCGCCTGGCTGGCCCGGCATCTCCGGGAGTCCGACCGCTTCGCGCGCCACCTCGCTGCCGAGGAGGCGCTGCCGGACGGTGACAGCGCCGGGGCGATGCGGGGCTCCCGGCTGGTGCTGGTGGCCGCGGCGGCGTTCCTGGTGCTGATGTTCGCCGCGCCCGCGTCGCAGTTCCGGAACGACTTCCTGCGCGACGAGCGGGGCTTCTCCGCGGCCCAGGTCAGCCTGTTCGTGGTGATCACCAACACTCCCGTCGGCATCGGGGTGGCCATCGCCGGCAAGCTCGCCGACCGTCGGGGCCGGCGACCGGTCGGCGCCTTCGCGGTGTTCGGCGGCACCCTGCTGACCGTGGCCACGTACGCGGCAGGCGGCTGGGGCATGTGGACGGCGAGCGTGTTCGCGGCGATCATCGGCTCGATGGCCGCGCCTGCGCTCGGCGTCTACGGCGCCGAGCTCTTCGGTACCGCCAGACGGGGCCGAGCCAACGGGATCGTGTCGCTGGTCGGCCTCACCGGCAGCGCGGTGGGCCTGCTGGCCGTGGGCGACCTGTCGGAGCGGCTCGACAGCTTCGCGGCCGCGTTCGCGGTGATCGCCATCGCACCCCTGATCGTGGTGGCCCTGGTGCTGACCCTGTTCCCCGAGACCGCGCGCCGGTCGCTGGAGGAGATCAACCCCGGCGACCGCCTCCCCCACCGCAGCCCGAGCTGAGCCCGGAACCGAGCCGCGCCGGCTCACTCCAGGGCGCGAACCCAGTCGACGACGGCCTCCACCAGCTGCTGCTCGTTCCGCTTCGGGTCGTGGCCGTCGCCCTCGAGCCAGACCATGGTCACCTCGCCCGGGATGGCTCGGAGGTGCTCGGGCCACTCCGGTGGCCGGCCGAACGGATCCCGGTCCCCGGACACGAACAGGCAGGGCACGTCGAGCTTCCCGAAGTGCTCCACTCGCAGCTTCTCGGGCTTGCCGGGGGGATGCAGCGGGTAGCTCAGCAGCACCAGGCCGGCGGCGGGCAGGCCCTCGGCCACCGCCAGCGAGCAGATCCGGCCTCCCATCGAGCGGCCGCCAAGCACCAGGCGCTCGGGCGCCACCCCGAGCTCGGCTGCCACCTCGGGGACCACCTGGGCCAGCTCGGCGACCAGGCGCGGCGACCGTGGCGGGGGCCGGCGGGGGCCCAGCTGCCGGTAGGCGAAGTCGAGGCGGCGGGCCGGCAGGTCGAGGGCGTCCTCGATGGCGATCAGGTGGCGGTGGTCGCGGTTGCCCCCCGCACCCGGCCAGAGCAGGAGCGCCTCCGGTGCCATCACGAGCCCAGCAGGATGCGCCGGGCCTCGGCGAGATCGGCGATGCGCTGGGCGAAGTCGAGATCGGCCTCGAGGGCGGTGTCGGGATGCGCGGTGCGGAGCAGCTCCCGGAAGCGCTGCTGCACGGCGGCCTTCGGGGGCTGGTCGCCGTCGTCGGCGGCATCGAACCCGAGCGTGCCCAGGGCCCAGCCGACCGGGTCGCCGAACCCCCCGGAGGTCGAGAAGGCGTCACTGCGACCGGTCAGATGCGCGATGAACGTCCGGTCGACGGGGCCCCGCCACTTCTCGGCCTTGCGCATGAGGTTCATGACCGGGGGGCGGTCGACATAGGGCAGCTCGCCCGCCGCGTAGGCGGCCGCCAGGACGTACTGCTCGGGGCGGCCCCGGAGCTGGAACACGAAACGGACCTGGCCGTCGGCCCGCTCCAGCTCGTGCGTGCTGCGGGCCAGGCCCACCACGTCGGTCTGGAGCCGGTGTCGCAGGCGGGGCTGGGCGATCCGTTCCCCCCGCTGCAGCTGGTGGAGGAGCCAGAGGTAGTCGTCGTGGAACTCGCTGTCGACCTCGGGCAGGAAGCGGGCGACGATGCCCGCGAGCAGCAGGCCGCCGCTGCCGGGCGCCGGATGGACCGGCAGGAGGGTGCGGCCGATGGCGACCCGCCGGGTGGGCGCGATCGGCCGCGAATGGAAGACCTCCAGCTCCGCGAGCGTCGTGACCACCCGGTCACGGTAACGGCGCGGTCGGAGCTACGCGCGATCGCCCGGTGGGTGCCCGACGTCAGACGTAGGGATGGAGCATGTCGCGAAGCGCCGCGGCCTCGATCTCGACCAGGTTGTCGTCGGCGGAGTCCTCGATCAGCGCCACCAGCACCGCGGCCTGGTCGAGCACGCTGCGCCACATCGGGGCCTCGTAGCCGAAGGGCAGCTTGAGGTCCCGGGCCAGGGACTCGTTCTCCAGCAGCTGGCGCTGGGCCCGGCCGTCGCGGGTGTTGCGGCGCAGGGTGTCCGACGCCAGGAAGAGGGCCTCGACGACCGCATGAGAGTCGACCCCGTCGAGACCCTTGCCGAATGTGGAGCTGGCCCGGAGCCGCTCCTGGATCTCCTCGATCCAGTCGCCCACGGTGTCCTCGAGCTCGGTGGGCACCAGCAGGTAGCCGTTGCCCATGAGCTCGTGGTCGATGCCCTCCTCGGTCAGCTTGTCGGTGACCACCCGGTGCAGCTCCTGGTTGCGGGCGCCGAGATCGAAGCCGATCCGGCCTCCCTCGGTGTGGACGCCCTCGGCCGCGGTGGCCATGCCGTCGTCGATGTCGCCGATGATGGTGTCGACCGCGTCCTCGTCCGACTCCAGCACGAGCAGCGTCGGCCCCTGCCACGTGTGGAGCAGGTTGGCTCGATGCAGCTCGTTCTCGACCGCGGCTCTGGCGGGACCGTTCCACGCGTGGAGCTCGTAGGCCAGCTGGGGGGCGTCTGCGGCGGCCAAGCGCTCGGGTGGTGACGGGGGGTGATCGACGGTGGGGATGCCGCACTCGACGCACTCGGCCACGTCGGCCGCGTAGTCGAGCCCGCACTGGAAGCACCAGGCTGCGATCACCGCTCCGGGTGCCCCGTCACCACGCTCCGTGCCATTCCGCCATTGAACCATCAACGCCCCGGCTCCACCACGACCCCGGGCCGAGCGGTCCAGGCGGGGTCCGGAGCTTTGCCCGACCCTGCCCTCGTCGGCGATGCCCGATACCGTTGGGCCGGGACGAACGTGTTCTTGACCGTGGACGGCCGGAGGCCCCCTTGAGCAGCAGAGAAGCCCCTGATCGGAACCTGGCGATGGAGCTGGTGCGGGTCACCGAGGCCGGCGCCATGGCCGCGGCCCGCTGGATGGGTCGAGGCGACAAGGAAGGAGCCGACGGCGCCGCGGTCGACGCCATGCGCTCGATGCTCGACAGCGTGCAGATGGACGGCATCGTCGTCATCGGCGAGGGCGAGAAGGACGAGGCACCGATGCTCTACAACGGCGAGGCTGTCGGCGACGGCCGGCCCCCGCTGTGCGACGTCGCCGTCGACCCCATCGACGGCACCACCCTCACCGCCCTGGGCCGGGGCAACGCCATCGCGGTGCTGGCGGTCAGTGCCCGGGGCACCATGTTCAACCCCGGGCCCTGCGTCTACATGGAGAAGATCGCGGTGGGCCCGTCGTGCGTGGGCGCCATCGACATCAACCGATCGGTCACCGACAACCTGAAGGCGGTGGCCGAAGCCAAGGGCGAGCGGGTGCGCGACATCACCGCGGTCATCCTCGACCGCGACCGCCACAACGACCTGATCGCCGAGGTCCGCGACGCCGGGGCCCGTATCCGGCTGATCCCCGACGGCGACGTGGCCGGGGCCATCTCCACCGCCTGGGCCGAGTCCGGCGCCGACGTGCTCATGGGGATCGGCGGCACCCCCGAGGGGGTCATCGCCGCCGCCGCTCTCAAGGCCATGGGCGGGGAGCTCCAGGGACGGCTGTGGCCCCGCAACGAGGCCGAGCGCAACGAGGCCGTCGAGCTGGGCTACGACGTCGAGCAGGTGCTGACCACGGACGACCTGGTCAAGGGGGACAACTGCTTCTTCGCGGCCACCGGCATCACCGACGGCGACCTGTTGAAGGGTGTGCACTACACCCGCGACCACTGCACCACCCAGTCGCTGGTCATGCGCTCCAAGTCGGGCACCGTCCGGCTGATCAACGCCCGCCACGCGCTCCACAAGCTGACCGACTACAGCGGCGTCGACTACTGAGCCGGTCGGGGACTCGATGGGGCGCCGCGAGATCGACCTGGACACGTCCCGGTTCCGCGTGGAGCCCGGGAGCCCGGTCGACCTGGCGCGCTGGGACCCCGACACCGACGACGGTCTCTCGAAGGGTCGGATCAAGGACGCCACCGAGCAGCTGAACGAGCGGCTCGAGGACCTCCAGGAGCTGCTGTACGCCCAGGGCGAGCACAAGCTGCTGGTCGTGCTCCAGGCCACCGACAGCGGGGGCAAGGACGGCACCATCCGCCACGTCTTCGACGGCACCAACCCCCAGGGGGTCAAGGTGGCGTCGTTCAAGAAGCCCACAGCCGAGGAGCTGGCCCACGACTTCCTCTGGCGGGTCCACCAGCACACCCCGGCCTCGGGCGAGATCACCATCTTCAACCGCAGCCACTACGAGGACGTGCTGGTGGTCCGGGTCCACGAGCTGGTCCCTCGGGAGCGCTGGGAGCGCCGCTACGAGCACATCAACGCGTTCGAGCGGCTGCTGGTGGACGAGGGCACAACCATCGTCAAGCTGTTCCTGCACATCTCCAAGGACGAGCAGCGGGAGCGGCTCCAGGCGCGCCTCGACGAGCCCCACAAGCGATGGAAGTTCGCCGAGCGCGATCTCGCCGAGCGGGCCCGCTGGGACGACTACCAGGAGGCGTTCCGGGTGATGCTCGAGCGCACATCGACCGAGTGGGCCCCCTGGCACGTCATCCCGGCCAACCGCAAGAAGTACCGGAACCTGGTGATCAGCCGGCTGCTGGTCGACACCCTCGACGGGCTGGAGATGTCCTACCCGGACCCCGAGGAGGACCTCGACGGCATCGTCGTGGTCTGACGCCGGCTCCGCTCAGTTGTCGTGGGGCTCGGGCGGGCTGAAGAACGTGCCCGAGGAGGCCGGGTGGCCCACGCCCGGGGTGGCCTGGGCCTCGGCGGGCGGACCCGCCGGGGTTCCGGCGGACGGACCCGCCGGGGTTCCGGCGGGCGGCGCCTGGCTCCCGGCGGGCGGCGGCGGTGGCTGCGGGGGCTGGGGGGCAGCTGGTGGTGGCGGCGCCGGCATGGACTCACGCAGGTCGATGAGGGTCTGGTTCACGATGTCGTCGTCGATGGCGTCGGGTGACAGCGCCGCGGCCTCGAGGTTGGTCTCCATCTCGCCCAGCTCGGTCCGCAGGCTGGCGAGGGCGTGGAGGATCTCGTGCTTGCGGCGAACCAGCTCCTGCAGCTCGGCCCGGGCGGCCCGGATGGTCTCCTGGGCCCGCTCCCGCACCCGCTGCTCGCCGTCGCTGCGCAACAGCTCGGCGTGGTGCTCGGCGTCGGCGAGCACCCGGTCGGACCGCGACCGGACCTCATCGGCCTGTGCGGTGGCGGAGGCGAGCACCGCAGCGGCTTCGCGCTCGGCCGCCTGGAGCATCTCCTGCACCTCGGCCTCGGCGACCCGGCGCTTCTCGCCCAGCTGCGCGTGGACGTCGCGCATGAGCGTGGCCATCTCCTCGCTGGCCGCCTGGAGGTCCTCGTTGGCGCCCTCGGCGGCGCGGACCCGGGACCCGAGGATGCGGAACTCCTCGGCGAGGGTGCGCAGGAACCGGTCGACCTCCTCGGTCCGGTAGCCCCCGCGCTTGACCGTCGAGAAGGAGGCGCCTTCGATCTGCTCAGGTGTCAGCGTCATCTCGTCCTCCCAGCCGATCCCGCCTGTGTGGATCGACTGTACTGCGCCCTCTGTCCGTCCTCATGAACCATCGGCGATCCGAGCCAGCCGCCGAGCAGGTTCCGATGATCGAGCCAGACGACATGGGTCGCGCTGACCACGTCTCGGACCCTATCCATCTGCTGGCGGATCGACGAAGTCAGGCCGCGCCGGTCGCTGCCGCGATCCGGGCCTGGGCCCGGCGCAGCGCCGCCTTCGCGTCTTCGTCGTCCCGATCGGCCCGCAAGGCCTCCTCCGCGCGCGCGAGCGCGGCCCGGGCCCGCTCGACGTCGATGCTCTCGGCGAGCTCGGCCACGTCGGACAGCACCGTGACATGGTCGTCGGAGACCTCCACGAAGCCGCTGTGGACCGCGATGTGCTGCGCGCCGCCATCGCTCAGGGCGATGCGTACCACCGACGGGACGAGCACCCCCACGAAGGGGACGTGGCCCGGCTGGAAGCCGATCTCGCCGTCAGTCGTGCGGGCGATCACCAGCTCGGCGTCGCCTTCGAACACCCGCTCCTCGGGCGAGACCAGCTCGACCTGCAGCGGCATCAGGTGCTCTTCTGCAGCTGGGCTGCCTTGCGCTGGACGTCCTCGGCCCCGCCGACCATGAAGAACGCCTGCTCGGGCACGGTGTCGAGATCCCCGTTCACCAGGGCCTCGA
Organism: Acidimicrobiales bacterium; assembly: GCA_041636995.1. Lineage (GTDB taxonomy): Bacteria > Actinomycetota > Acidimicrobiia > Acidimicrobiales > UBA8592 > JBFINV01. The sequence continues at coordinate 703 of JBFKRY010000060.1, read as the reverse complement.
AGGACTGGATGGTGTCATCGATGGGGGTGAAGATCCCCTCGAGGCCGGTGAAGGTCTCGGCCACGAACATCGGCTGTGAGAGGAAGCGCTGCACCTTCCGGGCTCGGTCCACGGTGACCCGATCCTCCTCGGAGAGCTCGTCGAGGCCCAGGATGGCGATGATGTCCTGGAGCTCCTTGTAGCGCTGCAGGATCTCCTGCACCCGCCGAGCCACGTCGTAGTGGCGGGCGCCGACGACCTCGGGCGCGAGGATGGTCGACGTCGACGCCAGGGGATCCACCGCCGGGTAGATCCCCAACGAGGCGATGTCGCGGCTCAGCTCGGTGGTGCCGTCGAAGTGGGTGAACGACGTGAAGGGCGCAGGGTCGGTGTAGTCGTCGGCGGGCACGTAGACCGCCTGGAGAGACGTGATCGACTTGCCCCGGGTTGACGTGATGCGCTCCTGCAGCTCGCCCATCTCGTCGGCCAGGGTGGGCTGGTAGCCGACCGCGGACGGCATCCGCCCCAACAGGGTGGACACCTCCGAGCCCGCCTGGACGAAGCGGAAGATGTTGTCGATGAACAGCAGGACGTCCTGGTTCTGGACGTCGCGGATGTACTCGGCCATCGTGAGCGCCGACAGGGCGACCCGGAGGCGCACGCCCGGCGGTTCGTCCATCTGGCCGAACACGAGGGCGGCCTTCTCGAACACGCCCGACTCCAT
>JBFKRY010000059.1:0-20320 GCA_041636995.1 Acidimicrobiales bacterium | reverse complement strand
TGCATCTGGGAGGCGGTGGCCGACTCGTTGAGCTCCAAGAGGTCGTCGACGGTCTCGGGTCGCGCCACTTCGGCGATCGCTGGGGCCACCGTGAGGCTCAGCTTGCCGGTACGGGCCGCGTCGGCCAGCTCGGGCAACTCGTCGACCCGCTCGGCCACGGTGACCAAGCGCCGGGCCTCGGAAGGCACCAGGCCCAGCTCGAAGCCCAGCCGGTGGGCCGGGCTGCGGAACCCCCACCCCGGCCCCACGTCGTCCATGAGCTCGACGATCCGCGAGGCCAGCACCGCCAGGCGACCCTGGGCGGCGGCGATGTGGCCGGCCAGGGCCTTGGCCTCATCGACCAGCGCATCCACCCGCTCGGTCCGCTCGCTCATGGTGCCAACACTAGAGAGTGGGTGTGACAGTCTTGATCCGCAAGCGCCGCTTCGTCGCTTCGCTCCTCGGGCTGCTCTGCGGCCGCCGGCGTAGCCGCCGCAGCGCCAGGAGGCGCCCCACCGCTCCTCCTCCGTCGTCGCTGGCCGGGGCGCCAGCTTCGCTGTCGCCGCCCGCCGCCCCCCTCTGTGTCACACCCCCTTCCTACGGTGGGCGCATGTTGTTACCCAGGCGATGCGGCGGATGCGGACTGGTCGGTCCGTCGCCGTGCGGGTGCTGCGTCGAGCGTCTGGAGCCCGTGGGCGAGCTGGAGCTCGGCGGGGAGGTCGACCGCTGCCTGGCTCTGGTCGCCTACGACGCACTGAGCGCCTGGCTCGTCGCCGAGCTCAAATACCGGGGAGTCCGGAACGCGCTGCCGTGGCTGGTCACCGCGCTGGCCCAGCTGGTGGCGGCGTCGGGTGCCCGACCGGACGTGATCACGTGGATACCCGCGGCGCGGCACAACCGGCGGCGCCGCGGCTTCGATCAGGCCGAGCTGCTCGCTCGCCCGCTGGCTCGCCGGCTCGGGGTGCCGGCCCGCTCGCTGCTGCGCCGAAGACCCGGCACCGGCCAGACCGGCCGGACTCGCATCGAACGGCTCGGCGGCCCCGAGCTCGTCACGCCCCGAGCGACGCAGGGCACCGTGCTGGTGGTCGACGACGTGATCACCACCGGGGCCAGCATGCGAGCTGCGGCAGCGTCACTACAAAGCGCCGGCGCCACGACCGTGCAGGGCGCGGCCGTGGCCTACAAGCGCTGACCGGGCGCCGAGGTGGCGCGGTCCTAGGAGGGCTCGGCGTGCTCGAGCAGGCCGTAGTCACCCGCCTTGCGCCGGTACACCACCGATGCCTGCCCCGTGTCCTCGTTCGTGAACAGGTAGAAGTCGTGGCCGAGCAGCTCCATCTGCTGGACGGCCTCGGTGGGGGTCATGGGCTCGCTCACGATCTGCTTCTCGCGAACGAACTCGACCTCGCCCTCGTCGGGTATGGCCACGGGCCGCACCTCCCGGTACTTGTCCTGGCGGCCACCGGTGTGGTGGTAGCGGTTGACGGTCTTCGTCTTCAGCTTGCGCAATCCCCGCTCGACCTTGTGGAGCGACCGCTCGACGGCGGTCAGCTCGTCGGGCCCGGAGGCCTTGCCGAGGACGTGGTGCCCGTGGCCCTCGACGTGGATCTCGCAGATGTCCTTGTCGGCGATCCGGGGGTTGCGCTCCTCGAAGAGGTGGACCTCCGCACGATCCAGCCCGCTCATGAGCCGCTCGAGTCGGCCGACCTTCGCCAGCACCGTCGCTTCGAGTTCGGGGGAGACTCGCACGCCGCGACTGCTGATCGTCACATCCACGTCTTCGGTCCTCCTGGGGGGTCGAGTTGTCGCCCCACTGTAGAGGAGCGGCGATCGGAGTGGCGCTACGAGGAGCAGGGTTCCGCGCCGGTAGAATCTGGAGCCTCATGAGCAAGAACCCCTTCAAGAAGATCCTGCGATCGGGTGAGGGCAAGAAGCTCCGGGCCATCGAGGCCCTCGTGCCCGACATCAACGAGCTCGAATCCGAGATGCAGGCGCTCTCCGACGACCAGCTGCAGGCCAAGACTCCCGAGTTCAAGCAGCGGCTGGCGAACGGTGAGGACCTGAACGACCTGCTCATCGAGTCCTTCGCCGTCGTGCGAGAGGCCGCATGGCGGATCATCGGCCAGCGTCCCTACGACGTGCAGCTGGTGGGCGGGGCGGCGCTGCACTTCGGCTGGGTCGCCGAGATGAAGACCGGTGAGGGCAAGACGCTCGCCTCCGCGTTGCCCATCTACCTCAACGCCCTCGGCGGCCAGGGCGTCCACGTGGTGACCGTCAACGACTACCTGGCCGCGCGCGACTCCGAGTGGATGGGCCAGATCTACCGGTGGTTGGGCCTCGAGGTGGGCCTGGTGGTCCCCGGCGACCGCAGCACCGACACCAAGCGGGCACAGTACGCGGCCGACGTCACCTACGGCACCAACAACGAGCTGGGCTTCGACTACCTGCGCGACAACATGGCGATGTCGAAGGACCGCAAGGTCCAGCGGGGCCACAGCTACTGCATCGTCGACGAGATCGACTCCATCCTCATCGACGAGGCCCGCACGCCGCTCATCATCAGCGGCCGGCTGGCCGACGCCGCCAAGGTCTACTACCAGTTCGCGTCCATCGTCCGGGGCCTGCGCCGCGACGAGCACTACGACGTCGACGAGGAGAAGCGCACCGTGGCCCCCACCGAGGAGGGCATCCATGCGGTGGAGCGCTCGCTCGGCATCGAGAACCTCTACGACTCGGTCTCGGCCAACCTGGTGCACCAGTTCCAGGTGGCGCTCAAGGCCAAGGAGCTCTTCCACCGGGACAAGGACTACATCGTCGCCAACGGCGAGGTGAAGATCGTCGACGAGTTCACCGGCCGCATCCTCGAGGGTCGCCGCTGGAGCGACGGCCTGCACCAGGCGGTCGAGGCCAAGGAAGGCGTGAAGATCAAGGAGGAGAACCAGACCCTCGCCACCATCACGCTGCAGAACTACTTCCGTCTCTACGACAAGCTCGCCGGCATGACCGGCACCGCCGAGACCGAGGCCGCCGAGTTCTACAACACCTACGGCCTCCACGTGGTGCCCATCCCCACCAACCTGCCGGTGATCCGCAACGACATGGTCGACCTGGTGTACCGGTCCGAGGGTGGCAAGTTCGACGCGGTCGTCGAGGACATCGTGGAGCGGAACGGCCGGGGCCAGCCCATGCTCGTCGGCACCATCTCGGTCGAGAAGAGCGAGCTGCTGTCGGGCATGCTCGACAAGCAGGGCATCGACCACTCGGTCCTCAACGCCAAGCAGCACGCCCGGGAGGCGGACATCGTGGCTCAGGCCGGACGGCTCGGCGCGGTGACCGTGGCCACCAACATGGCCGGCCGGGGCGTCGACATCATCCTGGGCGGGAACCCCGAGGGCCTCGCCCGGCGCGATGTCTTCGCCGAGGGGCTCACCATGGACTCCGAGGAGGGCGCGGCCCGCTACGAGGAGCTGCACGCCAAGTACGAGCCCATGTGCGCCGAGGAGGGCGCGAAGATCAAGGAGCTCGGCGGCCTCTACGTGGTGGCCACCGAACGCCACGACAGCCGCCGCATCGACAACCAGCTGCGGGGCCGTTCGGGCCGCCAGGGCGACCCCGGCGAGAGCCGCTTCTACCTGTCGCTCGAGGACGAGCTGATGCGGCTGTTCGCCACCGGGGCCATGGACTGGGTCATGAAGAAGGCCCTCCCCGACGACGTGGCCATCGACTCCAAGATGGTGACCAAGGCCATCGAGCGGGCCCAGAACACCGTCGAGCAGCGCAACGCCGAGATCCGCAAGAACGTCCTCAAGTACGACGAGGTCATGAACGAGCAGCGCCGGGTCATCTACGCCCGGCGCGAGCAGATCCTCGACGGCGCCGACCTGCGCGACGAGGCGCTCGAGTACCTGGCCGAAGCGGTCGACGCCGCCGTCGGCACCTACTGCGTGTCCGACTACGCCGAGGAGTGGGACCTCGACGGGCTCGCCGTCGAGCTGAACGGCCTGTGGCCCAACGAGCTCACCGGCGCCGACCTCGGCTCCTACTCGACCACCGACGAGCTCTACGAGGGCGTCATGGGGCAGGCGGTGGCGTTCTACGAGCAGCGCGAGGCCGAGATCGGGCCCGACGTGATGCGCCAGATCGAGCGCCAGGTGATGCTGCGGATCATCGACCAGCGCTGGCGGGAGCACCTCTACGAGATGGACTACCTCAAGGAGGGCATCCACCTGCGAGCCATGGGCCAGAAGGACCCGCTCACCGAGTGGCAGCGCGAGGGCTTCGAGATGTTCGGCACCATGATGAGCTCCATCGCCCAGGACTTCGTCAAGTACGTGACCCACATCCAGGTCAGCGAACAGACCGAGCAGCCCGCGGCGCCGAGCGAGGCCGCGGCCAGCGACGTGGAGTACACCGGCCCCGAGGAGCAGCCCGGTGCCGCCAAGCGGATGGCCGACGCGGCCCGGACCCGTCCGGCGGCGGCCCGGGAGGAAGCGGTCGTCACCGACGACATGCCGGAGGTCGTCGAGGAGACCGCACCCCGGCCGCGCACCCCGGTGGTCAAGTCCGAGATGGAGAAGACCCCGCGGAATGCGCCGTGCCCGTGCGGGTCCGGCAAGAAGTACAAGCACTGCCACGGTCGGTAACGGCGCCGATGGCTGACCTCACCGAGGAGCTGGCCGGCGCTCGTCGCCGTCTCGCGGAGGCCGAGCAGTACCTGCGCATCGACGAGATCCGGGATCGGCGGGTGGAGCTGGAGGACCAAGCCGCCCAGCCCGACCTGTGGGACGACACCGAACGGGCCCGCAAGATCACCCGCGAGCTGGCCGAGGTCACCGAGGACACCGACCTCTTCGACCGGCTCGCGGGCCAGATCGAGGATGCCGAGACCCTCTACGAGCTGGCTCGCGAGGAGGGTGCCGACGACGTCGAGCCCGAGATCGAGGAGATCCTCGCCCAGGTCGAGACCGCCTTCGATGAGCTGGAGCTGCGCTCGCTCTTCATGGGTGAGTACGACGACATGGACGCGGTCTGCCAGATCCAGAGCGGGGAGGGCGGCACCGACGCCCAGGACTGGGCCGACATGTTGTTGCGGATGTACAAGCGCTGGGCCGAGAACAACGGCTACGACTTCGAGGTGATCTCGATCTCGGAGGGCCAGGAGGCCGGGATCAGCTCTGCGGAGTTCATCGTCCGGGGCCGGCGGGCCTACGGGATGCTGCAGTCCGAGCACGGGGTGCACCGGCTGGTGCGGATCTCGCCGTTCAACAAGGAGGCCAAGCGCCAGACCGCGTTCGCGTCGATGAGCGTGGTGCCGTTCTTCGAGGACGTGGCCGACGAGGTGGAGATCGACGAGGGCGACCTGCGCATCGACACCTACCGCTCCTCGGGCGCAGGTGGCCAACACGTGAACGTGACCGACTCGGCGGTGCGGATCACCCACCTACCCACCGGGGTGGTGGTGTCGTGCCAGAACGAGCGCAGCCAGCACCAGAACAAGGAGCGCTGCATGCAGATGCTGGCGGCCCGGCTGCTCGATCTCGAGCACCAGAAGCGCGAGGAGGAGCTGGCGGCCATCAGCGGCGAGGCCAAGCGGGTGGGCTTTGGCAGCCAGATCCGGTCCTACGTCCTGCAGCCGTACCAGATGGTCAAGGATCTGCGCACCAACCACGAGGTCGGTGCCGTGGATGCGGTGCTGGGCGGCGAGATCGGAGGGTTCCTCGAGGCCTACCTCCGGTGGTTGCGCGGCGGTGGTGCAGCCGGGAACGGGTCCGGCTGACGGGCGGACGTGCCGCCGGATCGATCCTCGCCGGTGGTACTCTCGTCTGCTGCGCCATCTCCGACCCGCTCGGAGGCCGCTTCCCCGTCCCCGCCGAGCCCGCCCACCACCACCGTCTGCCGGCACCCTGCCGGTAGGAACCGTCCCGATCGCGCGCAGGAGCCATGATCAAGCTCGAGAACGTCACCAAGGTCTACAAGGGCGAGGTGCTCGCCCTCCACGAGGCGTCCTGTGACATCCAGAAGGGCGAGTTCGTGTTCCTGGTGGGACCGTCGGGATCCGGGAAGTCGACGTTCCTGCGGCTCCTCAACAAGGAGGAGGAGCCGGACAAGGGCCAGATCTTCGTGGCCGGCAAGGACATCGGCGGTCTGAGCCGGTGGCGGGTACCGTTCCTGCGCCGCAACATCGGGAGCATCTTCCAGGACTTCAAGCTGCTGCCCAACAAGACCGTGGCCCAGAACGTGGCCTTCGCGCTGGAGGTCATCGGGCGGCCCAAGCACGTGGTCAAGACCCAGGTTCCCGCCATCCTCGAGCTGGTGGGGCTGCAGAAGAAGATGCACAACCTGCCCCACGAGCTCTCCGGCGGCGAGCAGCAGCGGGTCTCCATCGCCCGGGCGGTCGTCAACCGGCCGCTGATCCTGCTGGCCGACGAGCCCACCGGCAACCTCGACCCCGCCACTTCGGTGGGCCTCATGCGCCTGCTCGACCGGATCAACCGCACCGGCACCACCGTCGTCATGGCCACCCACGACCGGGGGATCGTGGACACCATGCGCCGCCGGGTCATCGAGCTCGACGGTGGTCAGATCGTCCGCGACCAGGCCCGGGGCGTCTACGCCTGACCGGGCAGTGCGATGGCATTGAAGCTCGAGTACGTCGTTCGCGAGACGGGGCGCAATCTCCGCCGCAACCTGACCCTCACGGTGGCGTCGGTGCTCACGGTGGCCGTGTCGCTGAGCCTGCTCGGCGTGGCTCTGCTCCTGCAGAAGGGGGTGGCCAACGCCACCGACCGCTGGGAGGACGGGGTCGAGTTCATCATCTTCCTCCAGCCGGACCGGTCCGACTCCCAGGAGAACCGGATCCAGACGATGCTCGACGACCAGACGCCGGCCCGGGTCGACCGCTACCGCTTCGTCACCCAGGAGGAGGCCTACCAGGAGTTCGTCCAGGACTTCTTCCCGGGAACCCCCGAGATCACCGACCTCGTCACCCCCGAGATCCTGCCGCCGTCGTTCCGGGTGGTCCCGAGCGAGCTCGACGCCGACCAGGTCGAGGTCCTGGCCGCCTCCTTCGAGGACGAGCCGGGGGTCAAGAAGGTGATCCGGGCCACCGACGAGATCCGGAAGCTCGAACGGGCCACCGACTTCGTGCGCTGGTTCGTGCTGGGCGCCGGGGTGGTGTTGTTGCTGACCGGGCTGTTGCTCATCCTCAACACCATCCGGATGGCGATGTTCGCCCGGCGCCGGGAGATCGAGGTGATGAAGCTGGTCGGTGCCACCAACTGGTTCATCCTGGTGCCGTTCATGCTCGAGGGGACGGTCGCCGGCATCGTCGGCGCCGCGCTGGGCACCGCGTCGGTCTACGGCGCCAACAAGGCGTTCGAGGAGTGGCTGGCCAGCGACGACGTGCTCAACATCCTCCAGAGCTTCGCGGTGGACTCGGGAGAGGTGTGGGGGATCGGCATCCTGTTGCTGATCACCGGCGCCGCCGTCGGTGCCATCGGCTCGGCCATCGCGGCCTACCGCTTCCTCGACGTCTGATCCGTCCCGCGATCGCAGCCTCGGCGCAGGGGTGGGCCGGCCGGCCCACCTGAGCCGCCCGAAAGGCTCCCGTAACCAGCCGAGTTGCCGATTGGTGGGTCATGGATCCCACCCGACCAGGCTGGCTTCGCGCGCTCGCGGCCTGGCTGGTCGCGCTCGGGCTGCTGGTCACCGGCAGCGCCGTGGCCCAGGAGGAGGAGCGTGGCCGCGACGATCCGCCCGGGGAGGACGCCGGCGAGGGTGACGACGAGCCCGGCGGCAAGAGGCGTCAGCGTGACGCCGAAGACGAGGTCGAGTGCGATCCCGATGCCGACCCCGTCGACCAGCCCGACGAGTGCCTGCCCCCGCCCCGCTGCCCCCAGGGTCAGGTCGATCTGGCCCCCAACGCCGAGGAGCCCAGCTGCATCGACAGCGGCCGGCTGACCCGGTTGCTGGCCGACTTCGAGGCCGCCGCGGCGGATGAGGCCCGGGCCCTGGCCGATCTGGGTGTGGCCCTCGACCAGCTGCGCCAGCTCAACGACCAGCTCGACGATCTGAAGCTGCGCGTCGGGGAGGTCCAGATCCGGCTGGCGGCGGCGCGGGCCGACGCCGGCTTCGCCAGGATCCGTGAAGCGACCGCGGGGGAGAGCCTCGACGACGTCGCGGCCACCCTCGCCGACGAGGAGCGCCGACTTCGCGAGCAGGCGGTCGAGGCCTACATGGGCGGCGACGACGTCGAGCTCGCCACCTCGGCCGCGATCCTCGAGATCGACAACTACACCGAGCTGGAGACCGCTCGCGAGTACGCGACCGTCGTCATCGACGATCAGCTGACCACCGTCGAGGACGTCGAGGCGCTCCGCGACGCCGTGGAGGCGCTCTCCGAGCTGGTCGCCGAGATCGAGGCCGATGCCGCAGCCGACGCCGATCGGGTGGGCGAGATCGAGGCCCAGGTCGACGAGTTGCTGGTCCAGCAGCGCCGCCTGGTGAAGGAGGCCGAGGCCGAGGCCGAGGCGATCGCGGAGAAGATCGCCGAGATCCAGCTGCGCAAGCAGGCCTATGCCGAGCAGCTGCGGGTGAGCGGGGTCGGAGGCGGCGCCATCGGCGAGCTCCTGCGGACCCGCCAGACGGACCAGACGCCGCCCGACAGCGTGAATCGGCTGCTGGACATGCCGCTGCTCAGCACCCGGCTGGGCTCGCCGTTCGGACCCCGGGTGCACCCGATCTTCAAGGACACCAGGCTCCACGCGGGCATCGACATGTCGGGAAACAGCGGCGACCAGATCCTCTCGGCGGCCGACGGGGTGGTGGTCTACGCGGAGTCGACCCAGGGCTACGGCAACGTGGTCGTCGTCGACCACGGCAACACCATCGCCACCCTGTACGCCCACATGACCGCCGACGCGGTCTTCGTCGGCCAAGAGGTGCTCCAGGGCGACCTGCTGGGATGCGTGGGCTCGACCGGCTACTCCACCGGCCCCCATCTCCACTTCGAGGTCCGCCTCAGCGGCCAGCCCGTCGATCCCATGCCCTTCCTCGCTCTGTGAGGCCGGCCGGAGGCCGTCCTCAAAGAGCTCATCGTTGTCCCGCAAGCCGACGCGTGTCGGCTTGCGGCTGCGCCGGAGGCGCCGTTCGTCGCTCGTCCCTCGCTCCTCCCGCAGGCCGGTTCGGGGGTCGCGCCTCCTCCGTCGCCGCAGCTTCGCGGCGGACGGAGGCGACGGTCGGGGCTCGCCCGCCGCTGGGGCGGAGGCTCGGTTCGTCGGTCGTCTCTCGCTCCTCCGGTGTACCCTCGCCCGGGTCGATCGTGAGCACCGTCGAGCAAGGAGAGGCAGGCGATGGCGCAGGAAGTACGGGGCGTGGTGGCTCGGAAGCAGGGGGCGCCGGTGAGCGTGGAGACCATCGTGGTCCCCGACCCCGGCCCCGGTGAGGCCGTCGTCGACGTCCAGGCCTGCGGGGTGTGCCACACCGACCTCCACTACCGGGAGGGAGGGATCAACGACGAGTTCCCGTTCCTGCTCGGCCACGAGGCTGCCGGGGTGGTCGAGTCCGTGGGCGACGGGGTCACCGAGGTCGCGCCCGGTGACTTCGTGGTCCTCAACTGGCGGGCGGTCTGTGGCAACTGCCGCAGCTGCCTCCGGGGCCGACCCCAGTACTGCTTCGCCACCCACAACGCCAGCCAGAAGATGACCCTCGCCGACGGCACCGAGCTCAGCCCTGCGCTCGGCATCGGGGCCTTCGCCGACAAGACCCTGGTGGCCGCAGGCCAGTGCACCAGGGTCGACCCCGCAGCCGGCCCGGAGGCCGCCGGCCTGCTGGGCTGCGGGGTCATGGCGGGCATCGGCGCCGCCATCAACACCGGCGGGGTGGGCCGCGGCGACTCGGTGGCGGTCTTCGGCTGCGGCGGCGTCGGCGACGCCGCCATCGAGGGCTCGCGCCTGGCCGGGGCCCGGACGATCATCGCCGTCGACATCGACGACACCAAGCTCGAGTGGGCCAAGGGCTTCGGCGCCACCCACACCGTCAACTCCACCAGGGAGGATCCGGTCGAGCGGATCCGGGAGCTCACCGGCGGCAACGGCGCCGACGTGGTGATCGAGGCCATCGGTCTGCCGGAGACCTACGAGCAGGCCTTCTACGCACGTGACCTGGCCGGAACCGTGGTCCTGGTGGGCGTCCCCCGGCCCGACATGAAGATCGAGCTGCCCTTCATCGAGGTCTTCGGGCGGGGCGGGGCCCTCAAGTCGTCGTGGTACGGCGACTGCCTGCCCAGCCGGGACTTCCCGATGCTGATCGACCTCTACCTGCAGGGCCGCCTCAACCTCGACGGGTTCGTGTCGGAGACCATCGGCCTCGGCGAGGTCGAGGACGCGTTCCACAAGATGGAGGCCGGCCAGGTGCTGCGCTCGGTCGTGGTGCTGTAGTCCCCATGGCTCGCATCGATCGTGTCGTCACCGCTGGTGTCTTCTCGCTTGACGGCGAGGACTTCGACGTGGAGAACAACATCTGGCTCGTCGGCGACGACGACGAGGTGATCGTCATCGACGCGGCCCACGACCACCGTCCGATCCTGGAGGGCATCGGCGACCGGGCCGTCCGGGCCATCGTGTGCACCCACGCCCACAACGACCACATCAACGCGGCTGCGGCCCTGGCCGAGGAGACCGGGGCCCCGGTGTGGCTCCACCCCGACGACACGATGCTCTGGGAGGTGGTGTACCCGGACCGTCGCGTCGACGACCCCCTCCGCGACGGCCAGCTCATCACCATCGGCGGGAGCGACGTCACGGTGGTGCACACGCCGGGCCACTCACCCGGCGGCGTGTGCCTCCACCTCCCGAGCGAAGGCGTGGTGTTCAGCGGTGACACCCTCTTCAAGGGCGGCCCGGGCGCCACGGGGCGCTCGTTCAGCGACTACGGCACCATCCTCGACAGCATCGAGCGACGGCTGTTCACGCTGCCCGAGCACACCCGGGTGCACACCGGGCACGGCGACTCCACCACCATCGGCGACGAGAAGCCCAGCCTGCCCGAGTGGCAGGCGGCCCGCTGAGCCCGTCGCCGGTCGGCTACATCCCCGCGGCGCTCAGGACGTCGGCAGTGCGGCGGATGAGGTACGCCAGATCGGGGTGGTCGTTCTCGAACTCGACGGCGTGCTCCTCGAGGCGGTCGATGATGCCTTCGGGCTCGTCGTCCTCGAGCGCCCCGCGCACGTCGTCGGCGAGCCGGGCGGTGCGCTCCTTGTCGGGAGCCCCGGGGCCGACCAGCCCCCCGACGAGCTCCTCCAGCGCAGAGCGACCCTCGGGGGCCAGGCCGCCGGGACCCGTCGCCAGATCGATCGACTCGAGCAGCGGCTCGATCAGGTCGCGCATCGACACGATCCCCAGGTGCCCGTCGCCCCGGTCGACCAGCAGATGACGGATCCCGGCCTCGACCATCTCCTCGGCGGCGTCGACGATGGACATGTCACCCGGGACGGTGATCGGATCATCGGTGGCGAGATCGACGGCCCAGTCCCCGTCGAGCCCCCGGGCCAGGGACCGCACCACGTCGCGCTCGCTCAGGATCGCGACGCGCCCTTGGGGGTGCCGGACGATCAGGGCCCCGCAGCCGTGCTCCGCCATGGTGGCGGCAACGGTCTGCAGGGTCTCGCCGCCGCGCACCTCCACCACCTCGAAGGCGGCCACGGCGCGGACGGGATCGGCGGCGGTCACGGGCGCATCGGTGGTCATGTCACAAGTCTGACGACGAGCCCCACCAGTGGCAAGCGACCAAGGACCCGAGATCCGCTCACGCCATCGGCAGCGCGATGGTGGCGACGACCACGTAGTGGGAGGCGATGGCCGCGATCACCAGCAGGTGGAAGATCTCGTGGAAGCCGAACCAGCGGGGCCAGGGGTCCGGTCGGCGGGTGGCGTAGACGACGGCGCCGGCGGTGTGCAGGACCCCGCCCACCAGCAACAGGGTGAAGCCGGCCACGCCCAGGGCCCGGGCGATGTGGTCGATCACGAGCAGCGCCACCCAACCCACCGCGACGTAGAAGGCGACCATCAGCCCCCTGGGCGCGGCTGGCCAGAAGAGCCTCATGCCCACCCCCGCGGCCGCCCCGACCCACACCACGCTCAAGATGAGGGTGCCCTCCGACCCGGGCAGGGCCACCAGCGCGATCGGGGTGTACGTGGCGGCGATGGCCACGAAGATCATCGAGTGGTCGAGGCGCCGCATCAACGCGTGCATGCGCTCGCCCCACCGGAAGCGGTGATAGGCCGCGCTGATGCCGAACAGGCCGACGATCGCCCCGGAGTACAGCGCCGCCGACCCCCGGGCCCCGGGCGACACCACGATGACGATGGGGCACAAGGCGACCGCTGCGGCCAACGCGGCCGCATGCGACCAGCCGCGCAGGTGCGGCTTCAGTGAGTGGGGGGAGGCCAGGTTCACCGGCCACAGGGTAGGCGACTCACCACTCCGCGGTGGGGTCGATCAGGATGACCTCCCGCATCCGGTCGTACAGCGGCTGGAAGTGCGGGCTCCGCCGGGTGCGGTGCTCCTGGTCCGGAGGCTGGTGCTCGGGACCGTGCGCCAGGCCGAAGCGGCGACCGACGGTGTCGAGCCACGGCGCCTGCAGGCTGGCGAGCGACGCGGTACTCACCCCGCCCTCCAGCGCCTCGGGCTCACCGGGGCTGGGGTCGAACAGACCCAGGGCCACGGGCAACAGCCTCTCGAGCGCGGCCCCCAACCGGGCCGAGGCGTCCGCGGATCCGGCCAGGGCATCGAGCAGCGCGTCGGCGTGGCGGCGGTGGAATGCCTCCTCTCGCAGGGCCCGCTCGGCGATCTGGGCCAGGGCCGGGATCGAGGAGCCGAGCAGCGCCTCCCAGCGCAGCTGCTCCGCGGCGTCGTAGAGCCAGTGCCGGATCAAGGCCTCGGCCCATTCGTCGCAGGGCTCCTCCACCAGCCAGCACGAGCGGTAGTCATCGGGGGCCCGGCCCAGGGCCAGCGCGTCGACGTCGTCGGTCAGCAGCTCGTAGAGGGACGCGGCATGGCCCAGCTCGTCCTGGCCGATCGAGGCGAACGCCAGGTCCTCCTCGAGGAAGGGCGCCACCCCGATCCACTCGGTGTGCTGTTGGCCCATCAGGTGCTCGTCGTCGGCGAGGGCCAAGATCAGCTCCCGGGCTGCCGGTCCGAGCTCGCTCACGAGGCCTGCTCCCGCTGGGCCCGGCGGCGGGCCGCCACCCGGGCGCCGTCGTGGTGCCGGTGGGGCTTGTCGGCGTTGGGGGCGATGAAGTCGGGGTCGGCCTGCACGATGTGGTCCCGGTCGACGAGCCACATCATGTCGCCCTCGGCCCGGCGGGCGTAGTTCTCGCGGGCCAGGACCAGGGCCAGCTCCGGGGTGGCCGCCTCGAGGCTGCCTGCGTGGCGGAACTCCTCCTTGCCCTCGCGCTTCAGGAACACCTCGTAGATCCTCACCGGACCACCTCGACCACCTCGTTGCAGCTCGGGCAGCGGTGCACCGCCCGGCAGCGGGTGGGCCCGAACGGGGACTGCTCCACGGTGCGGGTGCCACAGCGGGGGCACCGGGTGGGCCGGGATCCGAGCTGTACGGCCACGGTGAAGCGCTCCGCCAGCGCGGCCTGCCCGGCGTCGGTGATCCGCTCCGGGGTCCACACCGGGGCCCGGACGAAGGTGACGGTGGCGGTGTCGACGCCGTCGACGGCGAGCACCGCGTCCCGCACGTCGGCCTCGATCATGGCCAGCGCCGGACACCCCGAGAACGTGGGGATGAGGTCCACCTGGGCGTGGTGGCCGTCGACCCGGACGTCCTCCACCATGCCCAGGTCGGCGATGGAGAGCCCGGGGTACTCCGGGTCGTCGACGGTGGCCACGGCCGCGCGAACCACGCTCTCGGCTGGGGACCGCACCGCCGCGGTCATGCTGCCGCCGCCGTCGTCTCGAGGGCCTGGCGGACCCAGGCGGTGTCGGCGTAGTGGCGGGCCGCGTCGCCGATGCGCCTGGCGGAGTCAGGGCCCAGGTTGGCCACCGCCGCCTGCAGCGGCGCCCAGTCGATCTCGCCGATCTCCCAGCGGCCGGTCACGGGATCGTGGCGCAGATCGGGGTCGGGGATCGTGAAGCCGTAGTCGGTGAGCAGCGGCGCGTACTTCTGGACCCAGCGGTCCCGCAGCACTTCGTTGCGCTCGGACTTGATGTGCCAGCGCAACAGCACGTCGTCGGGCTTGGAGTCGGGGCCGAACAGCTGCAGCGCCGGGAGCCACCATCGATCCAGCGCCTCCTGGAACATCTTCCGCTGCACGTCGGTGCCCTCGGCGATGACCAGCAGCCGCTCCTCGCCGAAGCGCATGTGGAAGCCCTCCTCGGCGATGATCCGGCGCAGGATGCGCTTGTACGGGCCGTAGGAGCAGTCCTTGATGACCGCCTGCTGGGACATGAGCGCGGCCGCGTCCACCAGGTACGCGATGGCCACCTGATCCGCCCAGGTGTGGGCCCGGTAGTGGAACACGTTGTGGAACTTGCTCCTGCCCGCGAACAGGTCCTCGAGCATCTGGGTGCGGGTCTTGATGCCCAGGTCGGCCGCCACCATGTAGAGGAGGTGGGCGTGGCCGATCTCGTCCTGGGTCTTGGCGAGCACGGCCATCTTGGTGCGGACCCCCGGCGACTTCGGGATCCAGTCTCGCTCGGTGAGCCCGCCCATGAGCTCGGAGTTGGCGTGCATCTCGATGAACCGGAACACCGCGTCCCGGTACACGTCGGGCATGTGGTCGTCCACCTCGACCATGCCGCCGGCGTCGAGGAAGGCCTCGAAGTCGTCCATGGTCTCCCAGGTGCGTCCGGTCATGGGATCCTCCGTCGGTCGTCGACTCGGTTCAGCTTGCCGCCCTCGGAGCGGGGCACGGTGCCGACCGCCTCGGGCGTGACCGTCACCGTGATGCCGAGCGCCGATGCCAGGGTCCGGGAGATGTGCTCGGGGTCCAGCTCGGTGCCGGCTTCGGCCGGCTCCACCCGCACCTCGAGGGTGTCGAGGGTGCCGTCGCGCCGCACCACCAGCTGGAAGTGCGGCGAGACCCCGTCGAGCCCGACGAGGGTGTGCTCGATGTTGCTCGGGTAGACGTTGACCCCCCGGATGACCAGCATGTCGTCGGCCCGACCGACGATGGCGCTCATCCGGGCGTGGGTGCGGCCGTCGGGGTCGGGCTCGCGGGTGAGCGAGCACAGATCGCCGGTCCAGTAGCGCAGCACCGGGAAGGCCTCCTTGGTGAGGCTGGTGAGCACCAGCACCCCCACCTCGCCGTCGGGCCGCGGGTCGCCGGTCCCGGGATCGACCACCTCGGGATAGAAGTGGTCCTCGGCGATGATCAGACCGTCGCGATGCACGCTCTCGCAGGACACGCCCGGCCCGATCACCTCGGACAGGCCGTAGATGTTGACGGCCACGATGCCCAGCCGCTCTTCGATCTCGGCGCGCATGGCGGCGCTCCAGGGCTCTGCTCCGAGCACCCCCACTCGCAACGACGTCTCCCGGGCCCGATCACCCAGGCGCTCGGCCAGGGTGAGCGCGAACGAGGGGGTGCAGCAGATGGCCTCGGGCCCGAAGTCCTCGATCAGCGTGAGCTGGCGCTCGGTGTTGCCCCCGGAGACGGGGACCACGGCCATCCCCGCGCGCTCGGCGCCGGAATGCAGTCCGAGGCCGCCGGTGAAGAGGCCGTAGCCGTAGGCGTTGTGCAGCATCCAGCCGGGCTCGCAGCCGGCGTTCGAGAGGTTGCGGGCGACGCAGTCGGCCCAGATCTCGAGATCGTGGTGGGTGTAGGCGACCACGGTGGGCTTGCCGGTGGTACCCGAGCTGGCGTGGATCCGGCGCAGCTCGGACCGGTCCTCGGCGAGGAGCCCGAACGGGTAGTGGTCCCGCAGGTCGGACTTGCGCAGGAAGGGCAGGCCGGCGAGATCCGATAGCGACGTCGGGTCGGGGATGTCGCGGAGGCGCTCGGCCATCGCCGGCACCCGCTGGCGCAGGCGGGTGACGGTGGCTCGCAGCCGTTCGAGCTGCAGGGCCTCGAGCTGGGCCCGGGGCATGGTCTGGAGCTCAGCCTGGAACATCGGCGGGAATCCGGTGCTGGAGCATCGTCTGCAGGGTGGCGGTGAGCTCGCGGAGCTGGGTGGGGGAGAGGGCGTCGAAGAAGGCCCGCTCCTGCCGGTTCTGGGCCGCGTACGCCTGGCGCACCCCGTGCTCGCCGGCGTCGGTGAGGCGCACGGTCACCAGGCGCCGGTCGGATGATTCCCGGTACCGGCGGACCAGGCCGTCGCGCTCGAGGGTGTTGAGGACGCTGGACACCGCAGCCCGCGAGAGCCCGGACAGGTGAGCGATCTCGCGGGGCTCGAGCTCGCCGGCCACCCACACGCAGAACATCACCCGGAAGCCGGCCATCGACCAGCCGGCCGGCCGGTGGACCCGCCGCTCGAGGTGCTGGACGAGCCGGTTGCTGACCCGGATCAGGTCGAAGCTGGCCCGCAGGGCATCGAGATCGGCGTCGTCGATCCGCTCGCCGACTCGGCCTGCGGCCGCCTCCTCGAAGGTCTGGGCGTCGAGGCTCACCGGTCGGGCTGCACGATCACCCGGCCGACCTTGCGGGTCCGGCCCCGGAACAGCGCGATGGTGGCGCCGGTGTGGTCGCTGACGGTCACGTCGTAGATCCCGGAGCGGCCCCGCAGCGTCTGCTCGGTGGCCACCGCGGTGAGGACCGCGCCCAGCGGGGCCGGGGCCAGGAAGTCGATGGCTGCCGCCGCGGCGAGGGCCTCCTCGTTGTGGGAGTTGCTGGCGAAGGCCATGGCGGTGTCGGCCAGGGTGAAGATGAGCCCGCCGTGGCACACCGAGTGGCCGTTGGTCATGTCGGCCCGCACCGTCATCGTCGTCGTCGCCCGGCCGGGCCCCACGTCGGTGACCTCGATGCCGAGCGCCTGGGACGCAGTGTCCTGTGCGTACAGGGCGTCGGTGACCGTGCGGGCATCGACGGTGTGGGCATCGTTCATCCGGGCATCGTTCATCGGGCGTCCTTCACAGGGAAGCGGCCATGCGGGCGTCCTCCATCGGCGAGATCATTCCAGATGGAATGATCTCGGTCAACACTATCGCGCAGGCGGGGTCTCCGCCACCGGTAGTGTCGGGCGGCGATGAGCCAGACGCCGCTGCCGCCACCGCCGAGCACCTCCTTCTACAGCGACAACACTTCGGGCATGGCGCCGGCGGTCCTCGAGGCCCTGGCCGCCGCCAACGCGGGCCCGGCCCACGCCTACGGCGACGACGAGCTCACCGAGCGGGTCCGGGTCCGGTTCCGGGAGCTGTTCGGCGACCAGGCCACGGCGCTGCTGTGCTGGGGTGGCACCGGTGCCAACCTGGTGGGCCTGGCCACCCTGGTCCGCCCCTACGAGGGCATCATCTGCCCGGCCACGGCCCACGTGAACGTCGACGAGTGCGGTGGGCCCGAGCGGTTCCTCGGCTCGAAGCTGATCGATGTGCCCACGACCGACGGCAAGCTCCACCCCGCCGACGTGGAGGCCCAGCTCGGGGCCCTGGGTGACGTGCACCACGTGCAGCCCGGCGCGATCTCCCTGGCCCAGTCCACCGAGTACGGCACCGTCTACTCGGTCGAGGAGCTGGCAGCGGTCTGCGGGGCCGCCAGACGAGCGGGGCTACGGGTGCACGTGGACGGGGCCCGTCTGGCCAACGCGGTGGCCGCCCTGGGCACCGACGTCCGCCGCATCACCACCGACCTCGGGGTCGACGTGCTCACCTTCGGCGGCACGAAGAACGGGATCGCCTGCGGCGAGGCGGTCGTCTTCCTCGATCCCGAGCTGGCCACCGCGGGGCGGTTCCACCAGAAGCAGGCGGCACAGCTGCCCTCCAAGACCCGCTTCGTCGCAGCCCAGCTCGACGCCCTGCTCGCCGAGGACCGCTGGCTCGACCACGCCCGCCACGCCAACACCATGGCCCAGCGGCTCGCCACCACGGTCGAGGGGGTCCCCGGCGTCGAGATCACCCAGGCGGTGGACGCCAACGCGGTGTTCGCCCGGCTGCCCCGAGCGAGCGTGGAGCGGCTGCGGACGTGGAGCGAGTTCTACGTCTGGCAGCCGGGACGAGGTGATGATCCCTGCGACGAGGTCCGGTGGATGACCAGCTTCCAGACCACCGAGGCCGATGTCGACCGCTTCGCCGCCGGTGTCGCTGCGGTGCTGACCGGCTGAGGGCCACTCCACCCGGCGTGTGCCAGACTCCCGGCATGGACACCGGCATCGACACCGAGCAGTACGTGGCGGCGATCGAACGAGAGGGCGAACGGCTGCTGGAGGTGGCCGACGGCTCCCTCGATCGGCCGGTGCCTTCGTGCCCGGACTGGGACGTGGCCGCCCTGGTGGGCCACCTCGGGCAGGTGTACGGCTACGTCGCGCAGCTGGTCGAGGCGTGTCCCCCGGAACGACCCGACCACGGTGCGCCCCCGGCGCCGGCGGAGCCCGAGGCCCGCCTGGCGTGGACCCGCGAGCGCTGGCAGGACGTGCTGGCCACCCTGGCGGTTGCCGACCCCGAGGCGTCCTGCTGGAACTGGGCCGGCACCGGCCGGGCCGGCTTCTACCACCGGCGCATGGCCCACGAGACGGTGCTGCACCGTTGGGACGTGGAGGGTGCCGCCGGGGCCCGGACCCCGATCGACACCGAGCTGGCCGCCGACGGTGTCGACGAGCTGGTCCACGTGGGCATGCAGTACTCGTCGAACCCGAAGAAGCAGTACCAGTACCCGCCGGGGTCGATCCACCTGCACCGCACCGACGGCGAGGGCGAGTGGCTGCTGCGAAACGAGGACGGTCGCCTGGTCGCCACCCGCGAGCACGCCAAGGGGGACGTGGCGGTTCGAGGGACCGGCGACAACCTGCTGCTGTACCTGTGGGGTCGAGGCGGCGAGGACCTGGAGGTCTTCGGTGATCCCGAGCTGGTCCGGGCCTGGGCCGCGGTCGCTCCCTGAGGCCGGCTACCGGACGCCGCGGTAGGTGTCGGTGATCCGGCGGGAGCGGCGGAGCACCACCTGGTAGAGCTGGAGGTTGCGGGTCCGGAACGATGACGCCACCGCCAGCAGGTAGTAGCGCCAGGTCCGCCGGAACCGCTCGTCGTAGCCGGGAAGATCGTCCCAGGCGGCCTCGATGTTGGCATGCCAGGCCATCAGGGTCCGGTCGTAGTCGGGGCCGAAGTTGTGCACGTCCTCGATGGCCCAGTGGTGCAGCGCGGCGCCGCTGATCTGTTCGAGCGACGGGGCCACCCCGCCGGGGAAGATGTACTTGTCGTACCAGGGGTCGGTCCGGTGCTTCGACTCGTTGGAGCCGATGGTGTGGTGCAGCATGATCCCGTCGGGTGCCAGCCGGTCGCGACAGACGTCGAAGAACCGGCGCAGGTTCCTGGGGCCGACGTGCTCCATCATCCCGATCGACACGATCCGGTCGAAGGTGCCCGTCGTGTCCCGGTAGTCCTGCTGCATGATGCGCACGGGCAGTCCCCGGCAGCGGTCCCGTGCAGGCTCCACCTGGGCGGCCGCCGGGGTGATCCCGGTCACCTCGACGCCGTGCTTCGACGCCGCATACTCGGCGAATCCGCCCCACCCGCAGCCGATGTCGAGCAGCGTCATCCCGGGCTCCAGGTGGAGCTTCCGGCAGGTGAGCTCGAGCTTGGCCTCCTGGGCTGCGTCGAGATCGCTGGCCTCGCGCCAGTACGCGCAGCTGTAGATCATCCGCTCGTCCAGCATGCGCTCGAAGAGGTCGTTGCCGATGTCGTAGTGGGCCCGGGCGTTGGCGCCCGCGGCACGGCGGCTCTGACGGTTCGACAGCTTCGCCCGAGCGGCGAGCAGCACCAGCCCGGGTCCCGGCGAGATCTGGCGGCGCAGGTCGGCCAGCTGCAGCCGGGTCAGCAGCTCGTCGGGGCGCTCGGCGTCCCACCAGCCGTCCTGGTACGCCTCACCCAGACCCAGCTCCCGGTCGCGCAGGACCCGTTCGAACAGCCGGTCGTCGTGGATCCGGATGTCCCAGGGCTCGGACCCGCCGACCTCGATGCCGGCCGACTCGAGCAGCCGGTGGCCGAGCGCGATGGGGTCGGAGCGCTTCACGCTGGAGACGGCCGCACCGGGGTGAACGTGGCCGGGAGGTGCTTGACACCGTGGATGAAGCTCGAGGCCAGGACCTCGGGCTCGCCCGCGGCCTCGATGTCGGGCAGGCGGTCGAAGAGCTCGCGGAACATCACCGTCATCTCCCGGCGGGCCAGGTGGGCGCCCAGGCAGAAGTGGGGGCC
>JBFKRY010000058.1:0-20433 GCA_041636995.1 Acidimicrobiales bacterium | reverse complement strand
CGCGTTTCGGCCTCTCCGGAGGAGCCAGGGACGATCGGCGCCTCCGGCGCAGCCGCACGCCGACAAGCGGCGGCGTGCGGGATGAATCAGTCGTCCTCGGCCTCCGGCTCGCCGGCGGCACGGTGGATGAGGTTGCGCACCTCCCGGGACACCACCAGCAGGGTGGTGACGTCGAAGTTGCCGAGCGAGCGCACCTCCGAGATCACCTGCTCGTAGCGGGCGATGGCCTCGGCGTGGGCCGAAGCCCAGCCGTCGACGAACTCGAGGGTCACCATCGGAGGCTGGCGGGCGACGCTCACCATTTGGGTCAGCTGCCGGTGGGCCTGGTAGAGATCGCCCCGCAGGGTGAGGCGAGCGAGTGTGGACCAGCGTTGGTCGCGGGGGAGGGCCAGGATCCGGTCACGCAGCCAGTTGAGGTGCAGCCGGTCCCCGAGAGCGAAGTGGTTGCGGGCCACGTCGAGCACCGGGGCGTCGATCTCGCGAGCGATGTCGACGATGTCGAACGCGGCGACTGCGGGATCCAGCGCAGCGGCCCGGCGGGCCAGGTCGGGGGGTACCCCCTGGGCGACCCGATGCTCGACGGTGCGCCGGAAGGTCCCGAGATCGCCGCCCAGCAGGAGATCGTCCAGCTGATCGAGCACCTCGGTGATCCCGGGCGCCAGCTCGTCGTAGGTGGACGTGGCGTGGAGCGGGGTGAGCCGGTTGCGGAGCAGCCAGCGAGTGGCCCGCTCGGCGAGACGGCGGGCGTCGAGCAGGATCGACACCTGGGTGTCGGCGTCGACCACGCTGTCGAGGGTGGCGATCTGGTCCCACACCGCCGGGAGGTCGAGGATCTCCCAGGCGACCATGTGGGCCCGGGCGATCTCCGACGGCGGGACCGCGGTCTCCTCGGCCAGGCGGTACACCATGGTGGTGCCGCCCCGGTCGACGACCGCGTTGGTGATGCGGCTGGTCACGATCTCGCGGCGCAGCTGGTGGCGGGCGATCTCGTCGCCGAAACGGGCCTGGAGCGCAGTGGGGAAGTAGCTGCGCAGCTCGTCCTCGAAGAACACGTCGTCGGGGACCGACGACGCCAGCAGCTCGTCGGCCAGCCAGTTCTTCGTGTACGCCAGGACCACCGCCAGCTCCGGGGTGGCGAGCCCCCGTCCGGCGGTGCGCCGGTCGGCCATCTCCTCGGCGTCGGGCAGATCCTCGAGGTGGCGATCGAGCTCTCCGATCTGCTCGAGGGCGTGGAGGTAGCGGGCGTGGACGTCGACCATGCTGGCCGCGTTGCGACGGGCTTGGGCGATCGCCTGGGTCTGGGAGTAGTTGTCGGCCAGGACGTGCTCGGCGACCTCCTCGGTCATCTCCTCGAGCAGCTGGTTGCGCTGCTTGGGCGTCAGGTCGCCCGCGTCAACCACCTGGTTCAGGAGGATCTTGATGTTCACCTCGTGGTCGGAGCACTCGACCCCGGCGGAGTTGTCGATGGCGTCGGTGTAGATGTGCCCGCCCAGTTGGGCGAACTCGACCCGGCCCCGCTGGGTGAACCCGAGGTTGCCGCCCTCTCCCACGATCAGACAACGCAGGTCGCGGGCATCCACCCGCACCGCCTCGTTGGCCTTGTCGCCGACGTCGGCGTCGGCCTCGCCGGACGCCTTGACGTAGGTGCCGATCCCGCCGTTCCAGAGCAGATCGACGGGCGCCTTCAGCACCGCGCGGATCAGGTCGTTGGGGGTGAGCTCACCGGGCTCGGTGCCGAGGGCCTCGGCAGCCTCGGGGCTGAGCACGATCTCCTTCTCGTCGCGGCTGAAGACCCCGCCGCCCGCGGAGATGAGCGATGGGTCGTAGTCCTCCCAGCTCGACCGGGGGAGCTCGAAGAGCCGCTTCCGCTCGGCGTAGGACACCGCCGGATCCGGATCCGGGTCGACGAACACGTGGCGGTGGTCGAAGGCGGCGAGCAGCCGCAGGTGCTGGGACTGCAGCATCCCGTTGCCGAACACGTCACCCGACATGTCGCCGATGCCCACGGCGGTGAAGGGCTCGGTCTGGCAGTTGCGGCCGATCTCGAAGAAGTGCCGCATGACCGACACCCACGCGCCGCGGGCGGTGATGCCCATCGCCTTGTGGTCGTAGCCGTGGGCCCCGCCGGAGGCGAAGGCGTCGCCCAGCCAGAACCCACGCTCGACGGCGATGGCGTTGGCGCTGTCGGAGAACGTGGCCGTGCCCTTGTCGGCGGCGACCACCAGGTACGGGTCGTCCCCGTCGTAGCGAACGACGTGGGCCGGCGGGACGATCTCGCCGGCGACGATGTTGTCGGTCAGGTCGAGCATGGCCGAGATGAACGAGCGGTAGCAGGCCAGCACCTCCACCTGGACCGCGGCCCGGTCGCCCTCGGGGGGCCGCTTGACCACGAACCCGCCCTTGGCCCCGGCGGGCACGATCACCGCGTTCTTCACCATCTGGGCCTTGACCAGGCCGAGCACCTCGGTGCGGAAGTCCTCCCGGCGATCGGACCAGCGGATGCCACCCCGGGCCACGGGCCCGGCCCGGAGGTGCACCCCCTCGAAGCGCGTGGAGTACGCGTAGATCTCGAACTGGGGATGGGGCCGGGGGAGCTCGATGACCGAGGCGGGGTCGAACTTGAACGCCAGGTACGGCCGGTGCTCGCCCTCGAAGGGCTGGAAGTAGTTGGTGCGCAGCACCGACATGACCAGGTTGTGGAACCGGCGCAGGATCCGATCCTGGTCGAGGCTGGCGACCTGGTCGATCGCGGCGAGGATTCCCTTCGACAGGTCGTGCACCCCCCGCTCGGTGTCGTCGAGGCCGGGGTCGAAGCGGGCGATGAACAGCTCGACGATCGATCGGGCGGTGTCGGGTTGGTTGACCAGGGTGTTCTTGAGGTAGGTGTCGCTGAACGCGATGCCGAGCTGGCGCAGGTACCGGCTGAGCGCTCGGAGGATGCGCACCTTGGCGGTCGGGAGGCCGGCGATGAGGCACAGCTCGTTGAAGCCGTCGTCCTCGACCATGCCGTCCCAGACCCCCTCGAGGAGCTCCTCGAACAGGGGGGCCAGCTGTGAGAATGGGATCGACTGCCCGCTGCAGCCCAGGTGGAAGTCGTAGACCCAGGCGGTCTCGCCGTTGGGCAGGGGCACGCTGTAGGGCCTCTCGTCGAACACCGTGACCCCGGCATTGACGAGCGTGGGCATCACGCTGGTGAGCGACAGTGGGCCGCCCCGGCGGAGGAGCTTGAGCTTGAAGCGCCCGTCGAGCTGGTGCTGCTCGCGGTAGACGCAGATGTCGATGGTGTCGGGCTCGAGCGCCGCGAGGCGCTCGATGTCGGCGACAGCCACTCGGGGCTCGAAAGCGGCCTGGTAGGTGGGCGGGAACGCCGAGGCCCACTCGACGTGACGGGCGCGACCTTCCTCCTCGCCGTGGGTCAGGATCAGCTCGTCGCGCAGCACGTCCTCCCACGCCTGCACGATCCGGCCGATGCGGGTCTCGAGGTCGGCGACGTCGACCTCGGGGACCGCGCCGGACTCGGTCCGGATCACGAAGAAGAGCCGGGCCAGCACCGACTCCGACACCCGTGAGCTCCAGTCGACCACTTCGCCGTTGAGAGCGTCGCCGAGGACGTCCTGCACGGCGGTTCGTACCGCCGTGCTGTACCGGTCCCGGGGCAGGAAGAGGATGCAGGTGACGAAGCGACCGAAGGTGTCCGCACGCAGGAACAGCCGGACCCGGCGCCGTTCGCTGAGGTGCACCACCGCCATCGCGATGTCGAAGAGAAGGTCGCGGTCGATCTGGAACAGCTCGGCCCTCGGGTAGCTCTCCAGCACCGCGAGGAGGTCCTTCTCCGCGTGCGCGCCCTTGGGGTAGCCGGCCCGCTCGATGACGTACCGGACCTTGCGCCGCACCACCGGGATCCGGCGCACGCTGCGGTTGTAGACTGCGTGGGTGTAGAGGCCCAGGAAGCGACGCTCGCCGGTGACGTTCCCGCTGGTGTCGAAGGTCTTGACCCCGATGTAGTCGAGGGGGACCGCCCGGTGCACCGTGGCCAGCGCGTTGGCCTTGGTGAGGTTCAGCAGCAGCGGCTCGCGGGCTCGGGCCCGCGCCGACGCCGGCAGCTGCGAGAACGCGCGCGACCGCGAAGTGTCGTCCTTCTCGCGCAGGATGCCCAGGCCCGAGCCGGGGACGATGGCGAGCACCTCCTCGCCGTCCTCCTCGATCAGCTGGTACTCGCGGTAGCCGATGAACGTGAAGTGGTCGTCGGCCAGCCACTCCAGCAGGGCCCGCACCTCGGCGGTGTTCTCGTCGCTGGTGGGGTTGGGCTCGTTCTCGAGCGAGTCGGCGATCTCGAGGCACTTCTGGCGCATCGGCGCCCAGTCGTCGTTGGTGGCGCGGACGTCGTCGAGCACCCGGCGGAGGTCCCGCTCCAGTTCGGCGATGGCGTCGGGGTCGACCAGCCGGTCGATCTCGGCGTACATGAAGGAGACCGCTGGCGCCGAGGAGTCGGGATGAGCGCCGGAGTCGACGAAGGCGTCCTGGGTCTCGCGGTGATCCAGGAAGATCGGGTGGACCACCAGATGGATCCCGATGTGGAGCCGGTTGAGGGCCATCACCACCGAGTCGACGAGGAACGACATGTCGTCGGTCACGATCATGACCACGGTGTGATCGGACTCCCAGCCGTGGCTCTCGAGGGTGGGGTTGACCACGGCCATCTCGACGGTGCCGGGCGTCCAGTCGCGGGCCAGGCGGACGTGCTCGATCGCCGCGCCGACCAGATCCTCGACCCGGCGGGCTCGCAGGTCTGCCGGGTCGACGTGGCGGAAGTAGGCCCGGACGAACGGCTCGACCTCGTCGGCGCGCCCGGGGACGACGGTCCGGCCGTGCTCGGCTACCTCGTCAAGAACCAGGTCAAGTGTCGACGTCGGAGCTCCCCCTGAGTCGGCCTCGGCCGCGATGGTAGCCGCGCCCGATGCGAGCGGGCCCCGCCCGTCGCCGATCAGCTGGCGAGCGGCCGGCCGAACGGCAGCGAGGCCCGCCAGGTGGCGAGGAAGGCCTCGGCGCGGTAGCAGGCACCGAGGAACCCGCCCTCGTCGTGACCCAGGGTCTCGTCGAGCGCGGCGACCACGGCGTCGGTGACTGCGGCCACGACGGCGTCGGGGGTCGGGTCGGCCATGGGCGGCCACCAGGCCAGCAGCGGAGCCGCAGTGGGTACGAAGTCGGGTACGGCCGTGATCCCGGCCCGGCCCATGACGGCGAGCGCCCGGGCGGTGTAGGGGATCGGGTCGTGGGGCACCACGACCCGGACCGAGAGCCCCTCGGCGGTGGTGTGGTCGATGGCCCCCATCTTGGAGCCGGCGAAGAGGACGTCGGCGTCGGTCCCGAAGATCTTCTCCCGAGCCTCGGCGTCCTCGCCCACCAGGGCGTCGCCGGCGCGGGCCCAGCCGGCTCGCAGCTCGACGGGGTCGAGCCCCTGGGGGTCCGACACGCTCCCTGCCCCCGTGGCCACCGCGACCACCCTGGCTCCCCGGTCGACGGCGGCATCGGCGATCGCCGGACCGGCGGCAGCGAAGCCCTCGATGGCCACGGTTCGACCCTCGAGGCCACCCAGCACCTCGTCGGCTGCGAGGACCGGGCCGAGGCCGGCCAGGTGGGTGGCCAGGGGATCGCCCCGGTGCTCCGTAGCGGCGACGGGGTGACGGCCGTCGGCTGCCGCCAGCGCCGCCAGGGCCGGAGCCTCGACGCCCTTGGCCGGCTCGAGCACCAGCGTGCCCTCGGCCACCATCGGCGTCAGCTCCTCGACGAATGCCGCGATCGCCCGGGCCCGATCGTCGGGAGCAGCGTTGATGCCAGCGGAGGCGCCCCCACGCCGCATCTCGACAGTGGCGAAGGCATAGGTTCGAGAGCGGGCCAGGTCCTTGGCGCCGCTCACGAGGATCTTGGGAGCGCTGCGGACGGCGCCTGCCGCCCGGGCCCCGTCGAGATCGAACACCACGAAGGCATCGGTGGAGGTCAGCTGGTGGATCGGCACCGGGCCATCATGCCATCCGGGCGCAACCCCGGCGTGAGCCCGATGAGTGGCTCAGCCGCTGCCCTGGCGGGTGACCGACAGGGCGTGACCGGCGGTCCGGGTCACGCCGGCGCTGGTCGAGGTCCCGGTGCGCTCCCGGCCCCTGGGCGGCTCGTCGCCCCCGCGACCTGGGGGCCCGTCGTCGTCGTCGTCTTCGTCATTGTCGTCGTCGTCATCGTCGTCCTCGTCATCATCATCGCCGGGGAGGACGGGCACGGTGACCCGCATGGTGTTGTTGCCCGGGGCCAGGTCGACGATGTCGTGGTCGATCGACACGGTGACGGTGACGTCGCGGTCGCCGTCGGGTAGGACGCTCATCAGGCCCCGGCTGGTGCTGCCCGGCTCGAGGGTGGCGCCCGTGCAGACCCACCGGTGGGCCGCGCCCGAGCAGGTCCAGTCGCCGCGCTCGGGAACGACGCGCACGATGGTGCCGCCGGCGAGCTCCACGACCATCCTCACCCGGCTGGGGGCCGCGTCGCCGCCGTTGACCGCCTTGACGTCGATCGAGCCCACTGCGTTCGCGGTGAGCGGGGAACCGGCCACGAAGGCGTAGACGTCGGTGGACGGCACCTCGGCGGGCTCGTCGGGAGCGCCCGGGGTTGCGGTGGGCCCGGGGGATTCGGTGGGCCGCGGTGTCGGGTCCTGGCGGCGCGGCCGGGGCGTGGGCGAGGGCGTCGGCAGCGGTGGCGGCCTCGGGGTGGGTGGCACCGGCGTGGCCGTCGGCAGCGGTGGCGGTGTCGGCGTGGGGGTGGGTGTGGGTGTGGGCGGCACCGGGGCCGGGGTGTTCGTCGGGGTCGGCAGGACCAGGGCCAGCTCGTCGTCGTCCTCACCCTCACCGCCGCCATCGGGAACCGCAGGGTCGTCCTGCTGAGCCGGCTCGTCGGTGCGGGCCGTCGGCTCGGGCTCGGCCTGGGGATCGGTGGCCGTCGGCGGGGGCTGGTCCCGCTCGATCTCGGCCTCGGGATCGGGCTCGGTCAGGATGGCCAGCTCGGCGTCATCGAGGGGCACCGGCTCGGGGAACCGGGCGTCGTCCCCGGCGATGGCCTGGTGCAGCCCGGCCGGGTCACCGGAGGCATCGACGGCCCCGAACCCCATCGGGACCGCGATGCTCGCAGTGACCGCGGTCGAGACCGCGAGCGCGCCGATGACGGTGCTCGCACCTCGGGTCACAGCCAGCAGATTCGGGATGATGGAGCCCATGTCCCACAAGTCGATCGTCAGGGGTATGGAGAGGCCGGGCAGTCCCCTCCTCCGGAGTATCGACGCCCGATCGACGCGCCAGGATGAGGAAAAGTGCCCAGATCACGGTCAGTCACCAAGGTATCGGCGCTCGCTCACTCGGTGTCGCCAACGGCGAAGCGGGCGCCACGCTCCACGACGGTGCCGTCACCCTCGGTTGCGGTGACCAGCAGGTCGTACAGCCCGGGATCGAGCCCGGCCATGGTGCCGGGGGCCAGGTCGAGGGTGAATGGCGGGGACCCCACGTGGCGGCCCTCGGCGAGCAGGTTGCCCGCAGCGTCGTAGAGGACCCACGACGCAGCCACCAGATCGGGGTCGTCGATGCCGAGCACGGCGTCGGTGCCGGCCGGGAGCACCTGGCCCGCCAGGTCGCTGGCGGCGCCGGTGCCGACGGTGACGGTGAGGCCCTCGTTCCCGACGGGCCCGTCGCTGCGAGCCTGCCAGGCCACGATCCCCAGCGGGACCACCGCAACCAGGGTGACGACGGTGGCCAGCACCAGCGCCGGACCGACCCGCTTCGGCTCGCCCGAGATGGCCGCGCGACCGATCACGTCGGCGATCATTGCTCGCGCAAGTCGATGATCCCGAGGCGCACCGCGCTCAGCACCGCGTGGGTCAGGCTCTGGGTGTCGAGGCGGCGGTAGATGGCGTTGAGGTGGTTGTGGACCGTCTTCTGGGTGATGCCGAGCTCGCGCGCCACCTGCTTGGTGGACAACCCGTCGGCGATGCCCTGGAGGATCTCGACCTGGCGGGGCGAGAGCAGCTCGTCCTGGGCCGAGGGCTGCTGGGCCTGGGCCACGCTCAGCATCGACGAGGCCAGCGCCGGCGACAGGCCGGTCTCGCCCGCGGCCGCGGCCCGGACCGTCTCCAGCACGTCGGCGAACGAGCAGCCCTTGGACAGGTAGCCGACCGCGCCGGCCTCGAGGGCCTGGCGGGTGCGCTCGATGTCGTCGTGCATGGTCAGCACCACGACCCGGGTGTCGGGCACCGAGTTGGAGATTCGCCGGGTGGCGGTGACCCCGTCGAGCACCGGCATGGAGATGTCCATCACCACCACGTCCGGATGGAGCTGCTCGGCCAGGCGCACGGCGTCCTCGCCGTTGGACGCCTCGCCGATCACCTTCTCCCCCGCCGACTCGAAGTTCTTGCGAACGCTCTCACGCAGGATCTGGTGGTCGTCCGCCAACACGATGCTGATCACGATGCTTCCTCTCGGGGAACGAAGACGTCGATGGTGGTACCGGCGCCCGGCGAGCTGGTGACCACCAGCTCGGCGTCGATCACCTCGGCACGCTCGCGCATGCCGACGAGACCGAAAGCCGTCTCCCGGACGCCGCGTGACTCGTCGAAGCCATCGCCGTCGTCGCGGATCCGCAGCCGGGCCTGGCGGTCACCGACCTCCCAAAGGACCTGCACGTTCGTCGCATTGGCGTGCTTGTCGATGTTGTTCAGGGCCTCTTGCATGATCCGCAGCAGCTCGTTCTCGACGGCGACCGGGAACCGGTCACCATCCTCATCGGCAGAGAAAGCGATCTTGATACCCGTTCGGCGGTTAAACCGATCGGTGATCTCGGCGGCCACCTCGGACAGCGACTGCTCCTCGGTGACCGCGGTCCGCATCTGCCGCAGGGTCTCGCGGAGGTCGTCGATGGCCCGCTGCACGTCCTGGTGGAGGGCCTCGATCTCGGCGGAGTCGCCGGCGGGGCTGGACTTGATCCGCTCGAGCTCGAAGCTGATGTAGGTCAGCCACTGGCCGAGGCGGTCGTGCAGGTCCCGGGCGATGCGGGCCCGCTCCTCCTCCGCGCCCAGGATGCGGAGTCGCCGGAACCAGCGAGCGTTGTCGATCGTGAGGGCCAGGGCTTCGCCCAGGCCGGCCAGGAGCCGGGCGTCCCGCTCGGTGTAGCGGCCAGGGGTGGGGTGCTCGATGGCCAGCAGCCCGACCACCTTGCCCCGGGTGCGCAGCGCGGTGTACAGCCCGCTCCCGCTGGCCGCGCCCAGGCCCCGCCGGCTGACGTCGCTGACCAGCAGCGGGCCCTCCACTCCGAGGCAGGCCCGCAGGTGCTCGGGGATGCCGTCCTTGGCCACCGTCGGCGGGATCGCGAGTCCCTCGGCGATCAGGGGGGCCCAGGTGTCGTTCACCTCGCTCAGGGTCAGCAGCCCCACCACGGAGGCGTCGAAGGCCTCGGTGAGCTGGCTCCGGGTGGCCTCGACCGCCTGCTGCAGATCGAGCGACGACGGCAGGGTCCGCGCCACCCGGTTGAGGACGTGCAGCAGCTGGTTGGTCTCGGCCAGGGCATCGATGCGCCCGGCCAGCTGCACCCGACGGCGCTCGGTCTCGACCAACCGGTTCCGGACCACACCCAGCGCGACCACGATGATGAGCATGGTGGCCAGCGCCAGCCAGCCGTTGCGTTCGGTCAGCCCCAGGTCGCCGCCGGAGATGAGGGCGCTCACCGCCATCGCCCCGAGGCCCCCGCCCATCGCCGCGAGCCCGTGGCGCACCCCCCAGCCGAAGCCGGCCACCGCCGCCGCCGCCGCCACGCAGTACGCGAACGGGCTGAGCAGCCCGTCGTTCACGCCGACGGCCGCGCCGAGCAGGGCGGTGTCGGTGATGCCCATCACCCACTGTGAGCGCTCCGTGGAGCCCAGGTGGATCGGCCGCATGGTGCGCCAGGTGGTGAGGTACAGGCAGATCGACGTGGTCATGACCAGCCCCACGTCGCCGTCGGCGGCGTCGGGTGCGGCCAGGGCCACACCCAGCACCACCGCGCACCAGCGGAGCGCGGCGATGAGTGGCGACAGCATCGACCGGACGTTGGGCGGCACCGAGAGCGCGCCGTGCTCGGCATCGTCGCCCTCGATGCGCGCCGGGAAGCCCTCCGACAGTGGCGTCTCGACGTGTTCGAAGAGCAGCGGGGCGTCGGTCTCGTCCGGGACGATCTGAGTCATGCGTTGAGGAGCTCGATGGCGAGCAGCCGGTCCGTTCCGCCCGCCCAAAGGGTACCTGTCCCGGTCACCAGCTCGGTGCCGAGGCCACCAGCTCCCGTAGATCGTCGAGCTCCATGGGGCGCGCGATGTGGTAGCCCTGGGCCTGGCCGCAGCCGAGCTCGCGCACCTGCGCCAGCTGGTCTGCGGTCTCCACTCCCTCGGCCACCGAGGTGAGTCGCAGCGCCTGGGCCAGCTGGATGACCGCGCTAACGATGGCCCGATCGTCGGCCGACCCCTGCAGCCCGGCCACGAAGCTGCGGTCCACCTTCAGGACGTCGACCGGCAGCCGCTGGAGGTAGTGCAGCGACGAGTACCCGGTGCCGAAGTCATCGACTGCGATCTTGGTGCCCAGGCGCTTCAGGCGGCTCAGGATCTCGGCGCTGGTGGTGACGTCCTCCATGAGCGCGCTCTCCGTGATCTCGAGCTCGATGAGGCCGGGGTCGACCCCCGCCTCGCGCACCGCCTCGGCCACCTCGTCGACCAGCGACGGGTGCTCGAGCTGGCGCACCGACAGGTTGACCGACAGCACCAGCGGCTCGCCCCCCGGTCCCGCCTGGCGAAGGGTGGTGGCGTCGCGGCAGACCTCGTCGAGCAGCCGCCGACCCATGGGGATGATCAGCCCGCTGTCCTCGGCGACGTCCAGGAACGCCGCCGGGCCCCGGATCCGGCCGCCGGGCGCGTTCCAGCGCATCAAGGCCTCGGCGCCCACGATCCGCCCGCTCGCCAGCGAGATCTTGGGCTGGTAGTGGACGCCCAGCTCATCGTGGCGCAGCGCCCGGCGCAGATGCTGGAAGGCGGTCAGCCGGTCCTCGGCGTCGGCCTGGTGCTGGGGCTCGAACACCTCGATGGTGCCCCGACCCCGCTCCTTGCCGCGATGGCTCGCGGCGTCGGCCATCCGGAGCAGGGCCTCGGCGCTGGGTGCCGGGTCGTGGGGTCCGGTGAGGGCGATGCCGGTGCCGACCGAGAGATGGACCTCGGTGCCGTCGATGTAGAACGGCGCCACGGTGGTGCCCACCAGCTGCTCGCCGAGGGCGTCGATGTCGTCCGCGCCGGGTACGAACACCGCGAACTCGTCGCCGCCGACCCGGGCCAGGATGGCATCGGCGGGGAAGGTGCGCAGCAGCCGGTAGGCATAGGCCACCAGCACCCGATCGCCTGCCTCGTGGCCGAGGCTGTTGGTGACCGTCCGGAACTCGTCGATGTCGATCAGCAGCAGCGCGCCGGGCTGGCCCCGCTCGGTCAGCCCCGGGAGCGCAGCGTTGATCTCGCGCAGCAGGTGCTGGCGGTTCGCCAGGCCGGTGAGCCCGTCGTGGGTGCTGCGGTGCTCGAGGGCGTGTTGCAGCGCCCGCTGCTCGCCGATGTCGTGGGCCACCACGGTCAGGCTCCTGATGTCACCGGTGGTGGAGCGGTCGGCGAGCATGGTGAGCTCCAGGTGGACGGTGGATCCGTCGGGGCGGGTTGCCGACACCTCGCCGCGCCACTCGTGGTCGTCGTCGAGAGCTCGCCACACGTCGTCGCGGCGGCGACCCCCGAGGAGCGACTCCACCGCCGGGAAGGTGGCGTCGTCGCCCTCGAGGCCCAGCTGGTCGATGGCGGTGCGGTTGGCGAACAGCACCCGGCCGGACGGCTCGACCACCATGATCATCTCGTTGGACGCGTCGAGGGCCTCGCGCAGCCGGACCACCAGCGGCTGCTCGATGGCTCGACCCGCAGGACCGGAGCCGGGCAGGAGCAGGACCACGTTGTCCGTGGGGGCGGGGGCCTCGTCGCCGGCCAGCTCGATGACCAGCTCATCGGGCTGCGAGGGCTGGTCGGTCATGTGAGGGGTGCCTTCCGGGAACGGTCGTCGGCGCGCCACGACCCAACGCCGATGCGGCGCCGGAGACCCCTACCTGCACCCAGCAGTCTTGTCGTGGTGACCCCCCGACGCAAGGATCTCACACAGGGGTCTGACCCCGGTGTCACCGAGTTGTATGCAACTTGTATGGTTGTCGGGCTCAGTGGGTGCGGTAGGCGACGAAGTGGGCCAGCGCTCCGAGAGCCTCGCCGGCACCGCCGGCGAGCGACATCGCAGCCAGCACCGCCATCGCCTCCGCGGTCAGCTCGGTGATCTCGCGCTCGATGAGGGCCACGGCCCCGGTCTCGACGAGGACCAGCTGCAGGTCGGCCAGGGTCTCGTCGCTCATGCTCTGGTCGCCGGCGCTCCGCAGCACCTCGGCCTGGTTGGGGTTGGCCAGCCGGCGGGCGGTGGCCAGCAGCGGCGTGGGCTTGCCCTCGCGCAGGTCGTCGCCGACCGGCTTGCCGGTCACCGACGAGTCGCCGAAGGCCCCCAGGACGTCGTCCCGGAGCTGGAAGGCCACGCCGACCGGACGGCCGTAGCGCGTCAGATCGCCGGCCAGGGCATCGTGGCGGCCGGCCAGCGCCGCCCCCAGGTGCAGCGGCCGCTCGACCGAGTAGCGCCCGGTCTTGTACTCGAGGATGCGGCGAGAGGTGGCCTCGTCGGCCTCCCCCCGGGCGCCCGCGAGCACGTCGAGGTACTGGCCCACGTTCACCTCGAGGCGCAGCTCGTCCCAGATGGCCGCCACCGTCGGCGACTCCTCGGTCATCAGCCGGTCGGCGCACACGTGCGCCAGGTCGCCGACCAGGATGGCGACGGCCTCGCCGAAGTGGTCGGGATCTCCCTGCCACTCGCGTCGGCGGTGGGTCTCGGCGAACCGCACGTGCACCGTGGGGTGGCCTCGCCGCCACGCCGACGCGTCCATGATGTCGTCGTGGGCCAGCGCGAAGGCGTGGAGCATCTCGATCGCCGCCCCGGCATCGAGCGCCTCGGGCGCGAACGGCTCGCCCCCGGCACCGACGTGGGCCCAGTGGAAGAAGGCCGGCCGCAGCCGCTTGCCGCCCGTGAGCACCAGCTCGGCGAGAGCCTCGAAGGGCGCTGCCAGATCGGGATCGACCGTCGACCAGCGTCGCCGCTCCTCCTCGACGACCTCGCGGAGCCGCGCCTCGACCGGAGCCAGCACCACCCTGAGGGCGTCGGGGGTCGAGGTCGCGGTGGCCACCCTACCGAGCCGGCTCGTCGTCGGCCGGGTCGTCGGCGCCGGCCAGGTCGTCGAGGTCGGCGACGATCTCCTCGACGCTGATCTGCGCGGCTCGGATCCGGCCCCGGCACAGGCGGATCAGGACCGCGGCCCGCTCGACCTTCGAGCTCAGCACGTCGACGTCGATGTCGTCGTCCTCGAGCTGGCCCAGGATCTCCTCGAGCTCGGCGAGGGCCTCGGCGTACCCCAGCTCGGCGTCGTTGGTGGTCATGCCGGGTTCCTCCTGGGTACATCGACCGTGCTCGCGATCCGTCCGTCCGCGAGCCTGGTGACCAGGGCGCTGCCGGCCGGAGCGTCGGCGACGGACCGGATCACCGACCCGTCGGGGGCCATGGTGATGCTCCAGCCCCGGGCCAGGGTCCGGGCCGGGTCGAGCAGCCGAACCCGGGTGTCCGCGCCGTCGATGCGCCGCGCGGCCTCCCGGAGCTGGCGGGCGCCGGCCTGATCGAGGCGGCGCGACGACCGGTCGATGCCGGCGCCGGCCGCAGCGACCCGGTGACGGCCCTGCAGGCGGGCCTCGGCGAGGTGTCCGGCGAGCCGGTGGCCGGCCCGGTCCAGCTGGGAGCGCACCAGGGCCCGGACCCGGTGGGCGGCCCCCATGGTGGCGTGGTCGGCGTCCCGCAGCGACCGGGCGGCGACGGCGCGGGCGGCGTGCGCCGCGGCGGTGATCCGCCGGTCGTGGGCGTCGAGGCGGCTGGTGGCCAGGGCGGCGATGGCGCCCCAGCACGTGGTCGCCGCGTGCTCGGCTGCGAGGGCGGCCTCGACGAGGTGGGCCGCGCAGGCCGTCGGCGTCTTGAGCGAGCGGTGGGCCACCCGGTCGGCCACGGAGCTGTCGATCTCGTGGCCGATCCCGGTGAGCACCGGCACCGGGCAGCCGGCGATGGCTCGGGCCACGGCCTCGTCGTCGAAGGCGACCAGATCGGTGCGGGCGCCGCCGCCTCGCACCACCGCGATCACGTCGACACCGGCCTGTGCGCAGGCCCGGATCGAGGCCGCGATCCGGTGCCCCGCACCCACGCCCTGGACGGGGGTGGGGGCCACGCAGACCCGGAACGCCAGCCGGGCCCGGCCCAGCTCGGCGAGGAAGTCGGCCTCGGCCGCCGAGCCGCTGGCGGTGACCAGTCCCACCCGCAGCGGCACCGGCGGGAACGGGATCGACCCGTTGCGGTCGAGGAGCCCCTCGTCGGCCAGGACCCGCAGCAGCCGGTCGCGGGACGCCGCCAGCTGCCCGATCGTGTACGCAGGGTCGATCCCGGTCATCCGCAGGTTGACCCGGCCCTGGGGGAGGTACAGCTCGGGCAGGCCCCGGATCCGGACGGCCACCCCGTCGTCGATGCGCATGCCGCCGCCGGCCCGCTTGATCTGGGCGTTGATGTCCCGGCGCCTGCTGTCGAACAGCACCACGGGCAGCGACGCGTCGGGGCGCCGGCCCGCGGGCGTGGGGTCGACGAGGGTGAAGTACACGTGGCCCGACTGGGCCCGGACCAGGTCTCGGACCTCGCCCTGGACCCACAGCTCGTGGGGGAAGGTCTCGGCCAGGACGTCCTGGATCAGCTGGCCCAGCTCGGCGACCGAGAAGGTCCGCGCCATCGCCACGTCCAGGGACAGCTGCATCAGCCGATGGGCTCCTGCTCGCGCACCAGGGTTCGGTACAGCTCGGCGTAGAGGCCGCTGCGGGCGAGGAGCTCGTGATGGCGGCCCCGCTCGACGATACGGCCCTCGTCGAGCACCACGATGAGGTCGGCGTCGACGATGGTGGACAGCCGGTGGGCGATGACGATGGCGGTTCTTCCCTGGAGGGCCCGGGTGAGCGCCTGCTGCACCAGGTGCTCGTTCTCGCTGTCGAGGTGGCTGGTGGCCTCGTCGAGCACCACCACCGCCGGGTCCTTGAGCAGCATCCGGGCGATGGCGATGCGCTGCTTCTCGCCGCCCGAGAGCCGGTAACCCCGCTCGCCGACGATGGTGTCGTAGCCCTCTGGCAGCGCCGCGATCACGTCGTGGATCCGGGCCGCGGTCGCGGCCTCGACGAGCTCGTCGTCGGTGGCGTCGGGCCGGGCGTAGCGCAGGTTGTCGCCCACCGACTCGTGGAACAGGTGCGGGTCCTGGGTCACCACCCCGACGACCTGACGCAGGGAGCGCTGGGTCAGATAGCGGACGTCCTTGCCGTCGATCGAGACCGTGCCCCCGTCGACGTCGTAGAGCCGGGGCACCAGCGACACCAGGGTGGTCTTGCCGGCGCCCGACGGTCCCACGACGGCGACGGTCTGACCGGGCTGGATGTCCAGGTCGATGTCGGCGAGGACCTGGCGGGGCTGGGTCTCCTCGGTGGCGCTCTCGAGCGACTCCAGACGGGTGTCGCTGGCGGGATAGGTGAACGACACCCGGTCGAACGTGACCCGCCCCCGCGGTGACTCGAGGTCCACCGCCCCAGGCCGGTCGGTGATGGCGTTGGGGGCGTCGAGGACCTCGAACACCCGCTCGAACGACACCAGCGCGGTCATGATGTCGACCCGGGCGTTGGTGAGCCCGGTGAGGGGCCCGTAGATGCGGGCGACGTAGAGGCCCATCGCGGAGAGGGTGCCGATGGTGATGGTGCCGTCGATGGCGAGCCGGGAGCCGATCCAGTAGACGACGGCGGTGCCGACCGCGCCCACCAGCGTGAGGGCGATGAAGAAGGTGCGGCCGTACATGGCGCTGCGCACTCCGATGGCGGCCACCCGGCCCGCCCGGTCGGAGAAGTCGGCGCGCTCCCGGTCGTGGCGTCCGAACAGCTTGACGAGCATGGCCCCCGACACGTTGAGGCGCTCGTTCATGACCGTGTTCATGCCTGCGTTGAGGTCCATGCCCTCCCGGGTGAGGTCCTGCAGCCGCCGCCCCACCCGCTTGGCGGGCAGCAAGAAGACGGGCAGGAGCAGCACCGCGAGGACGGTGAGGCGCCACTCGAGCACGAGCATGGCGGCCAGGGTGGTGACCAGCACGATGCTGTTCGAGATGACCGAGCCCAGCGTGCCGGTGACCGCCCGCTGGGCCCCGATGACGTCGTTGTTCATCCGGCTGATCAGCGAGCCCGTCTGCACCCGGGTGAAGAAGGCGATGGGGAGCCGCTGGACGTGGTCGTAGAGGGCCACCCGCAGGTCGTAGATGAGGCCCTCGCCGATCCGGGAGCTGAACCAGCGCTCGGCCAGGGCCAGGGCGGCCTCGGTGAACGCGGCCAGGATGAGGACCAGCGCCAGCAGATCCACCTCGGCGCGGTCGCCCTCGGCGATCGAGGTGTCGATCAGACGCTTGAAGACCAGCGGCGGGAGCAGCGCCAGCAGGGCTGCCGCCAGGATGGCGGCCACGAACCCCGCCAGCTGCCGCCGGTAGGGTCGGGCGAACTCCAGCACCCGGCTCACCGTCGAGCGGGACAGAGTTCTGCCCCTGATGGCCTCGGGATCCGATCCCACCAGCCAGTGCGGGCCCATGCGCATGAGGCGCAGGGTATCGGCGGCGGCGCAGCCCGGGAGCCGGTCCCGCGCCGGCGGGCTAGCGGGTGAGGGTGGCCAGCTGGGACAGCCCGACGTAGCCGACCTGGCGACCGGACGGGTCGTACACCAGGGCGTGGGAGGCGTCGGCCTCGCGGAAGCGGTCGACGACCGCCGCGAGCCGCTCGTCGGTGCGGGCCCCCACGAAGCTGGTCCAGGGGACCACCAGCTGCGACGCCGGCACCCCGGCGTTGCGGCGGGCGTCGCGGCTCCGCAACACCGACGCGGGTACGAGCCCGACCACGGTGCCGTCGATGCCCCGCACCGGGTAGGCGGCGTTGTTGGTGCCGGCGCCCATGGCGAGCAGGCCGGCGACGGTGACCGCGCCGTCGGTGGGCGCGGCCAGGGGCGCCATGACCTCGGCCACCGACGAGTGCGCGGCGGCCTCGAACAGCTGGGCCCGGCGCCGCTCGGCGGTGGCGCCACCCATCAGGAACCAGCCCAGGATCAGCAGCCAGAAGCCCGACCCGTCGAGCAGCATCAGCGTGCCCACCGCCAAGACGATGCCGCCGAAGGCCTGGCCGGCGAGCGCGGCCCGGGCCCGGGCCAGGTGGGGGTTGCCGGTGCGCCACCACAAGAACGCGGCCAGGATGCGTCCGCCGTCGAGGGGCGCTGCCGGGATCAGGTTGAACAGGGCGAGCACTCCGTTGACCAGTCCCAGCCAGACGAGCATGGTGGCGAACAGCGACGAGCCGAACGCGGCTGCGAGCGCGTAGCCGACCCCGGCGAACACGCCGGCGAGGGCGATGCTGACCGCCGGGCCCGCGGCGGCGATGCGAAGCTCGGCGCCCGGGCTGGGCGCCTCCTTCTCGATCTCGACGATCCCGCCCAGGAGCCACAGAGTGATGGCCCGGACCTGGATGCCCTCGCGCTGGGCCACGATGCTGTGGCCGAGCTCGTGGGCCAGGATCGACGCGAAGAAGAGGCCCACGCCGAGGGTGGCGACGATCCAATAGGCGCCGGTTGTGGAGCCGGGCGCGGCCGAGGGGAGGAAGCCGGTGGCCAGGCTGGTCAGGTAGATGAGGGCGATGACCAACAGCCCCCAGTTCAAGCCCACCGGGATCCCGGAAACCGTTCCGAGACGCAGGCTCTGCTTCATTCCTCGCTCAACTCGCTTTCGTCGCGTTTCGTGACCCGTCGGTGATGATCAACACCTTTTCAGGGTCCGGCGTTCCCTCGGGTCACGCAATTCTGCCTCACCGCAGCGAAAGGCGATGTCAAGCCGTACCGTTGAGGTGTTCGAGCGAAGGGTTCAGGAACCGGGGAGACACCATGACCGACGTTGACCAGCGGCCCGACTTCGGGGGCTTCGAGCCCGACCAGGAGGGCATCGAGCTCCACCGACCCACCTCCGATTTCGAGGATGTGGACGCCGAGCGCCTGCACCGCAAGCAGCGGCTCGCCTGCGGGCTGCGGACCCTCGGCCGGTTGCGCCTCGCCGAGGGCGTCGCCGGTCACGTGACCGTCCGCGACCCCGAGCACCCGGACCACTTCTGGGTCAACCCGTTCGGTCTGAACTTCAAGCTGATGACGGTGTCGGACCTCATCCTCGTGAACCACGAGGGTGAGGTGGTCGAGGGCGACAAGCCCGTCAACGCGGCCGCGTTCGCCATCCACTCCCAGCTGCACCAGGCCCGGCCCGACGTGGTTGCCGCGGCGCACTGCCACTCGATGTACGGGAAGACCTTCAGCACCCTGGGGCGGCCCCTGCGGATGATCAGCCAGGACGCCACCGCGTTCCACGACGACGTGGCCCTGTGCGCCGACGGTGGCGGGGCCGTGGTGCTCGACCTCGAGGTGGGCGCAGCCATGGCCCGGGCCCTGGGCGACAGGAAGGCCCTCATCCACCAGAACCACGGGCTCATCACCTGCGGCGGCAGCGTCGATGCCGCCATCTGGTGGTTCGTCCTCCTCGAGCGCTGCTGCCAGAGCCAGCTCGTGGCCGAGGCCGCCGGCGACCCCATCGAGATCTCCGAGGACCTCTGCCGGGCCGGCTACGAGGCCCAGGGCCACGACCTGGCCGGCTGGTTCCAGTTCCAGCCCTGGTGGGACGAGCTGGTCCGCGACGAGCCGGAGTTCCTCACCTAGCCGACGATCGCGGGCCGGGCTAGAAAGTTTCCCTTTTCCAGACGGTCTGGTTGACCTAGGTTGCGCCACGGATCCTTCCGCACGGGCGGGAGGCGGGACGAAAGGGAAGGACACCGGTGAGACGTCTCTTGGTTCTCCTGTTGGTGGTTCTCCTGGTCGGTGCACTGGTCGCGGCGGTGTCGCCGGCGAGTGCCGAGCACAAGACCGAGCCGAGCTCCAACAGCATGCACGCCCTGGGGCACAGTCCCCAGCCGGCCACCTTCGCGGTGCCCGACGGCCAGCGGGTGATCAGCTCCGACATCGCCTTCCAGGGCCGGTACGCCTATCAGGGCAACTACAACGGGTTCCGGGTGATCGACATCAAGGCGCCGGGCAACCCGAAGCTCATCGCCACGACCGAGTGCAACGGTGACCAGGGCGACCTGGTGGTGTACGAGCATGTGCTGGTCCGGACCTGGAACACCAAGCGCTCGACCGATCGCGCCTGCGGCGGCGAGACCGTTCCCGCCGGCTTCGAGGGCATCCACGTGTGGGACATCAGCGACCCGGCCAACCCTTCGCTCGAGGGCTCTCTCGAGCTGCCCTGCGGATCGCACACCGCCACCATGGCGGGCGTCGACGGCGGCGACCTGATCGTCTACAGCAACAACTCCAGCAGCAGCGGTTGCGGGGTGGGGCTCACGACGCCACAACAGAACGCACTCGGTGACTTCATGGACGTCATCGCGATCCCGCTGAACGATCTCGGCAATCCGCAGCTGATCCATCGCGAGCCCCTCGCCGGGCCCACCGACCCCGCGGTGCGCAGCGGCTGCCACGATGCCGCCGTGATCAGGGGCGATGTCGACCTGGTGGCCTGCGCCAGCGCCGACACCATCAACGTCTGGAGCATCGCCAACGACATCCGCGACCCGGACCTGCTGTTCACCATCGTGGAGCCAGGTGTGGGTGACGCCGCATCCGGTGGCCGGTGGCACTCCGCCGGCTTCACCTGGGACGGCAAGGTCCTGGTTGCCGGCTGGGAGCCCGGCGGTGGCGGCGCCGGCGAGTGCGAGGCCGACGACCCCGACGTCGAGAAGAGCATGTTCTTCTACGACATGACCGACAACGGCGCCAAGCTCGGCGTGTGGATCATCCCCGATCAGGGCGCCGACGAGAACTGCACCATCCACACCTACAACGTGGTGCCGCTGCGCAGCGGCCGCTACGTCGTGACGAGCGGCAACTACCAGGGCGGCACCTGGGTGGTCGACTTCACCGACCCGGCCAACGCGGTTGCGGTGGCCTGGCAGGACCCCGTCAGCTTGGGCCCAGGCCCGTTCTGCGGCGGGCTGTGCCAGATCGGGGGCTCCTGGTCGTCGTACTGGTACAACAACTTCGTCTACGAGTCCGACATCACCCGGGGGCTGAACGTCTTCAGGGTCAGCGCCAGCGAGACCGG
>JBFKRY010000057.1:0-20697 GCA_041636995.1 Acidimicrobiales bacterium | reverse complement strand
GAGGCGCGCATGTCGAGCGCGAAGTAGGTGAGGCCCTTGTGCTTGGGCTGGTCGGGATCGGTGCGGGCGACCAGCATGGCCCGATCCCCGAGGTGGGCCAGGGTGTTCCACACCTTCTGGCCATTGACCACCCACTCGTCGCCGTCACGCTCGGCCCGGCACGCCAGCCCCGCGAAGTCCGAGCCTGCGCCGGGCTCGGAGAACAGCTGGCACCACCGCTCCTCGGAGGTGTACATGGGCCGCAGGAAGCGCCGCTTCTGCTCCTCGGTCCCGTGGGTGACGATGGTCGGCCCGGCCAGCGACTGGAAGAACGCCGTGGGGTCGGCCGCCGGCGCCCCGGCGGCCCGCAGCCGGCGCTCCACCCGCTGCTGGAGGTTGGGGGCCACCCCCAGGCCACCGTGGCCGACCGGGAAGTGGACCCAGGCGAGGCCGGCGTCGAAGCGGGCCCCACGGAAGGCGGAAGCGTCCACCCTTCGCGGGTCGTGCTGCTCGAGCAGCTGGTCGCAGGCGGCGTCGACCCTCGCGGCGGGGGCGTCGACGGCGGCAGTGGTGTCGGTCATCCCCTGATTCTCGCACGCGACCCCGACGGCCGCTCGGGGTCGCGTCAGGGGCCGATCCTGGCGATCACCGATGGTGGGCCGAGCCCCGGACCCCGAGGATGGGACCATGGACACCCAGACCACCACCCCTCCGGCCCGCCGGCTCACCCGGAGCCCGGACCGCAAGATCGCCGGTGTGGCCGGCGGCATCGCCGAGTACTTCGGCATCGATCCCGTGATCGTCCGCCTGGCGTTCCTGGTGGGCATCTTCCTCGGCGGCACCGGGCTGCTCGCGTACCTCATCGCCTGGATCGTGATCCCCGAGCGGGGCGACCCCGATCGCAGCGGGCCCGGCGTGGACGGCTCCATGCTGCTCGCGGTGGCCCTGCTCGCCCTGGCGGCGGCGTTGGGCCTCGCGGACGTGTTCGACGCCTCGATGCTGGTGCCGATCCTGCTCGTGGGGGTCGCCGTGTACCTGCTGCGCCCCCGCCGCGGTCCCGAGGACGACGCGTCACCGGACGCCGCGGCGATTCGGACCAGCGCCCCCGAGCCGGGCACCGAGGTGGTGACCGAGCCGGCGGCCAGCGAGCGCTTCGAGATCCCGGAGCCGGCGCCGGCGCGGCGACCGGCGGTGGTGACCCGGACCGCGACGTCCGCGGTGGCGCTGCTGTTCGCGACTGCCATCGCCGCCGACCGCTGGGGCTGGGTCGACAGCGATGTCTCCACCGTGCTGGCGCTGAGCCTGGTGATCGTGGGTGTGGCCGCGGTCGTCGCGGCGTTCGTCGGTCAGGCCCGGGGCCTGGTTCTGCTCGGGATCGCCCTGGTGGTCGCCTACGCGGCGTCGGCCGTGGTGGAGCCGGTGATCGAGGACGGGATCGGCGAGCGCCAGCTGGCGCCGGTGTCGATGGAGGACCTGGATCCGACGATGGGGCTGGGCATCGGGCGCCTGGAGGTGGATCTGCGGGATCTCGAGCTGCCCCAGGGACGCACCACCGAGATCGACGTGGATCTGGGCATCGGCTCCGCGATCGTGTTGGTGCCCGCCGATGTCGACCTCACGCTGACCGGTGACGTGGGCATCGGGGAGCTGACCGTCCTCGACGCCGACGAGAACGGCGTCGGCAACGAGCTGAGCATCGTCCGTGACGCCGCCGGCGACACCCGGCTGGTCCTGCACCTCGACGTCGGCATCGGCGAGGGGGTCATCCGTGCCGCCTGAGGCCGTCGGCGCCCGGTCCCGCCGGTTCGACCCCGGCCTCGCTGCCTTCGGCGCCGCAGTCGCCCTGGTCGGGCTGGCCGGCGTCGCCGGAGCGCCCGACCCGGACCCGGCGTGGGTCGTCGTCGGGCTGCTGGGTGCGGGTGGGATCACCGGGCTCTGGACCGCGGTCAGGTCCCGAGGCTGAGGCGGCCTCCACCCCGGGCGCGACGTGGCCCCGAGGACGTCCGTCTCGTCGCTCGGGGCCAGATCGAAACACCCATGCTGCCTGTACCTCCATCGGCGGCGCTGAGCAGTTCTCCATGGGCCGTCCGGCTCAAGACGGGTGATCCCGACCTCCCCCATCGGGGGTGCGTCGCCGGGCCGCCAGCCAGCGCCCGCACGACTCCCGGTCCAGCGCCACGCTGAACAGGTGCCCCTGGGCCCGAGAGCAGCCCAGGTCCACCAGGATCCGTCGTTGCTCGCCGGTCTCCACGCCCTCGGCGATCACCTCGAGCCCGAGCGATGACGCCAGCCCCAGGACCGAGGCCACGATGGCCCGGCCGTCGTCGTCGTCGAGGTCGTCGACGAAGCTGCGGTCGATCTTGAGCAGCTGCACCGGGAACCGCTTCAGGTGGGCGAGCGAGCTGAACCCGGTGCCGAAATCGTCGATCGCCAGATCCACGCCCAGCTCGTGCAGCGCCGCCAGCACCCTCATCGAACGATCCACGTCGGTCATCACCGCGGTCTCGGTGATCTCCAGGCAGATCTGGTGGGGCGGCACCCCGGCCTGGTCCAGCGTCCGGCGGACCTCGGCCACCAGCTCGGGCTGGCCCAGCTGCATGGCGCTCACGTTCAGGTACATCACCAGACCCGGGTGGGCCTCCCGCCACGCCGCGAGCGCACCAGCGGCCTCGTCGAGCACCCAGCGCCCGAGCTCGGCAGCCATGCCGGTCTGCTCGGCGAGCTCCACGAAGGCCCCGGCGCTCAGCAGTCCCC
Source organism: Acidimicrobiales bacterium (assembly GCA_041636995.1). Taxonomy (GTDB): domain Bacteria; phylum Actinomycetota; class Acidimicrobiia; order Acidimicrobiales; family UBA8592; genus JBFINV01. The sequence goes on along the minus strand of JBFKRY010000057.1, from coordinate 17,964 downwards.
GCGACGGGTGCGGCCAGCGGGCCAGGGCCTCGACACCCAGCACCTCCCCGGTGACCAGATCGACCTCGGGCTGGTAGTACAGCTCCAGTCGCCCGCCGGAGAGGGCCAGGCGCAGCTCGTACTCCAGGCGGGATCGCTCCTCGAGAACCGCCCGCAGTGCCGGATCGAACACCACCGCCCGGTTCCGGCCCCGGCTCTTGGCCTCGGACAGGGCGGCGTCGGCCTCCCGCAGCAGCGAGCCCACCGATGCACCCGGGTTGGCGACCGCGACCCCGACGCTCAGGCTGGTGACCACCGACCGCCCGTCGAGCTCGACCGGCTCGCCGGCCAGGCGGACGATCCACTGCGCAGTCGCCAGGGCGTCGGCCGCAGTCGAGCGGTGGCGCAACAGCACCGCCACCTCGTCGCCGCCGAGCCGGCACAGCGCGTCCTGGGCTCGGGTCGCGAGGGCCACCCGGGCGAGCAGGGTCTCGAGCAGCCGGTCCGCCTCGGCGGGCCCGAGGGTGTCCACGATCGTCGAGAACCGGTCGACGTGGAGCACCAGCAGCGCGCAGCTGCGGCCGTCGGCCAGGGTGCGCTCGGTCTCCTGCATCAACTGGTCACGGTCGACCAGACCGGATCCGCCGGCTCGGGCAGCGTCGCTGGTCCCGGCACCGTCGAGGCTGACCAGTGTGTAGATCCGGCCGGCCACGACGAGGGGGACTCGGCTGATCGGGGCCGCCGGCTCGGGCAGCGGCTGGCCTGCGAGCTCCGACGGATGGTCCCGGCCGTGGAGGAGCGCGAAGGCACGGTTGGCGCGAACGATCAGCTCGTCGCCGTCGACGATCGCAGCAGGAACGGGCGACGCCGAGAACGCCTCGGCCAGCACCCGTGCCTGCTCGTCGGGGATGCTGTTCGGTTCCACGCCCAGCGCCCCTCCCGTGTCGATCCTGCCGCGCGGCATGCAGACCCGGTACTCCATCGGCCGGCACCGCCCCGGCCTGAGGCCGCCGGCGCCGAACCGCGGATCAGCCGTAGTGGCGGCCGCAGACGGGCCAGTGGCGCAGGCCCCCGCCACGGACCTCGAAGGCGAGCGCCTGGGCCACCCGGTCCTGATCGGACGGGGCCGCCAGATCGGGGCGCACCCCGATGAGGTCGGTGCGACCGATGATCTCGGCCACCCAGTTCCAGGTGGAGACGGTGAACTGGTAGGCGCCGTAGAACCCGTTCCCGGTGTTGATGGAGTAATCGCCGCCCGACTCGCATTCCCGCACCCCCGACCAGGGATCGCGTGGCTGCTCGGGCCGTTCCATCTCGAAGGTCTCGCTGGTGTCGCTGGCGCCGACGTCGGGCGGATCCGGGATGGTCGACAGGCTGTGATCCACGTCGACGCCGCGGTCGTTGCGGCCCGGCGCCGTGGTCTGGGGCTCGGCGCCGGTGTCGGCCAGCGCCTCACCCTCGGGCTCGGGCGCCGGCTCGGGCTCGACCTCGGGCTCCGGCTCGGGCTCGACCTCGGCCGGCGCGGGGGCCGGGGCGCGCGCCGGCACCGGCGGAGGCGCGATCCGGGTCAGCGGGGTCACGTCCGGCGAAGCCGCGATCACCTCGGGGGGCACCACCGCCTGCGGCGCAGTGGGCGCCGCGGGCGAGGCCACCGGGACCGGGGCTGCGACCGGGGCAGCCAGGACAGCCGGGACTGCGACCGGGGCAGCCGGGGCCACCGATGTGGCAGGCGGGTCCACCGGGGTGAGCAGCGGACGGTCGGCGCCGGCCCCGGACGCGGCGCCGGCGAGTGCGCCTGCGGCGACCAGGGCCGCGAGGACCACGAGGAACGCAGCCCGCTGCAGGGGCGAGCGCGGTCGTGGGCCGCGCTGATCGCGGTGGTGACGTTGGGTTGGCATCGCTCGGCTCCTTTGCCCGACTGTCGAGACCCGACAGTCCCCCCGAAGCTCGATGCCGAACCTTATGCAGAAATGCGCGCATTTGACATAGAACCGCAACATTTGAGGGTGGCATCGGTCACAGTTCCGTAGTGTCCACTACATAGGGTCCGGGCGCGGTGGAAAACCCTCGCGGGCCCGTCGCGGCGCTAGGGTCGGCCCGGGATCGGGGGCGACCCCATCGCCCGACACGAGCTGCGGCCGGGAGGGAGCACGAGCAAGGTGAAGGTGCTGGTGATGGGGGGCACGCAGTTCAACGGCCGGGCCCTGGTGCACGAGCTGGTCCGCGCCGGCCACGACGTGACCGTCTGCAACCGGGGCCGAAGCGATGCGGTGCTCCCGGATGGCGTGGGGCGTCTCGTCGCCGACCGCACGGACCACCAGACCCTGCGCGAGGCCATCGGCGGCCGTGACTGGGACTGCGTGCAGGACGTCACCGCGTACCACCCCGGAGACGTCGAGGTGATGATCGACATCCTCCGCGACCGGGTCGGCCACTACGTCTTCGCCAGCTCCACGGTGATCTACGCCACCAGCACAATCCTGCCCATCACCGAGGAGCATCCCGACGAGCGGGGCCCCGACCAGAACGAGTACGGGCTCCACAAGCTGCTCTGCGAGGACCTGCTGCTCGAGGCCCACGCCGAGCACGGGTTCCCGGCCACCACGGTGCCCTTCTCGATGGTCTTCGGGCCCCACAACACCCTCCAGGACCGGGAGCAGCGCATGTTCTGCCGCCTCCTGGCCGGCCGGCCGGTGCTGGTGCCCGGCGACGGTGAGACCCTGCTCCAGCTGGGCCATGTCGACGACCAGGCCCGGGCCCTCGAGCAGCTGATGGGCAACGAGGTGGCTCACGGCCGCCGGTACAACCTCACCGGTCCCGCGGCCATCACCCGCAACGGCTACCTGGCCCTCATCGCCGAGGCGGTGGGCGTGACCCCCGCCGTGGTGCACGTGCCGCCCGAGACCATGGACGCGCTGTGGCTCGGCGAGCTGCAGCTGGGGCCGGGCCAGCCGAGGATCGGCATGGACATCCGGTCGAGCCGCCCGGCGACCGACAGCCCCCGCGCGGTGATGATGCGCCGGCGCTTCGAGGTGGCCCAGCTGGTCCAGCACCTGGCGCCCAACATCCACTGGTGGAACCGGAGCACGGTCTTCGGCGTCGATCGCCTGCGCACCGAGATCGGCTGGGAGCCCCGCCACGACCTCCGCTCCATGATCGAGGACACCTACGAGTGGTTCCGGCGCGCAGGCCTAGACCGCAGCCGCCAGTTCGACTGGGGTTTCGAAGATGAGCTCCTGGCCCACCTCCAGGGCTGAGCCCGCCCGCCCGGGCCTGCTGGTGGGGCTGGTCGCGCTCCTGGTGGCGGTGGCCGTGGTCGCAGCGGTCCGGGGCCCGGACCGGTCCTCCCCTGCTGCTCCGTCCGGCGAGCTGGCCCTCGTGGATCCGGACGCGCCGGTCTCCGAGCCCACCGCGGCCGCTGATCCACCAGCCGCCCCCGGCGCCACGTCCGGGCCCGCGCCCACCCCGACTCCCGCCCCGACGGCCACGGTCGTGCCCACCCCCACGCCGATCCCGCTGGAGGCCTCGGGGACCTTCACCTACGCCCAGGAGCTGCGCGACCCCATCGGCGCGGCCCCCGGGCGGCGCTACGCGGTGGCCACCGAGGACGGATCCGGAGTCGATCCCGACGAGCTGGCCGGCCTGGTTGCCGCGGTCCTGGAGGATCCGCGCAGCTGGATCGCCGACGGCGCCACCGGGTTCCAGCAGGTGGGGGCCGACGACGACCCGCAGTTCACCGTGGTCGTCGCCACGCCCGCAACCGTGGACCGGCTCTGCGCCCCGCTGCGCACCGTCGGCAAGTACTCGTGTGGCAACAACGGCTGGATCGCGATCAACCTGCTCCGCTGGGTCACCGCCACCGAGACCTGGCCGGCCGACGTCGAGGTGTACCGCCAGTACCTCGTCAACCACGAGGTGGGCCACTACATCCTCGGGCCCGTCCACGAGGAGTGCCCGGGCCCCGGGGCCCTGGCGCCCATCATGCAGCAGCAGACCATCGACCTGGCCGGTTGCCGGCCCAACCCCTGGCCCTACCCCGACGACTGACAGGGCATGATCGGCCGGTCGAGCACAGCTCGATCAGGAGAGCAGCCAGGACACCTCATGCTTGTTGGTGGCGTCACCGGCGAGGAACACGGCCCATTGTTCGTCGGCGTCGACGTCGATCGCCCCGTTCCACAGCGCCTCCCAGCCCTCGCGGTCTCGTGACCGGATGTGCTCGGAGGCGCCCTCGGGTGCCATCTCGGGCGCGGCGAGCCGTCGCCGCGACCAGAACTCCGGATGCTGTCGACGCTTCATGACCGCTCCATCACCTCCAGCCCCCATCGTCGGCAACCCCCTGGTTGTGAGCGTTCCGCCCCCGGGTAGATCTTCCCGGCCTAACCTGCGCGGCCATGGACCCCGCGGTGGCCGAGGCCCTCCGCCTCGACTCCACCATCGACCTCACCACCACGGGCCGGCGCAGCGGACTGTCCCGCACGATCGAGATCTGGATGCTGAAGATCGGTGACCGGCTGGTGATCACCGGGACCCCCGGGCCGCGCGACTGGTACGCCAACCTGCTGGCCGACCCCCGCTGCACCGTGCATCTGAAGGAGCGGGTGCGAGCCGATCTGGCCGCCACGGCCCGGCCGGTCACCGACGAGGACTTCCGGCGCCAGGTGCTCGAACACCTCGAGGCCACCTGGTACCGCCAGCAGGGCGAGGACCTGGCCACCTTGGTGGCCGAGGCCCCGATGGTCGAGCTCACCATCGACGGCTGGCCACCCGACCGGGGCTGAGGCCGGTGGCTACCCCTCCGGGATCCGCAGGTTCGGATCGGCCCCGGTGTCGAGGCCGCTGGGGCCGTCGGACTGGAGACGCCACCACCCCACTGCGGCGACCATCGCCGCGTTGTCGGTGCACATCGACCGGCTGGGCAGGAAGGCCCGCAGATCGTCCTCGACGCAGGCGTCGAGCATGGCCTCCCGCAGGCGCGAGTTGGCCGCGACCCCCCCGCCGATGACCAGTCCCCTGGCCCCGGTCTCGGCGGCGGCCCGGCGGGCCTTGGTGACCAGCACGTCGACCACCGCCTCCTGGAAGCTCGCGGCCACGTCCTCGATGGCCACGTCGGGGTGCTTGCGCACGTGGTTGATGACCGCGGTCTTGAGCCCGCTGAAGCTGAAGCGGTAGCCGTCGTCGAGGACCGGCCGCGGGAACGGGATGTTCGCCTCGCCCTTCAGGGCCAGCTGATCGATGATGGGCCCACCGGGGTAGCCGAGCCCGAGATGGCGGGCCACCTTGTCGTAGGCCTCGCCGGCGGCGTCGTCGAGGGTCTCCCCCAGCAGCTCGTACTGGCCGTGGTCCTTCATCAGCACCAGCATGGTGTGGCCGCCCGAGACCAGGAGCACCACCAGCGGCATCTCCAGATCCGGCTCCTCGACGAAGCTGGCGTAGAGGTGGGCCTCGAGATGGTTGACCCCGACGAACGGGAGGTTCCAGACCAGGGCCAGCGCCTTCGCCGCGCTGACCCCGACCAGCAGCGACCCCACCAGCCCCGGACCCCGGGTGGCGGCGACGGCCGTGAGATCGCGGCCCTCCACCCCGGCTTCCACCAGGGCCTGGGCCACCACCGGCGTCAGCAGCTCCACATGGGCCCGGCTGGCGATCTCGGGGACTATGCCGCCGTAGCGGGCATGGAGATCGACCTGGCTGCTCACCACCGACGACAGCACCTCGCTGCCGTCGGCAACCACCGCGGCCGCGGTCTCGTCGCAGGAGGTCTCGATGCCGAGGACGAGCTCGCGCCGGCCGTTGCCGAGGACCGTGTCGCCCGTGCCCGTCTCGCTCATGCCGCGACCTCGATGCCGGCCGCGATCTGGTCGATCCGCTGCCGGTAGGCGTCGCCCTGGATGTCGTGGGCCCACATCACGATCGCGTCCTCGCCCTCTGGTGCGTAGTAGTTGCGCCGCCAGCCCACCGGTGCCAGGCCGAAGCGACGATACAGCTCCTGTGCGGCGGTGTTCCCGGCCCGGACCTCGAGGGTGAGGGCCTCGGCGCCCCTGCCGATCGCCTCGCCCACCAGGTCGACCATGAGCCGGGTGGCGATGCCGCGGCGGTGGTGGTCCGGATGGGTGGCCAGGGTGAGCACGTGGGCGTCCTCGACCACGAACATGGCGCCGACGTAGCCCACCACCCGCCGACCGTCGAGGGCACAGCGATAGTGACGCCCGGAGCGGTCGAGCTCGGCCAGCCACAGCCGCCGGCTCCAGGGTCGAGGGTGCACTCGGGCGTCGATGGCCACGACCGCACGGAGATGGGATCGGGTCATCGGGGCGATGGTGAGCGTGCTGGCGGTCATGGCCGGTCCCAGGAGGTGAACGCGGGCTCGCTGGCGTCGGGGGTGCGGAGGTAGATGGGCCGGAGCTCGGAGGCCGGCACGAACTCCTCCCGGAGCGCCTTGGGATGCGCCAGCTGCACGAGCGAGTCCGCGGTGGGGTGGGACAGGCCGGGCTCGGCCGGCTCGATCCCGTCGAGGCCGTGGAAGTACTCGGCGTGGCGCAGGGCCCCGTCCCCCACCAGCAAACAGTCCTCGTTGCGGGCCATCAGCTCGCTGGCCAGGTCGTCGGGATCGGCGAGCACCGGTTGGGTGACCCGCTGCACCCCGCCGGGCACCTGCCGGTAGAAGGCGTGGAAGATCTCGCCCCGGCGGGCGTCGATGACCGCCACGATCAACCGGGGGCTGTGGCGCACCGGGAAGGCCAGCAGGTCGAGGCTGGAGACCCCGATCATGGGCACCCCCAGGGCGAACGCGGTGGCCATGGCCGCCGAGATGCCGACCCGCAGGCCGGTGAACAGCCCCGGCCCGAGATCCACCGCCACCACGCTGATCTCGGAGAGCTCCACCCGGGCCTGGCGGCGTACGAAGTCGATCTGGGGCGTCAGGGTCTCGGCGTGGCGCCGGCCCCGCGAGGAGTGCGCAGACGCGAGCACCCCCTCGTGACCGCCGATGGCGCAGCCCACCTGCCCGGTCGCGCTCTCGATGCCGAGGATCAGCACGACCCGTCCCGCCAGGGCTCGATCGCGGCGGCCAGCGCCCGGCTCCGGGCCGACCAGCGGGGGCCGACGCAGCGAAGCTCGATGCGGCGCTCGTCGTCGTCGGCGTCCTCGCCCTCGCCGAAGGTGAGCCGGACCTCGAGGAAGTCCTTCGGCAGCACCCAAAGGATGCTGTCGCCCCATTCGATGAGGGTGACCGCCTTGCCGTCGAGCAGCTCCGGGATGGCCAGATCGCGGACCTCCTCGAGCTGCTCGATCCGGTACACGTCCAGATGGTGCATCAGCATCCGGCCCTGGTACTCGTTGGCGAGGGTGAAGGTGGGGCTGGTGATCGGACCCTCGACGCCGAGGGCCCGGCCGAAGCCCTGGGCGAACGCGGTCTTGCCGGCACCGAGGTCGCCGACCAGGATCAGCAGGTCCCCGGGGCCGCAGAGCGCCGCCAGCGCCGCCGCCAGCTCCTGGGTCTGGCTCGCGTCGGTGGTGCGCGCGCTGATCACCCTTCAAGGCTACTGGGGTCGCCGTCGAGGCGATCCACGCTGCGGATGGCGCGTTCGGTGACGAGGGTGGCCAGCAGCCTCACCAGGGCCACGTTCGCCTCGACCTGCCCGGTCGCCGCGGCCACCACCCCGTCGCCGTCGCCGGCGGTGTGGGCCGGGACCAGGGCCCGCCCGAGGCCGTCGTGGGCCGACTGGGCCACCAGGTGGCACTCGGACTTGGACAGGGTGGCGTTGGTGGCGACCACGCCGATCGTGGTGCTCTCGACGAAGGGCACCACCTCCGGCAGCTCGAATGTCCCCGCCCGAATGGCGGCCTCGGTGCTCCCGTCGTCGATGTCGCCGCTGGCGTTCACCGCCATGAGCGCCGCCACCGTGACCTCGCCGCTGCGGGCGACCGCGCCCCCGAGGCCGCCGGGGCGGACCCCCTCGGGGCCCCGCCACTTGGAGACCGTGGCCCCCGTGGCCGCACCCACCCGCCCGAGCGGCACCGGCCCCGCCGACGCGCCAGCCGCCGCGGCCCGCCCCTGGGTTGGCCCCGGTCGGGCCTTCGGATCGCCCTGGGCCAGGTCGAACAGGGACAGGCCCACCACGATCGGCACCGGTCCGGCGGCGGTCTCGAACCCCACTCCTCGCTCTTCGAGGATCGACATCACCCCTTCTGCGCAGGCCAGGCCGAAGGCGGAGCCGCCCGACAGCACCACCGCGTCCAGCCGGGTCACCAGGCGCTCGGGCTCGAGGAGGGCGAAGTCCCGGGTGGCGGGAGCCCCACCCCGGATCTCCCCGGACGCCACCGTCTGGTCGGGGAACAGCACGACCGTGCAGCCGGTGCGCGCCTGCTCGTCGGTCCAGTGCCCCACCCGGATGCCCTCGATCTCGGTGATCACCGGGGCGAGCGTAGCTCCCGACGCTCAGCAGGCCCGGAGGTCCACGAGGAGGTTGCGCAGCCGGCTGGCGTCGGCGGGTCCGCCCACCGGGATCGAGAACTCGATGCGGTCGACCCGCCCGCGGTAGCGGTCGGCCAGACGGTCGACGATGGCGTCGTGGGTCCCGACGGTGGCCACGGTGTGGAGGACCTCGTCGGGCACCAGCAGCGCCAGCTCGTCCCAGCGCTGAGCCTTCGACAGTGTCGCCGCCTCCTCGGCCAGAGCCTCCCAGCCGTGGAGCCCGAAGACCCGGCGGTACGCCGGCGTGGACAGGTAGAACGCCACCCGGGCCCGGACGGTGCGGACCACCTGCTCCAGCCCGGCGTCGGTGGCCGCGGTCGCCACCAACGGCTTCATGCAGACCTCGATGTCGGCGAGGTCGCGCCCAGCCCGGGCCGCACCGGCGCCCAGGGCCGGGACCACCCGCTCGTCGATGAAGCGCTCGGTGCAGACCGGATGCAGCCGCACTCCATCGGCCACCTCGCCGGCCACGCCACACATGTTGGGACCGATGGCCGCGACGTGGATCGGGATGTCGGGGTGCTCGATGGGCCCGGGATCGAACAGCGGGACCATGAGGTCGAGCCGGTAGTGCTCGGACTCGTAGGCGAGGGGCTCCCGATGCTGCCAGGTGCGCCAGACGGCGCGGACCGCGCCGACGTAGTCGCGCATCCATGGCGCCGGTGGGTGCCACTCCAGGCCGAACCGGCGGCGCACGTGACCCCGGACCTGCGAGCCCAGGCCCAGCACGAAACGACCGCCGGAGAGCTTCTGCAGCGACCACGCCGACATCGCGGTCACCGTGGGGCTGCGGGGAAACGCCATGGCCACTGCCGTGCCCAACCCGACCGTGGTGGTGGCCGCGGCGCCGAGCGCCAGCAGCTGGTACGGGTCGTCCTTGGTCTCCTCGACCAGGACCGCGTCGTAGCCGATGTCCTCGGCCTGGCGGGCCCCGTCGGCGAAGTCGCCGATGAACAGGGGGGTGTCCGGCTCGCGGAGGCCCGGGTCGAGCTTCCCGAGCGGCAACAACGTCTCGACGATCATCGCCGAGAGCTTCGCACAACCGGGCCCCGACGGAGGCGGCTCAGCGAGCAAGCTGCGCCAGGTGGGCGTCGAGGCGGGGCGCCACCCGTGACCAGTCGAAGCGGTGCATCGCCGCGGCCAGCCCCTCGACCGACCTGCGGGCCGCCGGCAGGTCGCGCAGCACCCGCCCGAGCCGGTCGGCCAGGTCACCCTCGCCGTCGCTGCCGAACACCGCCCGGTGCCAGCGCTCGGGCACCAGCTCGGGGTAGGAGTGGGCCCGGGGCAGCACCGGGACACAGCCGGCGGCGATGGCCTCCACGACGGACACCCCGAAGAACTCGTGGTCGGGGGCGGCCGCCACCACGTCGGCGCAGCGCAGCTCGCGCACGTAGTCGGCCCGGGGCAGGTGCGCGGCCCGCCGCACCCGATCCCCCAGCCGTGCTGCCGCGGCGTCGCGGCGCTCGCCCCGCCAATCGTCCTGGCCCGCGAGCACCACCTCGAAGTCCACGCCGTCGGCAGCCAGTCGCTCGAGGGCGTCCACCACGACGTCGGCGCGCTTGTCGGGGTCCCAACGGTGGTTCCACAGGACCACCGGCACATCGTGCGGTGGTGCGGGTCGGGCCTCCTCGATGGCCCCGATGTCGACCCCAACCGGGACCACCGCCACCCGGTCCAGCACCGGCTGCAGCAGATGCCCGTGGCCGAGATCGGGGGCCTCGGCCAGGAGGCGGCGTAGCCCCTCACCGAGCGCGGCCAGGTGGTGCTCGCTGTTGATCAGCACCAGGTCCGCGGCCAGCATCGACACCCAGGTCCGGTAGGCGGCGTCGACGTCACCGGCTTCGGGGTGGGGGTACACCACCTGGTTCTCGTGCATGTAGAGAACGGCTGGGGCGTGCGGGAGGTGGCGCCGGAGGAACCCGAGCAGCTCGGCCAGGTCCACCATCGAGCTGGTGAGCAGGACGTCCGGAGAGCCGTGGGCGGCGACGTCCGCCCGGACGGCCTCGGCCAGGGTCACCGCCCCACCCCGCAGGCGCCACCGCCAGAACTCGCCGGGGTGGGTGATCAACCGGACCCGGTGGGCGCTCGCCGTTGCGTAGCCGTCCGCCCAGGCCCGATGGGAGCCCGCATACCAGGGCTCGACGAGCAGCACCCTCAGCGACACGAGAGCCGAGGCTAGTGGGGGCGACCGCCCGCTCAGCCGGCGCGAGCCTGGGCGAGCCAGGCGTCGACGGTGTCCCGGTTGGCGGCGATCCACTCCGCCGCGTGGCGGGCGACGTCGGCGTCGGTGTTCTCTCCCGCCTCGTACCGGATGTTCTGGGCCACGATGTCCTCGATCGGGAGCTCGACGAGCTCGAAGAGCGCCACCGCCAGCGGGTTCGCCGCAGCGAACTCTCGATTGGCGGTGACCTGGATGTCGGAGACCTCCCAGCCGATCCAGCAGGGGTCGTCGGTGCACTGGTCGACGAAGGGAGCTGGCGGCGCGAACGAGAAGTCGAAGCCCCCCGGGGTGCTGCCGTCGAGCACGTTCGAGTTGTCGCCCAGACTCAGCCAGTAGACCGTTCTGCCCGGGGCGAGGTCACCGAGATACCCGGACGGGCTCCAGGTGTACTGGATCGCCGGCTCGCCGGCCTGGACCCTGGCGATCGTCGCCGCCACCAGGCCGGGGTACTCGGCCTTCACCTGCTCGAGGTTCGACCAGCCGTTGAACGAGATCATCTCGTCGATGATGTCGTCGCAGGTCCAGGACTCCGGACAGCCGTGGATCTCCCCGAGCCCGTCGCCATCGGTGTCGAAGAGCTCCGCCAGCTCGGGATCGCCGTTGATCTGGGCCAGAGACATGAGGCCGTGCTCGTCGGCGACGGACTTGGTGATGACCAGACCCTCGAGGGCCGCGGCCAGGACCTCGTTGCCCAGCACCACCAGGTGCTCGCCCACGGTGGTCCCGTCCGGCAGCTCACGCTCGTGCCAGGTGTTGTGCTGGGAGTACCAGCCGTTGGCCCAGAAGTCGAAGTCGCCCACCGCCATCGCTGCATAGGCGTCGCCAGGTGGGTACTCGTGGTCGGCCGGGTCGGCCACGGTGTAGCCGAGCTCCTCCAGCAACGCGGTGTAGACCGCGGCCTGGAAGTAGCCGGTGGGCCAGTTGGCGCGGCCGGGTCGGACGACGTCGCCGGGCGCGGCCTCGCCGCTGACACCGTCGCTGACCGCCTCGACCTCCGTTGTGGCACCGTCGTCGCCGCCACAGGCGACCACCCCCATGATCACCCCGGTGATGACGAGCTTCCTGAGCGTGCGCATCTCTGCCCTCCCTCTGCTCACGGAGCCGGACAAGTCGGCCGATGTTCGGTGTCCCTGGGACCGAACGTCGCCCACTCGGCCCGGGTCATGTTGCGCCCCGCGGCCCGGCAGGCGAGGTCGACCCATGTGCGGGTGTCGATGTTCCAGACCAGCGCGTTGCCGCCCACCGGGGTGACCACCCGCAAGAGGTCGCCGTCGGCAACCCCCCACGGGGTGCCGCCGGCGTCGGTGGGGAACGGCTTCCCGACCTGGCGACCCGACACCAGGTCCCAGAGTCGCGCCGAGCCGTCCGTCGTCGAGAACAGCCAGCGGCCATCGGCCGTGATCACCGGGGGCGGGGCCGGCGGAGCCGCTGCCAGATCGGCGTCCTCCAGCTGGCGCCCGACGGACAGCGTCGAGGCGTCCAGCATCCAGACGTCACCGGCGGCTCCGACCGCCACGACGGCGTCGTCGTGGGCGAAGCCGGCCGCGGCCACGCCTCCGGCCATCTCGGGGAGCCGCGACTCGGTGCCCGACACCAGATCCACCAGCCAGGTCGCCGACCGGTCGGCGCCCACGAGCAGCACCTTCCCCCCGCTGGAGTCGAAGTCGGCTGCTCCGATCGGCACCGGGCTCTCGTAGAGGACGTCGCCGGTGGCGACGTCCTCGACCCTGGTGATGCCCGCTCGGTCCACCCGGGCCGTCCGGCTGCCGTCGTCGCTCCAGGCAGGGACGAACCGGCCCCAGTAGTCGCCGACGTAGTCACCCGTGCCGACGTCGTATGCGTTGCGCATCTCCATGAACGTCGACGTCCAGAGCAGGATGTCGGCGTGGGCGGCCCGGCTCAGGTGGAACGTCGCCGGCGAGCCGGCGGTCTGCGCGATCTCGACGTTGACGTCGAACGTCAGCCGGCCCGGAGGCTCGGTGGTCAGATCGAAGAGGCCGTCGTTGACCAGGCCGGCGGCGAGCGTCTGGCCGTCGCTGGTGATCGTCGGTCGGGTCGACGTGCCGATCGGGACCGCGCGTGCGAGGAGGCGGCTCCCGTCGACCGAGCCGGTCACGATGCCGTCGTCGGTTGCCACTGCGAACCGGGAATGGCCGGGGTCGATCGCCAGGGCCGCGACCGCGCTCTCCTGGGTGTCGAACGTGAAGCCGTCGGGGCCCAGGACCCGACCGTCGGCGGCCAGGACCAGGGTTTCGCCACCGGCCCCGACCGCCGCGGTCACCTCGGCGGGCAGGGTGGCGATCGAGACCCGCTCCCCCGTCGAGAGCCGCCAGCGCACCTCGTGGCTCGACCCGGCCACCACCAGCACGTCGGCGTCTGCGGGATCGATCCAGAACCACCGGGCCGGAGCTGCAGTCAGGTTGAAGTCGTCGGGACCCCAGCTGTGCACGATCTCGGGCCCAGCCGGGCCGAAGCCGGCCACGGTCCAGGCGCGGACGAAGACGCCCCCCGAGGTGACGACCCGGGTGCCCTGCGGGTCGAACATCACCCGGGTCACGCCTTCGAGCTCCACGCCGGCCGGGTCGAGCACCACGCCCGGACCCAGCACCACCTCGTCGGGCGTGCGTGGCGGATTCGCGAGCAGCGATGCGACCGGGGTGCCGGTCGCACGATCGAGGACCACGAGGGTGCCGTCGCGGTTGCCGACAGCCACCAGGTTGCCGTCCGGGCTCAGCGCCATCGCCTGTGCGTCCCCGGCTGCGGGGAAGGCCTCCACGCTGCCATCGGCCACGTCGACGAGAACAGTCGCGCCGTCGGCGCGGGCCACCGCAGCGACCCCCGCCGGGGAGCTGGCCAGGATGGCCCCACCGCCGGGGGGAGGCGTGATCGGAAGGACGGTGACCTCATCGGAGGCGGCGTCGAGGAGGTGGATCTCCGTCGCCGTGGAAGCCAGCAGCCGGCGGTCGCTCACCCAGTCCACCTCGCGGTACTCGGTGCCCGCCCCCAGCACGCCCAGGAACGTGCCGGCGTCCACCAGCACCCGCTGGAGCGCGCTCAGCCCCTCGAAGCCTGGGTCGCGCCTGAACGTCTCGACCGCCATCAGCAGAGCCATCTGCCGGTCGCGTTCCACGACGAAGCCGGCCTGGCTGCCGAGGCGAGCGGTCTCTGCGTCCCGGGCCTCGTCTGCGGCCTGGTTGCGCTGGGTCAGGGCGTACACGCCGAACCCGGCCGCCACCACCGCTGCAGCCGCCAGTGCCAGCACCACCCGGCGCCGTCGGGTCGCCGCGGTGCGAACCAGGTGCTCGTCGTGCTCGCGGCTCGCTTGCAGGTACGCCCGTTCACCACTGCTCAGGGCCATCTCGGTGCCGGCCGCCCAGGCGTCGAACTGGGCCAACCGGCTTCCCCGCAGCAGGTAGGCCGGATCCTCGTGCGACTCCTCCCACTCCTGGCGCGCCGCGTCGAGGCGCTTGCGGAGCACGAGCTGGTCGCGCTCGTCCTCGACCCAGCGCCGCAGCCGATCCCACTCGCGCAGGAGCGCCTCGTGGGCGACCTCCACGGTGGGCGCACGCGACACCGGGTCGGCGTCGAAGGTCAGGAGCCGGTGCGCGCCGAAGCGGCGAAGGCCCTCGTCGAGCGCCGCGGCGTCGACTTCGAGGGCCGCCAGATCTGCCCTGGTGACCCGGCGCCGGACGTTCTCTGCGCCCTCGTCGACCGTCACCAACCGCAGGAACGCCTGGTGCATCGCCCGCTGCCCTGCCGGGCTCAGGTCAGCGTAGAGGCTCTCGGCACGGGTGCCGAGCGCACCGAGCACCCCGCCCGAGGCCCGGTAGGCCTCCACGGTGAGCCGGTCCTGCGCGCGCCGTTCGAACAGCTCCGTCAGCGCGTACTGCAGCAGCGGCAGCCCGCCGGGCTCGTCGGCGACGTCGCGCACGATCTCGCCCACCAGACCGGCCTCGACGCCGAGGCCGACGGCCTCGGCGGGCCCGGTGATCGCCGCGGCGAGCCCGGTGTCGTCGGGCATCCTGACAGGGACCAGGCCGGCTTCCAGGTGGGCGGCGAAGTCGGCATAGCGGAGCGGGCGATCGAAGAAGTCGGCCCGCAACGTCAGGACCACCCGCAGCCTCGACGCCGGATCCTCGACCGCGGCCACCAGGTTGTCGAGGAACAGGGCCCGCATCGACTCCGACGCGACCATCGCGAACAGCTCTTCGAACTGGTCGATGACGAGAACCAGCTCGGTGCCGTCGGCGGGCAGCACGATGTCGAGGGCCCGTTGCAGACCCCGCGCGTCGGCCACGAGCGCGTCACCGATGAAGTCGGCGCGAACCGCCACCGCCCGAAGTGCATCCTCGAGGGCATCGAAGGGGTAGCGGCCCGGGTACATCTCCGTCACCAGCAGGGGTCGGGGCCGTGCGGCCAACGCCGGGAGCAGCCCGGCCTTGACGACGCTCGACTTGCCCGAGCCCGACGGTCCCACGACGGCGACGAGCCGGCGCCGGGTGACGAGGTCGCACAGACGGGCAACCAGGTCGTCGCGGCCGAAGAAGTCGCCGGCGTCGACGGCCTTGAAGGCGTGGAGACCCTTGTAGGGACACCGGGCGTCAGACCGTGGGCGGGTGTGCTCGGCGGCCGGCGCCACCGCGTCGCCGCCCAGCGCCCGGCGCAGCGCTTGCGCCAGATCCGCAGGCCGGCAGTCACCCCGGAGGGTGGCCTCGAATACGCTCCGCAGCTCGGGAGCGGTGTCGCGCTGCCGCAGCCAGGCGTCGCTGTCGCCATCGGTCCCCGGCCCGACCCCGAACAGGAGCGCGTGCGCCAGACACACCAGCGCCTCCCGGTCCCGCCGTTCGTCGCCCGCGGGCAGCCCGACGGTGAAGTCGGTGAGGTAGGCGTCGCCCGCGGTGCTCACCAGCACGCTGCCGGCGTCGAGGTTGCCGTGGACCACACCGGCCCGGTGCGCTGCGCCCAGGGCCCCACCGATCTGGTCGAGGAACCCGAGCGCCGACCAGCGGTCGGCACGCGCCCGCTGCAGATGGGTGTCGAGCCGCTCCCCCTCGATCCACCGCATCACCTGGTAGAGGTGACCGGGTTCGCGCCAGGTGTCCTGGACGTAGACGATGTTCGGGTGATCGAGGCTGGCCACCCGGGCCACATCGGCCTCGTAGCGGGCGATGAACTGCGGGTCGTTCGCCGCCGCCTCGCTGGTCACCCTGATGGCGACCTCGCGCCCCACCGAGCGCTGGTAGCCCCGGTAGAGGGTGCCGGACTCGTCGCTGGAGATCGCCTCGCGAAGCTCGTAGCCGCGCACGGCACGGGTGCATCCGGGCGCTGCCGCCTCGACGGTCAGCTCCAGGGCAGCATCCCGGGCCAGGATCTGCTCCTCCAGGGCAGCCAGCTGGGCCGAGGGCTCGATGCCCATCTCCTCGATCAGCAGGTCCCGGGTACGGGCGTAGACCCGCAGCGCCTCACCGTGTCGGCCGGCGCGGTAGAGCGCCACCATGAGCTCGGCCCGGAAGCGCTCGATCAGCGGGTACTCCACGATCAGGCTCTCGAGCTCGCCGATGAGCAGGTCGTGGCGGCCGAGCATCAGGTCGGCCTCGATGCGGTCTCCCAGGGCGACCAGCCGTGACTCGGTGAGGCGGGTGATCTCGGGTCGCAGCACCGGGGCCCCGTCGAGGTCGGCATAGGGGTTGCCCCGCCACAGCGCCAAGGACGCCGACAGCTGCTCGGAGGCCGTGGCCGGATCGGTCGCCACCAGCTCGCGGGCCTCGGTGACAGCCGCCCCGAAGCGGCGCTCGTCGACCCAGGAGTCGGACACCTGGAGCGAGTAACCGGACTTCTCGGTCTGCAACGCCTCACCGATCGTGCTCCGCAGGTGGTGCACGTAGCCCTGCAACGTCTTGCGGGCCGTCGCCGGGAGGGCATCGAGCCACAGCCCGTCCATGAGCGCGTCGGTCGAGACGCTTGCGCCGTGCGCAGCGAGCAACATCGCCAGCACGAGGCGTTGCTTCGGCCCCCCCAACTCGACCTCGGTATCGCCATCGTGGGCGGTCACCGGACCCAGGACCCGAAAGTCCATGTTCGAACCATAGTGAAAACGCTGTCCACGCCGACGTCGGGCCGGGCTGCTGCCGGCCCGGCCAGGCGGCCCCGTCGCCGCTCGACCGCCACCTCGGGGGACCGGACGCGGAGAACCGCCCCGGTCGGTGTTCGGTACCGACCGGGGCGAACTCCCGGAGCCCCCCGGACGACGGAGGCTGTTCCGTCGTCGACCTAGCTGCCCCACACCGGCGCCAGATCCTGGTTGGGTCCCCGGTTGGACGGGACCGAGGTGTCGCTGCCCCACCCAGGCGCCAGATCCTGGTTCGGGCCTCGACGGGCGTCGGTGGTCGTGCCCGCGGACCCGGTGACCTCGATCGGGCGGGTCTGGCTGCCCCAGACCGGCGCCAGATCCTGGTTCGGGCCTCGACGGGCGCTCTCGGCCCGCAGCACATCGGCGGGACTGCGCTCGATACCCCAGACCGGCGCCAGGTCCTGGTTCGGGCCCAGGCTGGAATCCAGCGAGATCGTCTGCGGCGATCGGACGGTGTCGACCGAGGCATCGCTGCCCAGGTAGACGAAGAAGGCGGCGAATGCGATCAGCGCCGCCAGCGCCACCGCCATCGCGGTCAGGAACGGATGTTCGGTCGGTCGGTGGATGGTCGTGAGTGCCATGGTGATGCTCCTCGTCGTCATGGCTGCGTGTTCGTGACGAGCGTCGGACCGACCGGTTGGAGAACGGAAGGAACGGGCGACGAGCGCGCCGCGAACCCCGCTCGGAGCGGGCGCTCGCCGGGTGGTAGCAGGGCGGACGCCGTCCGGCACCCGGGCGCTACAGGTAGCGGCGGGAGACCCGGCTCTCGATGTCGCAGACCACCTCGTAGCTGATGGTGCCGAGGCGGGCGGCCCACTCGTCGGCGGTGATCTCCTCCTCGCCCTGGCGGCCGATGAGCACCACCTCGTCGCCGGCGGCCACCGGGTCGTCGCCGCAGTCGACCATCAGCTGGTCCATGGTGATGGCCCCCACGATCGGGTAGCGCTTCCCCCGGATCAGGACCTGGCCGCCGACCTCGCTGGAGCGGCGCCGGATGCCGTCCGCATAGCCGATCGGGACGGTCGCGATGGTGGTGTCCTGCGGCGCCTCCCAGCACAGCCCGTAGGAGATGCGGTCACCCCGCGACATCCGCTTGGTGAACGAGACCTGGGACCGGACCCCCATCGCGGGTCGGAGATCGACGACGCCGGCGAGCTC
>JBFKRY010000056.1:0-20825 GCA_041636995.1 Acidimicrobiales bacterium | reverse complement strand
GAGGGCGGGGTTGGGGCCCCGCCCGGGAAGACAACACCGCATCCGCTCGGCTGTCACACCCGCTCGTTAGGGTGACCGACATGGGTACCGGGACCGACCCCCGGCGAGGCACCACCACTGCGGCCTTCGGGGCCGGGCGCCGGGAGAGCCACGACTCCAGCGCCTTCTACGAACGGTTCACGCCTCCCGAGATCTCCACCGACGACGAGGTGCACGGGCCCGTCCCTCCCCTCGGCGACGGGCGCTGCTTCCTCGGATCGTCCGTCGACATGCACCAGCTGCCCGACAAGTGCGTCGCCCTGGTGGTGACCTCGCCGCCCTACTTCGTCGGCAAGGAGTACGAGCTCGCCGTGACGGGTGGCGGCGAGCATGCCGACGAGCGCATCCCGACGAGCTACTTCGAGTTCCTGGCGATGCTTCGCGACGTCTTCACCGAGTGCGAGCGGGTTCTCGAGCCCGGCGGCCGCATCGCAGTGAACGTCGCGAACCTGGGCCGCAAGCCGTATCGGAGCCTCTCGGCCGACATCATCTCGATCCTGCAGGACGACCTCGGGATGCTGTTGCGGGGCGAGGTCATCTGGCAGAAGGGCAAGACGTTGTCGGGGTCGTGCGCGTGGGGTTCGTTCGCGAAGGCGGGGAATCCGGTGCTGCGCGATGTCACCGAACGGGTCATCGTCGCCAGCAAGGGGCGCTTCGATCGTGCGCTCTCGGTCGCCGAACGGCAGAAGCTCGGGTTTCCGTGGGAGTCCAGGATCCCCAACGACGAATTCGTCGACGTCACCCGCGACGTCTGGGAGATCGATGCCGAGTCCGCCACGCGGGTAGGTCACCCGGCGCCGTTCCCCGTCGAGCTACCTCGCCGGCTCATCGATCTCTACACGTATGTGGGCGACATCGTGCTCGACCCGTTCATGGGTTCGGGCTCCACCCTGGTGGCCGCGGCTCGCACTGGTCGTGTCGGCGTGGGATACGACCTCGAGCCGGAGTACGTGGAGCTCGCCGAACGTCGGATCGCGACCGAACGGGAGCGACGCTCGCGCATTGCCGAGATCGAGAGTGCCGTCTCCCAACAGCAGGAGCTCGAGCTCCAAGTCGAGCTGATGTCAGGCCTCGACAACGACGACCGTCCCGAGTACTTCCAGCGTCGGGCCGTCAAGGACGGCAAGAAGGCCCAGGACATCGCCCGGGCCCGTCTCGAGGAACGGGGCTTCCTCATCGAGGAGAAGCCCAAGATCTCCAAGATCGGCATCCAGTTCAACTTCCTGGCGACCACCTCCGACGGTGCCGGCCAGTTCTACATCGACGTGTCCGGTGCCTTCACGACGTCGCGTCCCGGACTGTTGCGCACAGATACCCTCTGGAAGCTGCTCGGCAGGGTGCACGTGTTGCGCAGCCATGATCCCGACGCCCGGGTACTGGTCCTGACGTCGAACCTGCCCCGACGCAACAGCGAGGGCGACAAGGCACTGCGAACCGTTGGTTGGGAGTCCGTCTTCGACGCGATCGAGCTGTACGACCCGGCCGGGCTCGGCCGTCTCGAGCGCTACGGTGCGGGCGAGACCACCCCCCAGCCCGGGTTCTGGACGGCGCGAGAGCTGGCGGGCTGGGAGTGAGGGGTCGGTGGCCGGGGTCGCGTACGCGGTGGTTCGATCGGACCCCCCAGACGTCTACGTGGCCGACACGGTCGAGGTGCTGGCTCGCCTGCTCGCTCTCGAGCTGGTCGCTCGCACCGACCCGTCGACGCTGGCTCCGGGCATGGTCGAGGGCCTACGAGAGGCGCTCCTCGACGAGCGATGGGCCGATGCGCTGGTGGACTGGATCGGCATCACGGGGATGGAGGTGGATGTGTACACCTACCTGCACGTCTACACCGACGACGACCTCCCGGACGACCTGATCGGCGCGCAGCTGCAGTTCGCACCGCTGTTCCGCGGCGAGGCCGGCAACTGACCCGTGCCCAGCGTCCGCACCGAGATCACCGAGATCGTCACCGGGCTGGCCATGCTCGGGCACCGCGACCTGAAGCAGGCGCTCGAGGTCCGGCCGGCCCGCATCCTCAACGTGGAGGCCGAGCACTTCGACCGGCTCGACCAGGCGCTCGGCGTCGGGAAGCACCACAGCGAGTTCCAGACCGCCTGGGACAACGGGGTGGCCTTCGCTCGGTCCAGCGACGGGCTGCGGGGCCGGCCGCCCTGGCACATCGAGTGGAAGGGGCCGCACAAGCCGCCGGGCTACGAGCAGATTCCCGCCGACCTGCGGGTCGATCACGTCTACCTGGTGAGCTGCAAGTACGGCTCCTCGATCCTGCACAACGCCAGCCCGGCCCACCTCTTCGACCGGGCCCTCGCCGAGCGGCGGGTGGAGCGAGGTGCCGACTGGTTCCTCGAGACCGCCCCCGAGGCCTACCAGGCCCTCTACGAGGCCTACCGCGACGCCCTCGGCGTCGACGAGCTCCCCGCCACCGTCGGCCAGCTCGACCGGGCCCACCGCGATCGCATCAAGGCCGCGTCGCCCGGCAGGGCCTGGCCGGGCCGGTCGGCCCCGGCCTACCGCGAGTTCGCGCTGGCGGTGGCCCAGCAGTCGGCGACCCGGTGGCTGGCCGCGCTGGACACCGCGGGCCGGCGGGAGGCGATGCTGTGGCGGCTGCTGCGGCTGCAGGCCGCGCCGTACTTCGTGCTCGGCGCAGGGCTCGACCGCGAGCCCCTGCGCTACCGGGTGGGCACGCCGTGGGACTTCCGCGACGCCTTCCGGCTGCGCAGCCTCGACGCCTGGGCCGACCCCGCGGGCCAGCCCCTGGTGCGCTGGCGGGCCGACGTGATCGAGCGTCACCGCGGGGCCAGGCAGGTGGTGGAGGGACACGTGGAGATCCGATGGAGCCACGGCAAGTTCGCCGGGGCCCCGGAGGCCAAGGTGCACCTCGACACCCACCCGCACCAGGTCGCCGGCTACGTACCCTTGGCCTGAGATGACCGACTGCGTGTTCTGCCAGATCGTCGGCGGGCGGCTGCCTGCGTTCGTGGTGCTCGACGACGAGGTGGCGATGGCCTTCCTCGACCGCCGGCCGCTGTTCCCGGGTCACACCCTGTTGGTCCCCCGAGATCACCACGAGACCCTCGCCGACCTGCCCGCAGACCTGGTCGAGCCGGTGTTCGCGCGAGCCCGCCGCCTGGCCCAGGTCATGGAGTCCGGGCTGGGCGCGGCGGGCTCGTTCGTCGCGCTGAACAACCGGGTGAGCCAGAGCGTGCCCCACCTCCATGTCCACGTGGTCCCCCGCAACCGCAAGGACGGGCTGCGGGGGTTCTTCTGGCCCCGGACGAAGTACGAGTCCGACGAGCACGCGGCCGACGTGGCCGATCGCCTGGCCCGGGCCTACGCCCGAGCCTCCGGGTGAGCCCGCCCGTCGCGGACCCGCCCGTGGCGGGCGTCGACGGCGCCCGCGGTGCCTGGTTGACGGCCGTGCTCGACGGATCGAGCATCGACCTGGCGCGGTGCCGCACCTTCGACGAGGTGGTGGATCTGGCCGACGAGCGGGAGCTGGCCGTCGTCGGTGTCGACATGCCGATGGGTCTCCCCGACGCCGGCGGCCGTGCCGCCGACCGGGAGGCGCGAGCGCTGCTGGGCCCGCGCCGTTCCACCCTGTTCCCGACGCCGGTGGCAGCGGTGCTCGACGCCGCCGACCACGCCGACGCCTGCCGCCGGAGCCTGGCGGTCTCGGGCCGGAAGCTCTCGATCCAGGCGTTCAACCTGGTGCCGATGATCCGCCAGCTCCGCGGCGCGGTTCCGCCCCAGGCGTCCGACCGGTTCGTGGAGGTGCACCCCGAGACCAGCTTCGTGGAGCTGGCCGGGGAGCCCCTGGCACCGAAGCGGACTGCCACCGGGATCGCCCAGCGGCTCGCGGTGCTGAGCGCCGCGCTCGGCGCCGGCCTGGAGGCCGACCTCGACGAGGTGGTCGCCACGGCTCCGTCGGGCGTCGCGGTCGACGACGTGCTCGACGCCCTGGTGGTGGCCTGGTCCGCCCGCCGTCACGCCACGGGCACGGCCCGGATCTTCGGCGCCGGCGCCGGGGTCGACACCGCCGGCTACCCCCTGCGCATCATCGCCTGACCACCACCCTACGTGAAAGGGGTCTGACCCCGTCCTGGCCCGTTCTGGCGGATTTACCGCCCTGACCGCTCTACGTGAAGGGGGTCTGACCCCGTCAGGGCTGACCCCGTCAGGGCTCGGGGTCGATGTCGAACATGGCCGGCCAGTACTTCCCGGTGACCACCATGACGTCGCGGTTGGGGTCGTAGGCCAGCCCGTTGAGCACGTCGGCCTCGGCGGCCTCGTCGTCGCGCAGCAGCCCGGCGGCGTCGAGGACGGCGAAGACCTCGCCACCCTCGGGCTCGATCACGACGATGATGTCGGTCAGCCAGACGTTGGCCCAGATGGCGCCGTCGAGACACTCGAGCTCGTTGAGCCCCTCGAGGCTGCCGCCGTCGAGGCTGACCGGCAGCCGGTCGAGCACCTCGAAGGTGGCGGGGTCGCGACGGGTCAGGATCGAACTGCCGTCGGACATCCACAGGTCCTCGCCGTCGTAGCACAGTCCCCAGCCCTCGCCCTGGTAGGTGAACTGGTCGACCACGTCGAAGGTGGCCACGTCGTAGACGAAGGCCACGCCCTCGCGCCAGGTGAGCTGGATGAGCTGGTCGTCAACCAGGGCCAGGCCCTCGGCGAAGTACTGGTCGTCGAGTGCCACCTCGCGCAGCACCTCGCCCGTCAGGGGGTCGATCTCGGTGAGAGCCGACTCGCCGTACTGTCCCCGGCTCTCGTAGAGGCGCTCGTCGTCGAAGACCAGGCCCTGGGTGAACGCCTCGGGATCGTGACCCCGCTGGCCCAGCAGGTCGACGGGTCGGCCGTCGACGACCTCCGAGAGCTCGTCGTCGAGCCCCAGATCGTCGACGGTCCCGGTCAGGGGACGCTCCCGCGGCACCGGGTCCGTGGCCGAGATCTCGTCGGGTGCGCCCAGGGTGGCGGTGAGGGGGGTCTCCGACACGCCCGGTTCCACGAGTACCGGGTCGTCCCCGCCGCCGCAGGCGGAGACCAGGGCCGCCAGGGCGGCCACGACAGCAGCGGCTCCACGCCGCAGGGGGATGTGCACGGGAATACTCTGGCAGCTGGGAGGCCTGAGTCAGTCGCGGGCCTCGGCCCCGGCGCGGAGGTCGATCACGTCGCGGGGGGTCCCCTCGGCCGCCGCCAGCCGCCGTTCGAGCTCGGGGACCCGGGCCGCCAGGGCTCGGTAGGCGGCGATCTCGGCTTCGAGCCCCACGATGTCGGAGAAGCGGGTGCGGAGATCGTCGGCCTCGCGCCGGGTCAGGGCCACCTCGTCGGCCTGCTCGGAGATCCGGCGGCAGGCGGCCTCCAGCTCGGCGGTGAGCTGCTCGACCTGGGCCAGCGCCCGATCCCGCTCGGCCCGCATCGTGTTCGACTTCTCGAGCTCGCGCCGCGAGGACCGCACCGCCTCGTCCAGTTCTGCTCTGAGCACCGCGGCTTCCTCGACGGCGGCGGCGTCGCGTTGGTCCTTGCGGTACCGCCGCCAGCGATCCACGAGGGTGGCGAGGAGGATCCCGACGACCACCGAGGCGGCGACGATCGCGACGAAGACGGCAACGGGGAGGTCCATGGGCCGTCACCCTACTTCGACGCCTTCGGCGAAGCCGCGCCGATCGCCGAGGCGTCGCCCGCGAGTCGGAGCCGCGACCGCGTCAGTGGCTACGCTGCCTGAGCCGGATCCGGATGATCCGGCCCCCGGGCCCGATCGACGGGCTCCGGACGGCGCGGTCGCCGGGCTGGGATCGGGGCGTGAGGAACGACATGAGGATCCACGGCGAGGACCGCGACATCGAGTTGGTGCTGGATGACACCGAGGGCGGCCCGGGTGACCTGGACCGTTCCCAGGCACTGGACATCCTCGAGGCGGTCGGTGCCCGGTCCGACGGACGGCTCGAGCCGGAGCTGGTGCAGCGGGTGCTCCGGGACGGCCGCTCGACGATGCCCGAGCTGATGCTCTGGCTCACCCGAGTCGCCAGCCTGTACGCGTACGCCCCGATCTCGGGCTTCATGGTCGGTGCCGTCAGCCTCGGTGACTCCGGCGCCCTCTATTGGGGCTGCAACCTCGAGTTCCCCGGTGAGGCCCTGAGCCTCTGCACCCACGCCGAGCAGTCCGCCATCGTGAACGCCAAGCACCACGGCGAGACCGGCGTCAGGGGCCTCGCCATGTCGGCGGCACCCTGCGGGCACTGCCGCCAGTTCCTCTACGAGCTGCGGGCCGGCCCCGCCCTCCACATCTCCCTGGCCACCGGGCCCACCACCCTCGGCGCGTTGCTGCCCGAGGCCTTCGGCCCGGGCGAGCTCGGCAACGCCTCCCGCCTGCTCGACGGCCAGGATCACCGGCTCTCGCTCGACCAGCCGTCCGAGGATCCCGTCGTGGCCGCGGCCCTGGCCGCCGCCAACGCCTGCTACGCCCCCTACACCCGGGACTACGCCGGGGTGACCGTCGTCGGCGCCAGCGGCAGGACCTACGCCGGCGGCACCGCCGAGAGCGTCGCGTACAACCCGACCGTGTCGCCGATGGAGGCGGCGCTGGTCCCCTGCAACTTCGCGGGGGAGCGTCTCGCCGACCTCACCCGGGCAGTGCTCGTCGAGAGCCGCCCGTCGGGCTCCAGCCAGCTCAGCGCCACGAGCGCAGTGCTGGCCTCGCTCGCTCCCGGCGTCGCCCTCGAGGTGCACCCGGCGACCTCTGCCGAGGAGGCCGGGGCCGCCGTCGGGCCGTCGAGCTGACGAGGGGCGCGGATCAGCCCAGGGCTCCGGCCGCCCGCAGCGCCGCGATCTGCTCGTCGCCGTAGCCGATCTCGCCCAGGATCTCCTCCCCGTGCTCGCCCAGGTCGGGCGCCGTCGATCGGGCCTTCCACGGGGTGCCGTGGAAGTCGACCGGTGACGCCACCATCCGGGTTGTCGACACCCCATCGGGCACGTCGACGAAGACGCCAGCCGCAGCCGACTGGGGGTCGGCCAGGACGTCGTCGACGCTGTTGACCGGGGCCCAGAAGAAGTCGGTCTCGGCGGCGAAGCGCTGAGCCCACTCGTCCAGCGGCCTCGTGGCGAACACCGCGTCGAGCAGGGCCACCAGCTCACCGGCGTGTTCGTAGCGAGCCGCCCGGGTCGCGAAGCGCGGGTCCTCGACCCATTCGGGATGGCCCGCCGCCCGGGCCAGGGGCGGCCAGTGACGTTCGGCGTCGAGGCCCACGACCCAGAACCGGCGGCCATCGCCGGCCACGTAGTTGTTGATGGTCACGTTCCCCATCGAGTGGCGCTCCCCGACGGCGAGGGTGAGCCCCCACAGCAACGCCACGTTGACGTCGAAGCCGATGGTGTAGACGCCCTCGCGGTACAGCGAGGTGGCGACCAGCTGACCCTCGCCGGTCCGCTCCCGGGCGTACAGGGCCGCCGACACCGCCGCGGCCCCGGCCAGCCCGGTGTTGTGGTCGCCCATGCCGCCCCGCTGGAACGGAGGATCGGCACCAGGCGGGGTGAGCAGGCTGGCGATCCCCGACCGGGCCCAGAACGCGGCGATGTCGAACGCGGCCACGTCGGCATCGTCGCCCTCGAGCCCGTAGCCGGTGATCGAGCAGTAGACCAGCGTCGGGTTGCGCGCCCGGAGGCTGTCCCAGTCCAGTCCGAGGCGGGCCAGGGCCCCGGCCCGCACGTTGGTCACGAACACGTCGGCGCCGTCGACGAGCGCGAGCGCGGCGTCCCGCCCGAGCGGCGTCGCCAGATCCAGCACGATCGAGCGCTTGGACCGGTTGTCGAGCTCGAACGGGGGGTTGGACGGCAGGTCGCCGCCGAGCATGCGCGTGAACGTCCGGGCCGGGTCACCCCCGGGGGGCTCGATCTTGACCACGTCGGCGCCCCAGTCGGCGAGGATCCCGGCCGCGGCCGGGCCGGCCAGCCAGACCCCGAGCTCGACCACCCGCACCCCGTCCATCGGCCCTGCCATGACGGCACCCTACCGGCCACGCCGAGAGCGGTCGGCTGGCCCGCTCAGCCGATCAGCTCGGCCAGCAGGTCGAGGTCCGACGAGCGGCAGTCGCCGTAGGCCGAGCGGCTGGGGGCCCCGAGCTGCCATGCGGCGAAGCACTCGGCGAAGTCGCCCGAGCCGGTGTCGAAGTCGGCTCGCCCCGGGGTCGGCCACCACGCGACCGCGGCCCCGATGCCCCGTGCCGCCTTCCAGCGGCGCCGGGCCCCGGTGTCGTTGATGGTCACGTCGACTGCATGGCCGAGCTCGTGGGCCACCACCGCGGCCAGCTCGAACACGTCGTCGGTGTGGACGTACACGTCGATCCGGCGCTCACCGGGCCGGGTGATCCCCCGGAGCGTGGGGTGATGGGAGTGGAAGTCGATCGTCCAGCCGGGCAGCTCGGTCCGCCAGGGGTACCCGATCCGAGCCAGCGCGGCGCGCCCGGTCACCTCGTGCGCACGCATCTCCGGCGGTGGCGGCGATCCCGGCTCGAGCGGATCGGGTGGCGAACCCACGTGGGCCGCGACGGCGGCTCTGCCGACCGCCCGTGGCGTCTGCACCGCGTCGACCGCCGGGGCCTCCGCCTGGGACCGAACGGTGTACTGCGCGACCACGGTGCGGGGGGTGCCAGCGCTGGTGTCGGCACTCACCCCGAGCGATGCCGCTGCGACCAGGACGAGGAACGTCAGCAGGTGCGGATGCTTCGAGCGCCTCGGTCGCTGGGATCGATCCGCGCGGGACAAAGACAGCCCTCCTTGGCCGTTTTGTCCCATCCTTGGTTCGCGGTCCCATCGGTCCCGGTGCAGCCGTACTTGAGGGGTTCGTCGCCGGACACCGCAGTAGCCTCTCGGCGGTGAGCGCGATCGAGCGGTTCGTCGAGGCCGCGCGGCAGGCCGGCCTCGAGCCAGAGGTGCACCGGTTCCCCGCGGGGACCCGAACGGCAGCCGACGCCGCGGGCGCGGTCGGCTGCTCGCTGGGTCAGATCGTGAAGTCGCTGGTGTTCATGGCCGGGGGGCAACCAGTCCTGGTCCTGACCTCGGGCTCGAACCGGGTGGACGAGGCCGCGGTCGCAGCGGTGCTCGGGGTGCCGTCACTGGCCAAGGCGTCCGCCGACCAGGTCCGCGAGACTACCGGCTTCGCCATCGGGGGGACGCCGCCGCTGGGCCATCCCCGCGAGCTCCGGACCCTGATGGACAAGGACCTGCTGGGCTACGACGAGATCTGGGCGGCCGCAGGCACGCCCGATGCCTGCTTCCCGGTCTCGCCGTCGGCGCTCGCCGAGGCCGCGGGCGCCGACGTGGTCGCGGTCAAGGAGCGCTGAGCGTCAGCCGGTCTCGATCGGGCGGTCGGGGTCGGCGCCCCACTCGGACCAGCTGCCGGTGTACAGACGGGGCCGGCCGAGCCCGGCCTCGCGCATGGCGAGCAGGTCGCTGCAGGCGCTCACCCCCGAGCCGCAGTAGGCGACGACCGGCGTCTCCTCGCTGACCCCGAGCTCCTGGTAGCGGTGTCGAAGCGCCGCCGCGGGCCGGAACCGGCCGCCCTCGACGTTGCCCGTGTGCGGGGCGCTGCGAGCACCGGGGATGTGCCCGAAGCGGGGATCGATGTCGTTGGGCTCGCCCCGGTACCGGTCCGCGGTCCGGGCGTCGACGAGCACCTCGTCGCCGGCCAGGTCCGCCACCTCCGCCGCGGTGGCGAACCGCTCGGGTGGCCAGGGCCGGGCGGTGAGCGTGGCCGGCGTGATGTCGGGCTCCTCCTGCTCGAGCGGTCCGGGCCAGGCGGCGAGCCCGCCGTCGAGGACGGCCGCGGTCTCACCCCAGCAGTCGAGCATCCACCAGAGCCGGCCGGCCACCATGCCGGCGCAGTCGTCGTAGGCGACGACCACGTCGCCGTCGCCGATGCCGAGCCGGGACAGGGCGGCCGCGAAGTCATCGGGCGCGGGTAGGGGATGGCGTCCGCCCGGGCCGGCGGGGGCCGAGAGGTCGGTGTCCAGGTCGACGAAGACCGCGCCCGGGATGTGACCGCTCTCGTAGGCGGCCCGGCCCGATCGACCGTCGAGGTACCAGCGCACGTCGCAGAGCTTCACCTCGAGGTGATGGATCGCCAGCCAGGCGCCGCTGACGAGCGGGCCCGGAGGCGTCATCGGCGAGCTGGTGGTGTCCATGGCCGACGTCGGGGGGCCTCAGTCGCTGTGCACCCGCTGGGCGAGGGCCGCGGTGAGCGCGTCGATGGCCTCGGCGTCGCCGATGTCGAGCTGGTGCACGGTGGCGGCGAAGGTGCTGGCCGCCTCGGCCAGGTGCCGGCGCCGCTCCTGGACGGAGTAGGCGTTGGGAGGCTCGTCGGCCACGAACGTGCCCCGCCGCCCCCGCCCGATGAGGATCCCTTGGTGCTCCAGCTCGCGGTAGGCGCGGGCGACGGTGCCGTTCGAGAGCTCGAGGGTCTCGGCGAGGCCGCGCACGGTCGGGACCCGGCTGCCGGGCCGGAGCCTGCCCGAGGACACCATGAGTGCCAGTTGGGCGCGCAGCTGCTCGAAGGGCGGGATCTTGGAGGAGGTGTCGATCTGGATGCGGGTACCCAGTCGCTGGGGGGCCATCATCATCGTCGTCGCTGGTGCTCGTGCGGTCTTCATTGTCGTTCTCGACTGGCGACTTCGCCTGTCGACCACCGGGTCCTTCCCGGCAATGTATCGATACCTTAGTACAGTTCGAGGACAGGCTTCTGTCAGAATTCCAGGAATAACGCGGCAACCGTCCTGGATTTGTGTACTTTGTACCGTTACGAATGCAGCTCGCAGGAGGGTCGATCGCCAATGAAGTTGATCACCGCGGTGGTGAAGCCTCATCAGGTCGAAGAGGTGAAGGAGGCCCTGGCCCCGCTGGGGGTGCAGGGCATGACGGTCACCGAGGCCCAGGGCTTCGGCCGTCAGGGCGGCCACACCGAGACCTACCGTGGGACCGAGTACAAGGTGGCGTTCACCCCGAAGAGCCGGCTCGAGATCGTGGTCGCCGACGACAACGTCGAGAAGGCGGTCGACGCGGTGATGGGTGCCGCTCGAACCGGCAAGATCGGTGACGGGAAGATCTGGGTGAGCAGCGTCGAGCGTCTGGTCCGCATTCGCACCGGCGAGGAGGGCAACGACGCCGTCTGACGCGGCCGCGTTCCCCACAGCCTGATCGACGGGTCCGGGCGCTCCGGCGCGCCTGGGCCCCTCCGCGTTTGCCACCCCAGGTGGGGACGGCAACACCGAAGGTGTGACGGAGCTGGTTCGCTCGCGCCTTCTTGGCGCCGGCCCCTTCTCCGCGGCGCCTGGGGTCCGTAGCACTGGAGTGTGGGCAGGAGTCGACGGGTCTCGATTGCCGTGGTGGTCAATCTCGGGCTCGTCGCCCTGACCTTGACAATCGACATGCCAGCAACCAGCCGGGACGACGGCTCGGCCTCCGATCCAGCGGAGGTCGCGCCGAAGGTCGAGGTCCGGGGGCGGCAGCCCGACCCGTCGGATGGGCGATCGACGAGGTCAACGGCCGCCGCCCTCGGCCTCACTGAGCCCGGGTCCGAGCCCGGCCCCGCCCCCGGCGCTCCGGACGCGGGCAACGAGGCGGACCAGCCGGTGCGACCGGACGAACCCGCTGACGTGCGCGAGGCGCCCGCGATCGACGAGCCGGCACCCGTCCCGGATCCTGCACCCGACCCCGGCGCCGACCCTGCCCCCGACCCGGAGGCCGACGGGCCCGAGGACCCCGACCCTGCTCCCGACCCCGGGGCCGACCCTCCTGCCGACCCGGAGGCCGACCCTGCTGCCGACCCCGAGGCCGACGAAGCCGTCGGTGCCCAGCCACCCCCGGATCCGGCGCCACCACCGTCACCACCACCACCGTCACCACCACCACCGTCACCACCACCACCACCACCACCAAGCGCCGAGGCCAGGGGCGCCGAGGCCCTGGCCCTGCTCTCGTACCCGTGGTCGGTGCGCCTGGCCGGCTGGACCATCGTCTTCGAGGACGACGGGGGCCCGCTGCGTGGGGTCACCCATTCGGGCGAGCGACGGATCGTGATCCACGTCCGCCCCGGCGACTCCACCTGGCAGCTGGCCCGGGTCATCGCCCACGAGCTCGGCCATGCCGCCGACCTGACCTACAACGACACCGGCGATCGTCGGGCGTGGAAACAGGCTCGGGGGATCGACGCCGAGGCCCCCTGGTGGCCCACCTCGGGGGCAGCCGACTTCGCCACCGGCGCCGGCGACTTCGCCGAGTGCTTCGCCAGCTGGCAGGTGGGGTCGACATCGCTGTCGCGGCTGGCGGGTACGTGCTCGGCGGCAGACATCGAGCTGGTGGCGTCGCTGAGCTGAGCTGGAACGGTTCCTGCGGGCTGGCCACCCGGGGGTCCGACGGTGGGGCATGATGGGCCGGTGCGCCATCGGCTGCTCGCCGCTCTCGTCGTCGTCGCCGTGCCGCTGTCGGCGTGCGGTGGGGGAGACGGGGGCGACCTCGAGGCCTACTGCCAGTTGCTCGTCGAGGGGAAGGGGCTCACCGCGTCGAACGAGGTGGTCCAGGCCGAGGACCTCGCGGCGCTGCTGAAGGTGGCCCCGCGCGAGATCCGGGACGCAGTCCAGGAGCTGTCCAACACCACCCGGGGGCTGCGCGACATCGACGAGCTGGACCAGCTGTTCTCCGCGGCGTTCGACCCGGACGCCCAGGCGGCCCGGGCCGCCTTCACCGAGCACGCGGTGCGGGTCTGCGGCATCGACAGCACCACGCTGCCGGCAGGCCCGGTGGACTCGACTGCGGCCCTCGTCGACGGCGTCGAGGCCTACGTCGAGGGCAACTTCGCCGGTGCGGCCTGGGTGCCCAAGGTCCGCTACGACATCCAGCGGGTGGACGGCGGGCTCGACGGGATCACCGTGACCTTCATCATCGACGCCGAGGGTGACGAGCCCATCCAGGCGTGCAACGCGGTCGCGGTCTACCTCTACGCGCTGAGCGGCGGCCGAGGTGAGGTGGCCGTGGTGGCCGACGGTCTGGTGGTGGCCCGCCGGGCCGGCCCGGAGGCCCCCTGCGAGCTGGTCTGACGCGATCACGCCGGCTCTGCCCGCGGCGTCACTCCCGGGCCCGGTGGACTGGAGGAGGCGTGGGCTAACGTGGCCCGAGCCACCCGTCCCGGAGGAGCCGAAATGGGGTATCGAGTAGTCGTCGACTTCGACCTGTGCGAGAGCAACGCCATCTGCATGCAGGTCGCGCCCGAGGTCTTCGAGGTCCGCGACGACGACTTCCTCTACATCCTCCAGGAGGAGCCGCCCGAGGAGCTCCGCCCCGAGGTCGAAGAGGCCGTCCAGCGCTGCCCCAAGCAGGCCATCTCGATCGCCGAGGACTGACCCCGGTCGGCGCCCGCTGCTGATGGAGTCGATCGTCGTCGTCGGCGCGTCCCTGGCCGGACTGCGGGCCGCCGAGACCCTCCGCCGCGACGGGTTCGACGGCAGGCTCACGATGATCGGGGACGAGGATCGCCTGCCCTACGACCGACCGCCGCTGTCGAAGCAGATCCTCGCCGGCGAGTGGCCCC
The DNA here is from genome assembly GCA_041636995.1 of Acidimicrobiales bacterium. Taxonomy (GTDB): domain Bacteria; phylum Actinomycetota; class Acidimicrobiia; order Acidimicrobiales; family UBA8592; genus JBFINV01. The sequence goes on along the minus strand of JBFKRY010000056.1, from coordinate 7,210 downwards.
CCGACCGGGCCCCTCTGGCCGACGACGAGTCCCTCGCCGAGCTGGAGCTCGACTGGCGTCTCGGGCTCCGGGCCACCGGCCTCGACCTCGACAGCCGCCAGGTGCGGGTGGCCGACGGCCCCCCGGTCGGCTTCGACGGGCTGGTGATCGCCACCGGGGCCCGCTGCCGTACCATCGGCGGCGCCGACGGGCTGGACGGGGTGCACACCCTCCGCACCCTGGACGACTGCCTGGCCATCCGGGCCGCGCTGACGGCCAGCCCGCAGCGGGTGGTGGTGGTGGGCGCGGGCTTCATCGGCGCCGAGGTGGCCGCCACCGCCCGGGAGATGGGCTTCGACGTCACCATGGTGGAGGTGGCGCCGGTGCCCTTCGAGCGGGTGCTCGGCGAGGCCATGGGTCGGGTGCTGGCCGACGTGCACCGGGACCACGGGGTCGACGTGCGCACCGGCGTGGGCGTGGACCGCATCGTCGGCGGCGACCGGGTGGAGCGGGTCGAGCTCGGCGACGGCACCAGCCTCGAGGCCGACGTGGTCGTCGTCGGCGTGGGAGTGGTCCCCAACACCGACTGGCTGGAAGGCAGCGGGCTGACCCTCGATGACGGCGTGGTGTGCGACCAGACCTGCCTGGCGGCGCCCGGGGTGGTGGCTGCCGGCGACGTCGCCCGCTGGCCCAACGCGGCGTTCGACGAGGTCATGCGGGTCGAGCACTGGGACAACGCAGTGGAGCAGGGGGTCCACGCGGCCCGCCGGCTCCTCGGTGGCCAGCCAGAGCGGTACCGGCCCATCCCCTGGTTCTGGAGCGACCAGTTCGACCGCAAGATCCAGCTCGCGGGCCGGACCCGGCCCGACGACATCGTCGAGATCGTGACCGGCAGCGTGGAGGAGCGACGCTTCGCCGCCGCATACGGGCGCGCCGGCCGCCTGATGGGCATTCTCGGCTTCAACCGTCCCCGCCACGTCATGCAGTACCGGGGCCTGATCGCGCAGGGCGCCTCGTGGGACGACGCCATGGCCTTCGCCGCGGAGTCGGCCTGACGGCCCTGCTCAGCCCAGCTGCGCTCGCAGCCGCTCTCGGAGCCGCACGGTGACCCACATCCGCTCCAGGTGCTGGAACAGGGTCCGGCCCGCCTGGGGGACCTGGTGGGTCTGGAAGAACTCGTCGATCGCCGTCGCCATCTCCCGGTCGCCGATCGCCTGGACCCCCTGGATCAGCCGAGGGATGGAGTTCACCGGGAGCCGCTTGTTGAGCTCCTCCCAGCTCGACGCCACGTAGGACCACACCTGGGTCGCGGCGTCCACGTTGGCCAGGCCTCCGGCCAGCACGTAGGCCGCGTCCTGGGTCCGGACCCGGCCGGCGTCCACCAGATCGACGAGCCTCGCGACCTCGCTGGGCCGCCTGAAGCGCGGCAGCGCGAACAGGTACCGCCGTTCCTCCTGGGGTGTGGGCGCGTTCTCGTAGCGGTCGACGAAGAGGCCGAAGTCGTCGCCGTCGCCGTTGGTGGCCACGATCCGGATCGCAGCCACGGTGCGGGCCGGATCGGCCGGCTCGTCCACCAGCTCCCGGGCCTGGGCGATGTGGGAGGGATCCCCCAGGAAGCCACCGGTGGCGAACAGCGCGGCGCGCAGCTCGGCTCGGGCCTCGGGCTCGTGGGGCTGGGGCTCGTGGCCGATGCGCTGGAGGGCCTCCGCCACCAGGGCGATGCCCCAGCTGCGGTGCCGGTCGCGCGCCGAACCCTCCAGGTGGTCGTCGATGATGCCGACGATCTCCAGCATGCGCCGCCACACCGCCAGGTCCTGCTCGTGGAGGGCCATGGCAGCCACCAGGTCGACGCAGTCCCGGGCCCCGGCCCGGTCGGCGACCACCAGCGCCCAGGCGTCGTCGACCAGGCCGAAGCGCTCGACAGGTGACAGGTGGTTGACGCCCGAGATCAGGCGGTCGGTGAGATCGCCGAGGAGCTCGACCCGGTAGAAGCCGCTCGCGTCCTCGTTGGCCACCACGTAGTCGAACGGGTCGGGGCCCAGGTCGACCTCGGCGTCGGGACCGTCGAACAGCACCGGCACCCGCCGTCGGCTGCCGGCGACCCCCACGCCCATGACCGCCGGGACCGACCACAGGGTGTCGGCCACGTCGTCGCGGTACCCGAAGCGTTGCTGGCGCAGGTGCACCGAGGTGGGGGACGTGCGCTCGACGGTGAGGAGCGGATAGCCGCCCTGGAAGATCCAGCTGTCCATGATCCGCCGGGCCGGCTCGCCGGAGGACTCCTCGATAGCGTCCCAGAGGTCGGTGGTCTCGGTGTTGCCGTAGGCGTTCGCGTCCAGGTAGTGGCGGATGCCGTCACGGAAGCGGTGCTCGCCCAGGTACTGCGCGAGCATCCGGACCACCGCCGCGCCCTTCTCGTAGGTGAGCACGTCGTACATGGCCTCGGCGTCGTCGGGGGACACCACCTCGAACTCGATGGGGCGGGTGGCCGCGAGCGAGTCGACGTCGAAGGCCGCGCTGCGACCCTGACCGAACAGCTCCCAGCGCTTCCACTCGGGCCGCCAGGCGTCGGTGGCATGCATCTCGCAGAACGTGGCGAAGGCCTCCTTCAGCCAGATCCCGTTCCACCACTTCATGGTGACCAGGTCGCCGAACCACATGTGGGCCACCTCGTGGGCGATCACGTCGGCCACCCGTTGCTGCTCGGGCTGGGTGGACTCGGCCGGGTCGAGGAGCAGCAGCGCCTCCCGGAAGGTGATGCAGCCCAGGTTCTCCATGGCCCCGGACGCGAAGTCGGGCAGCGCCACCAGGTCGAGCTTGTCCGCGGGGTAGGGGATGTCGAAGTAGTGCGCGAAGTGCCGGAGGCTGAATGCGGCGGCGTCGAGCGCGAACGCGGTCAGGTGGCCCCGGCCGGGGGCGTGGATGACCCGGAGGGGGACGTCGTGCACGTCGACGGGCTCGGTGGCCACGAGCGGTCCGACCACGAACGCGAGGAGGTAGGTGGACATCACCATCGTGGTCCCGAAGCGGGTCCGGACCCGGCCGTCACCGATCTCGGTCCGCTCGATCGCAGGCCCCGACGACACCGCCAGCAGCTCGGGGTCGTGGACCAGGGCCACCGCGAAGGTGGCCTTGATGTCGGGCTCGTCCCAGCACGGGAAGGCCCGCCGGTCGTCGGTGGACTCGAACTGGGTGGTGGCGATGACCCGGGTGTCGCCGTGCTCGTCGACGAAGGTGCTGCGGTAGAAGCCGGCGAGCTTGTCGTTGAGCAGCCCGTCGAAGATCAGCTCCAGTGAGGCCGCGCCTGGCTCGACGGGCGAGTCGAGGCGCAGGGCGAGCCGCTCGGCCTGGTCGTCGTGGTGGACCGTGGCCCGCTGCCGGCTGCCGTCGGCGGCCACCAGGGTGGCCTCGTCGACGGTCAGCTCGACCGCGTTGAGGAGGATCTCGCCGGTCCGCTCGCGAACGTCGATGTCGATCCGGACCCGGCCGGCGAAGGTGGCCGCGTGCAGATCGGGCTCGATCTCGAGGTCGTAGTGCCGGGGCAGGACGGTGCGGGGGAGCCGGTGGTCGGCGATGTCGCTCACCCGCCAGATCGTAGGGCCTGGGGTCCAGTGGTGGGCACGGTTCCGCGCCCTGCCCCGGTGGCGGGCGCTACCCTCTCGGCGTCGGAAGGGGCGCCTTGACACAGCATGGATACGACGTGGTCGGGATCGGCAACGCCATCGTCGACGTGATCAGCCACGAGCCGGAGGAGTTCATCGTCGAGAACGGCCTCGTCAAGGGGGCGATGACGCTGATCGACGCCGATCGGGCCGCGGAGCTGTACGACCGGATGAGCCCGGCGATCGAGACCTCGGGGGGATCGGCGGCCAACACCATGGCCGGGGTGGCCTCCTTCGGCGGGGCCGCGGGCTACGTCGGCAAGGTCCGCGACGACCAGCTCGGCGACGTGTTCACCCACGACATCCGGGCCGCGGGCGTGGGCTTCGACATCCCCAAGGCCACCGAGGGGCCGCCCACCGCCCGGTCCCTCATCGTGGTCACCCCGGACGCGGCCCGGACGATGAGCACGTTCCTCGGCATCAGCAGCATGCTTCACCCCGACGACATCGACGCCGACGTGGTCGCCGGGGCCCGGGTGCTGTTCTGCGAGGGCTACATCTGGGACATCGACATCACCAAGGAGGCCATCCGCAAGGCGGTCGACATATGCGCCGCCGCCGGCAACAAGGTGTCGTTCACCCTCTCGGACAGCTTCTGCGTGGAACGGCACCACGATGAGTGGCTGGCCCTGGTGGACGGGGCCATCGACATCCTGTTCGGCAACGAGAAGGAGCTGGCGTCGCTGTACCCCGGCGCTTCCTTCGAGCAGGCGGTCGAGATCCTGCGGGGCCGGGTCGAGGTGGCCTGCTGCACCCGGGGCCCGCGGGGGAGCGTGATCGTCACCGCCGACGACACCGTGGTGGTCGACCCCGAGCCGGTGCGGGTTGCCGACACCACCGGCGCCGGCGACCTGTACGCCAGCGGCTTCCTGTACGGCTACACCCGGGGCCTGGACCTGGCCACCTGCGGCCGCCTGGCCTCCGTCGCCGCCGCCGAGGTCATCAGCCACCTGGGCGCCCGGGCCCAGGTCCCCCTCTCGGACCTCGCGGCCGCCGAGGGGGTCACCTGACTGCGGGGCCTGCGGGCCCGGGCTGGCGAGACGGTTCAGCCCTGCCGGGATCGGAGGATCAGCTCGAACAGCTGGCGGTTCCACCGGGCCTGGACCTGGGGATTCAGGTGCTCGGGACTCCTGTCGGGGATGTCGACGCCGGCCTCCGCCGCTGCCGCGTTCAGATCGAGGAGCCGGGTCGGCCAGGTCTCCGGCCACGGTTCTACGAGCGCCTGCAGCAGCTGGAGGTCCACGTCCCAGTACCGGGCGTACAGGTCGGCCGCCTCGGGACCGAGACCGAACCACTCCGCGACGCTCTCCACCGTGGGGATCCACGCCCAGAGCTCGTCCACGTCGCCACAGAACTCCACCACTGCTGCCGCGAGCTGGGCGCGACCGAGTCGGGGTTCGTCAGCGGGTATCAGGGGCACGATGTCACCGTGGGCGAGCGGCTCGAGATCGACGTCGGCGGCGACGGCGCTCCAGGCCGAGCCGGCCTCGTCGGCGAGACCGACCCACAACAGCTCCGAGTCCGCTGACCACGGAGCTGCGGTCCACTCGGTGTCGACGAAGATGCGACGAGTCATGGTCGGGCACGGTACTTGCAGCACCTCCCGCCGAGATCGAGCGCGTGTGACTCGATGGACGTGGAATCCGGTCATCGCGGGATCGAGTCCATCGTCCACTCCATGCCAGGCCGACCCGAGCAGTGTGGTCAGTGCGCTCGGGCACCCCGATCGTGACTTCGGGCTCTGGCCGATCCAGCCGTCCGCGCTCACGGTCGAGCTATGGAAGAGACGAAGAACACGGAAGCACCGAGGTTGGCTGTCGTGCTGGCCGGTGCCGCCGCTCGTGGAGCGTTCCAGGCAGGGGCGCTCTCGGTCATCATCCCTGAGCTGGAGCGGCGCGAGGAGGGGCGCCTGGTCCTTCTGGGGACCAGCGCTGGGGCGATCAACGCCGCGCTCTGGGGAGCCAACGCGAACCTCGGCGCTACCCGGGTAGCCCATGAGTTGACCGAGCTCTGGAGCGAGATGGGAGCCGAAGACGTCTACGAGCCGATCGCCTGCAGCCTGTGGCCGACGGGCATGCGGTACCTCCTCGGCATGGCCCTGGGCCTGGGGAGCGGGACCCCGAGCCTGCTCGACACCGAGCGGCTCCACGACACGGCTGCAGCTCGATTCGATGCCAGCCGGCTGCACGCCAACGTCGTCGATGCAGACGTCGCGGTCGATGCGGTCGGCGTCGTCGGCACCCGGGTACCGCCGGGTGAGGAGCGTCGCGACGTGGGGATGGCCAGCGGGCGGAGTGTGCTCTTCCTCGACGAGCGGGTGCCCCGTGGCTACCTCGGGGAACCCGCGCATGCACACGACGTCGTGCGGACCCAGATCGGTGCCGAACACATTCTGGCCTCAGCGGCCATCCCGGTCGCGTTCCCGGCCGAGCGCATCGACACCCCGAAGTCGGCCGCCGGGTGGTATGTCGACGGCGGTGTCCGCCTCAACGCACCGATGCGTCACGCGATCGGCCTCGGAGCAGACCGCATCATCTTGGTGGCGGCCGCGTCGACCGAGCACGGTCCGCCCTTCCAGGTCACGGAAACGGGCCCACGACCCGACATGGCATACGCCGGCGCGCAGGCGCTCCACGCGATCCTCTCCGATCGGATGATCGAGGACCTCCACGCGATCCGTCGGATCAACGCGCTGGTCCAGCAAGTCGAGCAGGCCGCGTCGACGGGTGGTCTCCAGGCACTCCGTCGGCCGGGCTCCTCGGACGTCTATCGGCGCATCGAGTTCATGCGGGTGTCCCCTCCACCGGGCGCCATGGGTGTGCTGGCCGGGCGGATCGCCGACGAACGGGCCGGACTACTCGAAATGATGCACGACACCGACAACTACCTGCTCGCACGCGTGTTGCGCGGCGCTGGCGACGGCAAGGGGTACCGCGAGCTGATGAGCTACCTGCTCTTCGACGAGGAGTACTTCCAGGAGAGCATCCGGATCGGCAAGGACGCTGCATGCGAGGCGCTGCTCCACGGCTGGGAGACCTAGAGCCAGTGGGTGCAGATGGGCGCGAACGCATGCGGACTACGACCGAGGCGCCGAGGGACCACCCGTTCGGACGAGCCCCTCGGCGCATCCGGTGTGTCAGGTCATGCGCAGGAAGTAGGACTGGACGAAGCTGTCACGGCCGATCACCGCGATGGTTGCCTCACCCCGGGCCAACGTGACGCCACCGCCGATGACGGACCCGCCGCCGCCGGCGTCCCGCCAGGCGAGGTGCGTGGTCCCGTTGAACCGGAAGCCGACGCCGTCCTCGCGCAGGTGGAGGTTGGAGCGCTCGACGCCGCCTCGGCCGTTCCAGACCACGGCGACCCGCGCCGACACCTGGACGACGTCCTCGTGGCAGCCGGGGTCGATCACGTCGGGGGCGGGCCCAGTGCAGGTGCTGTAGTCGAGGACGAGTTCGGCGTCCACCGAAGCGTTCCGGAGCCCTGGGTGCAGCTCGAACTGCTGGCTGGACGGGGTCACGAAGCCGAACCACTCCTCGGCCAGCCAGGAGCCGTCGGGATGGGTGGTG
>JBFKRY010000055.1:0-20914 GCA_041636995.1 Acidimicrobiales bacterium | reverse complement strand
GTCGGCGGTGATCTCCTCGTCGCCCTGGCGGCCGATCAGCACCACCTCGTCGCCGGCGGCCACCGGGTCGTCGCCGCAGTCGACCATCAGCTGGTCCATGGTGATGGCTCCCACGATCGGGTAGCGCTTCCCCCGGATCAGGACCTGGCCGCCGACCTCGCTGGAGCGGCGCCGGATGCCGTCCGCGTAGCCGATCGGGACGGTGGCGATGGTGGTGTCCTGCGGCGCCTCCCAGCACAGCCCGTAGGAGATGCGGTCACCCCGCGACATCCGCTTGGTGAACGAGACCTGGGACCGGACCCCCATCGCGGGTCGGAGATCGACGACGCCGGCGAGCTCGGGTGAGGGGGCGATCCCGTAGACCGCGATCCCGCACCGGACCATGTCGTAGCGACCCCGGGGGTGGGCGATCGCCACCGCCGAGTTGGCGGCATGGCGCAGGCCCACGTCGAAGCCCTCGGCGTCGAGGGCGCCCAGCACGTCGTCGTAGATGTCGAGCTGCTTGGCGGTGTAGGGGTCGTCGGGGACGTCGGCGATGGCGCAGTGGGTCCAGACCCCGGCCAGGCGCAGCGACGCCTTGTCGGCGATGGCGGTGGCCAGGGCCACGGCGTCGAGGGGACGGGCGCCGACCCGGCCCATGCCGGTGTCGATCTTGAGGTGGATGTCGAGGGTGACCGCGGCCTGGCTGGCCGCAGCCGCGGCCGCCGCCAGGCCCTCACCGCTGTAGACCGTGGGGGTCAGGTCGTAGGCGACCACCTCCACCATCTCCAGTGGTCGGGGCTCGGACAGCACCAGGATGGGGGTGCGCAGGCCGGCCTCGCGCAGGGTGCGGCCCTCCTCGACCAGAGCCACCCCGAGCCACTCGGCCCCGGCCTCCACCGCGGCCCGGCCCACCGGGACCGCCCCGTGGCCGTAGCCGTCGGCTTTCACCACCGCGCACATCGCGGCGTCGCCCACGTACGCGGCCAGCGCTTCCACGTTGTGCGCCACCGCGCCGAGATCGATGTCAGCCCATGTCGGTCGCATCGAGCACCTCCGGCAGCACCTCGGGCAGGTCCGATGCCACCATTCCACGTCGGGGGCACGCCTCGGCGGCACGCCCGTGCACCCATGCTCCCCCACCCGCCGCCTCCAGGGGTGGCACCCCCTGGGCGAGCAAGGCGCCGACGAGGCCCGACAGCACGTCACCCGAACCCGCGGTGGCGAGCCGCTGGTCGCCGGTGGTGGACACCAGGACGTCGCCGCCGGGGCCGGCGACCACCGTGGCCGGGCCCTTCAGCAGCACGACCGAGCCACTGTCGGACGCCAGCCGGCGGACCCCGTCGATCCGATCCGGTGGGGGCCGGCAGCCGGTCAGGGCCTCGAACTCGCCGTCGTGGGGCGTCAGCACCGTCGGCCCCTCGCGGTTTCGAAGCACGTCGAGATGGCCGGCCACGGCGATCAGGGCATCGGCGTCGACCACCGCGGGGCCGGCGAAGGACACCAGGGCGGCGCGGATCTGCGCGCCGGTGTGGTCGTCGCGGCCGAGCCCGGGACCGATCACCATCCCTGCGATCCGCTCGGCGTCCGCGAGCTCGCCGCCCCAGTTCTCGGCGGCCATGGGCTGGACCACGACCGCGGCGGGGCCATCGGGGGTCCCGCCGGGCGTGCTCAGCCGTACGTAGCCGGCCCCGGCCCGGGCCGCTCCGGACGCCGCGAGGCTGGCCGCACCGGTCATCCCCGGCGAGCCCGCGATCACCCAGCAGGCGCTGCGCCACTTGTGGGCGTCGACCGGCCGGACCGGCAGCCACGAGCCCACGTCGGCTCCCTCGACCAGGTGGCAACGAGCCCCCGAGACGTCGAGGCCGATGTCGGCCACCGACACCCGTCCCACCCGGGTCCCGCCCGGTGGCAGCAGCAGGCCGGGCTTGAGCGCCTGGAACGTCACCGTCGTGGTCGCCGCCAGGGCATCACCCGGGATCGCCCCGGTCAGCCCGTCGACGCCGGAGGGGATGTCCACCGCCAGCACCGCCGCAGTGGTGGCCGGTGGGTGGAACGGGCGGCTGAGGCCGGTGCCGTAGGCGGCGTCGATCACCAGGTCGGCCGGGGGCAGCTCGGTCGTGTCGGCCGCGTCGAGCACCTGGACCCTGGCGCCCCATCGGGCGAGCCGGGCCGCCGCCGACCGCCCGTCGGCGCCGTTGTTGCCCCGCCCGGCCAGCACCGCCACCCGCCGGCCGTAGGTTCCCCCCAGCAGCCGCCGGGCCTCCCACGCCACCGCAGCGCCGGCCCGGTCCACGAGCACCTCGACCGGCTCCGGCGCGGCCTGGTCGACCGCGGCCATCTCCTCGGGGGTCACGATCGGGATCACATGCTGCAGGTTAGGGGCGACCCGAGCCGGCCGGTCGGTTCCGTGGACGACCGCCTCACCCTCCCAGCCCGACCCGAGCAGCAGCGGCCTGGTCCACCACGACGGTCACGTGGTCGTGGGCCTGCAGGGCGCTCGCGGGCACGGCGTCGGTGATCGGGCCGGTGACCGCGGCAGCAATCGCGTCGGCCTTGGCCGGACCGGTGGCCACCAGCACGATCCGCCGGGCCTGGAGGATGGTGCCGATGCCGAGGGTCAACGCGTGGGTCGGGACGGCGTCGATCGAGCCGAAGGGCTCCAGGTTGTCGTGGCGGGTGGTGTCGGCGAGGGCGGCCACATGGGTCCGCGAGTCGTGCGCGGTGCCGGGCTCGTCGAATGCGATGTGGCCGTCGCGACCGATGCCGAGCAGGTGGAGATCGACCCCGGTGCTCGTCACCAGCTCGTCGTAGCGGCGGCACTCCGCGTCGAGGTCGGCCGCAGCGCCGTCGAGCACCTCGAGCCTGCCGTCCGGGATGTGGAGCGGACGGATCACGTGCCGGAGCAGGTAGGCGCAGAAGCTGCGGTGGTCGGTGCAGCCGAGGCCGGCGTACTCGTCGAGCATCACACCGGTGACCGCGGCGAAGTCGGTCCCGCTGGTGGCGAGGCGCTCGTAGATCGGGGCGGAGGTGTGCCCCGAGGGCAGCCCGAGCACCGCCGTCGGGCTCACGGCGACCAGGTCGGTGATCATCCCGGCGACCTGGTCCGCGACCGCGGCCGGTGAGCTGCACACGGAGACCTCCACGACAACAGCTTCGCGCCGGGACCGGGAGAACCACGCCCTCGGGGCGCCCGGGTCACGGCCCCACCGGGGCCGTGACCGGCCGGGGTCGCTCAGGCGCTGGTGAGCCAGGGGTCGGTGATGTCGAGGTAGTGGTCGACGTGCATGACCTCCTCGCGCCGCTGGAGCATGTCCCGGGCCTCGACCGGGAGCTCGCTGCTCTCGCCACGGCGAGCCGCGGCCTCGGACGTGAAGTAGGCCACCTCGGTGAACGCGTCGTCGTCGTAGTACGCGGTCAGCGCGCCCAGCAGGTCGGGCCGGATCTCGGCCAGCAGCGGGTCGGCCTCGCGCTCGAGCTGCACCGCCCGGTCGTGGTCGTCGACGTGGCCGTCCATCACCTGCACGAAGCGGGCGCTGTCCATGTCGCCGTGGGTGATCAGATGCACGTCCTCGGTGTCGTGGAAGGTCACCGCGCCGTCGAACAGCTTCTCGGTCTCGTTCCACCACTCGGTCTGCTCGGGGCGGTCGCTGTTGCGTTGCGCGGCCTCGCGGCTCTCGAAGCGAGCGATCAGGATGAACGAGCCGTCCTGGGTGACCCCACCGGTCGAGCCCAGGTAGCCGGTGGCGCCGGGGCGCAGGTCGCGCATCCAGATGTCGAGCCGGTCGTGCAGCTCGTCGGGGTGCTGCGTCCTACCGTGGATGACTTGGATGAACATGTCGAACCTCCTCTGGTTCGCGTTCGTTCGCTCCTCCTCAACCTCGTCCCCTGACCGGGCGCCGTCAAGAGTGGTCTGTCTACGGCCGCGCGGTGCCACACTCCTGGCCGAGGAGGAGACGAACATGGGATGGCAGGAGAGGATCGAGCGCGACGAGATCGTGCTGATCGACGGTGGGACCGGCTCCGAGCTGCAGCGGCGGGGCGTGCCGATGAGCGAGGCCAACTGGTCGGGACTGGCGGTGAAGACCCACCCCGACATCCTCCGCGAGGTGCACCAGGCCTACATCGCCGCGGGGGCCGAGGTGATCATCACCAACACCTTCGGCACCGCCCGGTTCCAGCTGGCTGCGGCCGGGATCGGCGACGAGTTCGAGGCGGTCAACCGCCAGGCCGTGTCCCTGGCCATGGAGGCGCGCGAGGCCTCGGGCGTCCGGGTGGAGATCGCGGGCTCGATGTCGAACCTGCCACCCCGGTTCGACCCCGGCGCCTACCCGGACCCGGACGCCGAGCTGGCAGACCTCCGGGAGATGGCCCACCTGCTCGCCGACAGCGGCGTCGACCTCATTGCGCTGGAGATGATGCAGGACACCCACCATGCGCCGCGGGCCATGCAGGCGGCGCTCGAGGTGGGGCTCCCGGTGTGGCTGGGGGTGAGCTGCCGGACCGTCCCCGGCGCCAGCGGCCTGGTGAGCTTCGACCTTCCGAGCCTCGACTTCGCCGAACCCATCGACACCCTCCTCGGGATGGGGCCGGCGCTGGTGACCGTCATGCACAGCGAGATCCCCGCAGTGCTCCCCGCGCTGGCGATGATCCGGGAGCGCTGGGACGGCCCACTCGGCGCGTACCCGGAGGTCGGCTACTTCACCAGGCCCAACTGGCACTTCGATCCGGAGGCCACGCCGGAGAAGCTGGTGGCGCACGCCCGGGAGTGGGTCGGCGCCGGGGCCCGGGTGATCGGGGGCTGCTGTGGCACCACCCCCGAGCACATCGCCGCCCTGCGCGACGCCGAGCTGCGGTGACCACCCCGGCGGAGCCGCAGACCCGCCGTCACCCGGCCCAGTGGTCGGCGAGGGCGGTGATGGGCAGCACCAGCAGGTCGGCCACGGGCACGTTGGCGAGGACGTCGTCGCGGAAGGTGGGCTCGGTCTCGGTGACGAAGTCCCGCAGGCCCGAGTACCGGTTGCGGTAGCCCTGCAGCACCCCCCGGGCCACGTCGGCGTCCAGCTTCTCCTCGAGGCGGACGTGCAGCAGGGTGATGCCCACCGCCTGCTTGTCCTTGACCTCGGGGACGATGACGATGAGCCGGCCGTCCCGCCGACCCCGGGTCACCAGGATCTGGCGCTCCACCGACACCAGGTGCTTGCTGCCTCGCAGCGACGGGTCACGATCGACCCGTGACGGCAGGTCTCGGGCCACCCCGCCCCGGCCGACGATCACCAGCTGAGAGTCGTCGGTGTCGGGGTCACCCTCGATCCGGTACCGGGTGTAGCCGGTGACCGCGGCCACGGCCGGGTCCAGCGAGGCCAGGGTACGCAGGCTCTGGTAGCTGAGCCGATCGCGAGGGGTCCCGGCCGCCAGCAGCTCCTTGACCAGTTCCACCTCGATCAGGGCCTCGTCGCTGCGGGAGATGCCGACGGTGACCGTCTTGGCCTGGTGCTTGATGGCGTCGACGGGCCGGGTCAGGTCCTCGATGCCGAGGGTGAGCGCGGCGGTGAGGTCCTCGAGGATGGTGGCCGGGGTCCCGACCTTGCCGTAGTCGAGCTGGTAGCTGTCGAGGGGGATGGTGCCCGTGGCGTAGCGGAAGAGCGCGGCGATGCGGGTGGCGTTCGACGCCTCGAGGTGGCCGTTGTACTCGCCGGCCCGCAACCCCTCGAGGAAGCGCTGGGCCTGGGTGGCGATGGATGGCCGCAGGGTGCGGAGCATCTCCTCGCCGGTCATCGACGGGTTGGCCGACACCGCGTGCTCCACCGCGGCCCGGGTCTCACGCAGCGGCCCGGCCTGGGCGTCGATGGACAGCGCGGCCTCGTAGCCGAACAGGTGACCCACCATCGTGGAGAGGACGAAGGACAGGGCGGGGTCGACGACCGGGACCGGGATCACGTGTAGCGCTGCCGGGTAGAGGGCCCCGTCGTCGGCGATGACGACCGGCGCGGCCTTGTGCGCCCGGTAGATGGCGACCTCCTTGCCGACGTCGGTGGCGGTGGACCCGCTGAGACCCGCGGCGCACACCAGGATCAGCGGCTCGGACGACAGGTCGATGTGCTTCTTGTCCTCGGTGGAGTCCGCGGCGATGGACTTGTAGCAGAGCTCCGACAGCTTGATCCGGATCTCCCGTGCCGCAACCACGTTCGGGCCGTTGCCGACGATGGCCCAGTATCGGCGGGAGGGCGCCAGCTCGGCGGCGGCCCGGCCGATGGCCTGCCGTTGGGTCAGCACCCGGTCCATGGCCGCGGGCAGCTCGTGCAGCGACCGCAACAGCGCCTGGCGGCGCTCGGCCACCGAGTGCTCCGTGGCCGGGGCCAGGTCCTCGGCGATGGCCAGGGCCAACAGGGCCCCGGCGGCGATCTGGGAGTAGAACGCCTTGGTGGAGGCAACGCTCATCTCCACGTCGCGCCCGTCGGACGTGTACAGCACCCCGTCGCTCTTGTCGACCAGGTCGCTGTTGCGACGGTTGACGATGGCGATGACGGTGGCGCCGCGGCTGCGTACCAGGTCGACGGTGCGGTTGGTGTCGGTGGTGGTGCCCGACTGGCTGATCGCCACCACCAGCGCGTTGCTCATGTCGCTGCGGAGGTGGAACCCCGACAGCTCGGTGGCTGGTAGGGGCTCCACCGGGCAGCCCGCCGGCAGCTCGCGCCCGAGGAGCATCGCCAGGCTCTGGCCGGCGACCGCCGCGGTGCCCTGGCCGATCACCATGATCTGGCTGATGGCGCCCGATCGGAGCCGGGCCCGCAGGTCGTCGGGGAGCGTCGCCCGGCCCAGGCGCAGCGAGAGCTGCCCGTCCTCCTCGACCAGCTTGCCCCGCAGGGTCTTGCGGAACGACAGGGGGGCCTCGCTGATCTCCTTGAGCAGGAAGTGGGGGTAGTCGGCGCGGTCGATGTCGCGGGTGGTGATCTCGGCCCGGACCACGTCGGCCTCGCCGACCGGGAGCTCGGTCCCGTCGTAGGCCACCCGCCGGATCCCGTCGAGGCTGCCCGCCCGGGCCCCGTCCAGGGACACGATCTGGCCCCGGCTGGCCGTCTCGTTGCGGGGGTTGCCGGGGGTCTCGCCGTCCATGCGGACGTAACGGCGGGTGAGCTCGACCACGCCGTAGGGCTCGCTGGCGACGATGTAGGCGTCCTCGGCCAGGCCGACGTAGAGGGCCTGGCCGCTCCCCCGCAGCGCCAGGTGCAAGCGGTTGGGGGTCATGGCCGCGTTGGCGGCGATGGCCACCGAGCCCTCGAGCGCGGCCACGGTGCGCCGGAACGACTCCTCGACGCCGCCGAGCTCGGCCCGGGGATCGACCGCGGCCAGGTGCTTGGCCATCAGCGTGGGGATCACCTTGGCGTCGGTGCTGATTGCGGGGGCGATCTCGAGGGCCTCGTCGGCCCTGACGTCGGCGAAGTTGTCGACATCGCCGTTGAGGGCCGCGGTCACGTAGGGGCAGGAGCGGTCGTCGGCCATCTCGCTGTTGAGCGGGTGGGCGTTGGGCTCGGAGATGATGCCCACGCTGGCCCAGCGGGTGTGGGCCAGCACGGTCACGCTGGCGGTGTCGTTGTCGAGGGCCCGGTGCAGCAGCTCGTCATCGTGCAGCGCCTGGCGCAGCATCCGGGTGTTGTCGCCGAGCTCGCCGATCTCGGCCGCGGCCTTGTACACGAAGCTCAGGTACCCGTCGGCGACGCGCACCGACCCGGACCCGAAGTGCGGGTCGCGGCTGCGGACCCCGATCTCGTCCGCCACCGCGGGCGCGGCCAGATCGAGCCCGTGATCGCGGACCAGCAGGTGCAGCCCCGCCGAGTCGCGACCGCGGACCTCGAGGCGATCGATCGCCGAGAGCGCCTCCTGGATCGACGTGAACGCCTCGAGCGCGGCGACGGTGCGGAGGCCCTGGCGGAGCTCCTGGACCGCCCGGGCGGTGCGCAGGCGGTCTCGTCCGATGCTCCACGACGCGTCCTTCACCCGCAGCAGCGCCGCGTTGGTGGCCTCGAGCCCGTTGGTGTCGGGCGCCCGCTCCAGCTCGGCCTCGGCGGCGGCGATGGCGGCGTCGAGCTCGTCGATGCGGTGGGTCAGCAGCGCCACCAGGTCGGCGTCCTCGACCAAGCAGGTCACCCCGGGGACGCCGGACAGGGCCCGGTCGACGGCTTCGAGCCCGTCAGCCAGCCGATCGAGCGCCGCCTGCTCGGGCGGCAGCACTGCTGGAGCCTCGGGCAGCAACGTCAGGACCTCGGCGCTGGTGGGCACGGCCCGGGTCGCCCGGCGCCGAACGATCGCAACGATGCCACACACGAGCGTGCTCTTCCTTTCTCGGAGCGGTCCGGACCGGACCGGCACAGTCTAGGAGCCGGACCCGAACCGCCACGCCCCCTCCCATCGGCAGGCGAGGCCGGGGCTGGAGTGGCTCAGGTGGCCGCGCGGAACACCTCGACGAGCCCGTCGACCGCGGCCTCGGCCTCGGCCTCGGTCGGGGCCTCGGCCATCACCCTGATGAGGGGCTCGGTGCCGGAGGGGCGGACGAGCAGACGGCCGCGGCTGCCGAGGGCAGCCTCGACCCGGGCGATCTCGGGGCCCGCAGCGGCCATGGCGTCGTCCGCCGACCCCGAGACCTGCACGTTGCGGAGCACCTGGGGCAGCCGGGTCATGGTGTCCCGGGCCATCTCGGCCAGGCTCCGGCCTCGGCGCACGACCACGTCGAGCAGCTGGATCGCGGTGAGCAGGCCGTCGCCGGTGGTGGCGATGTCGTGGAAGATCACGTGGCCGGACTGCTCGCCCCCCAGGGACCACTGGTTCTTCTCGAGGGCCTCCAGCACGTTGCGGTCGCCGACCGGCGTCTGGTGCACGGCGATGCCGTGGGCGGCCATGCCCTGGTGGAAGCCCAGGTTCGTCATGACCGTGACCACGACGGTGTCGTCGACCAGCTCGCCCCGGCGGTGCCGGTCGATGGCGCAGATGCCGATGATGTGGTCGCCGTCGACGATCTGGCCGCGCTCGTCGACCGCCAGCACCCGGTCGGCGTCACCGTCGAAGGCCAGGCCCAGCTGGGCTCCCCGCTCGACCACCGCGGCCCGCAGGCTGCTCATGTCGGTCGAGCCGGACCGATCGTTGATGTTGCGACCGTCGGGCTGGTCGTGGAGGCTCGTCACCCGGGCCCCGAGGTCGGCCAGCAGGCGGGGCGCGAGCTCCGAGGCGGCACCGTTGGCGCAGTCGACGATCACGTCGACCCCGTCCAATCGGCGGCCGCCGAGGGTGGAACGCAGCCAGTCCAGGTAGTCGCGCCCGAGGTCGCTGCGGTCGACGGGAGTGGGGTCGGCCAGCTCGCCCAGATCGCCGAGGGCGGCGAGCTCGGCTTCGAGCGCCGCCTGCTGGGCGTCGGTGAGCTTGCGGCCGCCAGCTGCGAAGAACTTGACGCCGTTGTCGTGGTAGGGGTTGTGCGACGCCGACACCATCGCCCCCGGGATGTCGTGGACCGCGGCGGCGTGGGCCACCACCGGGGTGGGGGCCACGCCCACCAGCCAGGGCTCGATCCCGGCGTGGACCAGGCCCCGGCACATGGCGGCCACGAAGTCGGGGCCGGACTCGCGGGGGTCGGCGCCGATGACCATCGCCGGGCCGCCGAGGACCGTCCCTGCGGCCACGGCCAGCGCCTCCACCGCAGGCACGGTCAGCTCGTCGTAGGCCCGACCGCGGATGCCGTCGGTGCCGAACCTCAGGGTCATGACCAGCTCAGGGTACCTGCCGCCCACCCCCCGGATCGGGGAGCCCGTCGATGCTGCTAGCGCTTGGAGTACTGGGGCGCCTTGCGGGCCTTCTTGAGCCCGTACTTCTTGGATTCCTTCTTGCGGGGGTCACGGGTGAGGAACCCGGCCCGCTTGAGGGCCTCGCGCATCTCGGGGTCGATCTCGACGAGGCCGCGAGCGATACCGAGGCGCAGGGCCCCGGCCTGGCCGGTGGGCCCGCCGCCGTGCAGGGTCACGTCGATGTCGTAGGCGGCCTCGGTCTCGGTGATGCGCAGGGGCTCGGTGAGGACCATGCGGTGGGTGTCGGAGGGGAAGTAGTCCTCCACGGTGCGCCCGTTGACGGTGATGACTCCGTCGCCGGGACGGATCCGGACGCGGGCGACGGCACGCTTGCGGCGGCCGGTGGACTGGGCGAGCAGGGTCATGGCGGGTTCCCTCAGGAGGCGTCGCGGGCGCGAGCGTGCTCGAGGACGAGCGGCCGGGGCTTCTGCGCCTGGTGCGGATGGTCGGGGCCGGCGTAGATCTTGAGCTTGGTGAGCATCTGGCGGCCCAGCCGGTTCTTGGGCAGCATCCCCCGGATCGAGCCCCGGACCGCTTCGACCGGGCGGGTGTCGAGCATCCGGGCGTAGGTGGTGGACTTGAGGCCGCCGGGGTAGCCGCTGTGGCGATAGACGACCTTGTCCCGGGCCTTGTCGCTGGTCAGCACCACCTTGTCGGCGTTGACCACGATGACGTGGTCGCCGGTGTCGAGGTGGGGCGCGAAGGTGGGCTTGTGCTTTCCCCGCAGGATGCGGGCCACCTCGGTGGCCATGCGCCCCAGCACGAGCCCGTCGGCGTCGACGACGTGCCACTCGCGCTCGATCTCGCGTGCTTTGGGAGAATAGGTGCTCACGGTCTCGTTCTCTGCTCGGAGCAGGGGTCGGGGGCCCAGGCCAGCAGTCCAGGATACGGCCGGGGCCTGCGATCTCAAACTGTGTGGCTCGCGGGGTACTCCACCTCCCAGAGGGTGAGACCGTGGGGCGGAGCCAACGCCCCGGCGGCGGCTCGATCGCGCGCTGCGATCGCCGCCGGGATGGAGTCGACGGGGCGCTGGCCCAGGCCGATCTCCACCAGGGTGCCGACGACGGCTCGGACCATCTGGTGGCAGAACGCGTTGGCACTGATCCAGAGCTCGGCCAGCTCGCCGGCGCGACCCCACTCCGCGGAGCGGACCTCGCGGGTCAGGTCGGCCAGGATGGTCTCTCCGGCGACGTGGAGGGTGCGCTTGCGGCAGAACGACGTGAAGTCGTGGCTGCCCACCAGGTCGGCGGCCGCGGCGTTCATGGCCCCGAGGTCGAGGGGCTCGTCGACGTGCCAGGTGGTGCGGTGCAGGAACGGGTCCGGGAGGGCCCGGTCGAGCACCTGGTAGCGGTAGGTCCGGCCCGTGGCGGAGAACCGGGCGTCGAAGTCGCTCGCGACCCGTTCGAGGGCGCGGACCACGATGTCGGGCGCCAGCATGCGGTTCAGCCGGTGCTGGAGGCGGCCCGGGTCGACGTCGTCGGGCCCGTCGAAGGAGACCACCTGACCCCAGGCATGCACCCCGGCGTCGGTGCGCCCGGCGCAGGTCAGCTCCACGGCCTGGCCGAGCACCGTGGACAGGGCGTCGGCCAGGGCGCCGCCCACCGTGGCCACGCCGGGATTGGGCGCGAACCCCCGGAACGGCTCACCGTCGTAGGCGACCACGGCCCGGTACCGGGAGTGGCCTGCCGCTGTCGTCATCGATCCGTCATGCTGTGTGGGACAACGTCGATCGATCCGACTTGCTCGGTCGATCGACAACAGGCTGGCGCCCTCAGGCGCTCCGATCCTCTCGACTCGGAACCTCTGGTTTCGAGTCGACTACACCAGCTCGATGCGGGCCATGGGGGCGTTGTCGCCGTAGCGGGGGCCGACCTTGAGGATGCGGGTGTAGCCACCCGGGCGATCGGCGTAGCGAGGACCCACGTCCTCCATCAGCTTGTCGGCGATCTCCTGGTCACGCAGGAACGCCAGGATCTGGCGGTGGTTGTGGAGGCCGCCCTTCTTGGCCTTGGTGATGATCTTCTCCGCGACGGGGCGCAGCGCCTTGGCCTTGGCCTCGGTGGTGACGATGCCCTCGGCGGCGATCAGGGAGGCGACCAGGTTTCCCATCATCGCCTTCTGGTGCGCGGAGCTGCCACCGAAGCGGCGGCCCTTCCTCGGTCGTGCAGGCATGGGAGCTCCTCGGCCTCAGTCGCGGGTGGCGAGCTGCAGCCCGCGCTCGTCGAGCTTGACGATGACCTCGTCGAGGGACTTCTGGCCGAAGTTGGTGATGGCCAGCAGGTCGTCCTCGGTCTTGCGCAGCAGCTCACCCACGGTGTTGACCTGGGCGCGCTTGAGGCAGTTGCGGGGACGCTCGGAGAGGTCGAGATCCTCGATGGGCAGGTCGAGGTCGGGCGAGCCCGCGGTGCCGGTGGCCACGTCGGTCAGCTCCAGGGACTGGGGCTCGTCGCTCATCTCCTCGACCAGCTGCACCAGGGCCCGCAGCGTGCCGCCGGCCGACGCCAGCGCTTCGCGCGGCGAGATGGAACCGTCGGTCTCGATGTCGAGGATCAGCCGGTCGAAATCGTTGGACTGCTCGACCCGGGTGGGCTCCACCTCGAAGGTGACCCGCCGCACCGGCGAGAAGATCGAGTCCACCGGGATCACGCCGATGGTGGCCGAGGTCTGGTTGACCTCGGAGGACACGTAGCCGCGGCCCCGCTCCACCGTGACGTCGAGGGCCAGGCGGCCCTTGCCGCTGAGGGTGGCGAGATGCTGGTCGGGGTTGAGCACCTCGACATCGGGGTTGCCGAGCAGGTCACCGGCGGTCACGTTGGCCGGGCCCCGCACATCGATGCGCAACACCACCGGATCCTCGGAGTGCGAGCGCAGCACGAAGTCCTTGATGTTGAGCAACAGCTCGGTCACGTCCTCGGTGACGCCGGTGAGGGTGTCGTACTCGTGCAGGGCGTCGTCGAAACGCACCTGGGTCACCGCCGCGCCCGGGATGGACGACAGCAGGGTCCGGCGCAGGGAGTTGCCGAGGGTGTGGCCGAAGCCGGGCTCGAGCGGGGAGATGGCGAAGCGTTGCCGGTTGCCGGACTCCTCGTCGATGGCTTCGACTGACGGGCGCTGAATGACCAGCATTGATCACCTCTGGGGGAACGCAGCCGGGGTCGCCCCGGCGACAGGTAGTGCTACTTGCTGTACAGCTCGACGATGAGCTGCTCGCGGATTGGGACGTCGATCTGCTCGCGGACCGGGAGCTCGCGTACCACGGCGCCGAAGCCATCGTCGACCATGTCGATCCAGGCCGGGGCCTGGCGGTCGAGCACGTCCAGGTTCCACTGCACCACGACCATGTCGCGCGCCTTGGGGCGCAGCGTGACCTGGTCGCCCTTGCGCAGCCGGAAGCTGGGGATGTCGACCCGGCGGCCGTTGACGTCGATGTGGCCGTGGTTGACGAGCTGGCGGGCCTGGGGCCGGGTGGCGGCCCAGCCGGCGCGGTAGACCACGTTGTCGAGGCGCAGCTCGAGGTACCGGAGCATGTTCTCACCGGTGACCCCCTGGCGGCGGCTGGCCTCCTCGAAGAGGTTGCGGAACTGCCGCTCGGTCAGCCCGTAGCTGAACCGGGCCTTCTGCTTCTCCTGGAGCTGCAGGAGGAACTCCGAGACGTTGCCGCGGCGACGGGTGCGCCCGTGCTCGCCGGGCGGGTAGGGGCGCTTGTCCAGCGCGATGGTCTCGCCCTTGGTGCCCCAGATGTTGGTGCCGAGCCGGCGCGAGACCCGGGCCTTGGGGCCGGTGTAGCGAGACATCAGACCCTCCTGCGCTTGGCGGGACGGCAGCCGTTGTGGGGCACCGGGGTGACGTCCTTGATCCCGGTCACCTCGATGCCGGCGTTCTGCAACGAGCGGATGGCGGTCTCCCGGCCCGAACCCGGGCCCTTCACCTGCACGTCCACCTTGCGCACCCCGTGCTCCATGGCCCGGCGGGCACACTGCTCGGCGGCCATCTGGGCCGCGAACGGGGTGCTCTTGCGTGAGCCCTTGAAGCCCACGTTGCCCGCCGACGCCCAGGCCAGCACGTTGCCCTGCTGGTCGCTGATGGTCACGATCGTGTTGTTGAACGAGCTCTTGATGTGCGCCACCCCGTGGGTGACGTTCTTCCGCTCGCGCTTTCGTGGTCTGCGACCACCCGCACTCGGCTTGGCCATTACTTCGTCACCTCGATGATGCCGGTCACTTCGTGACCTTCTTCTTACCGGCCACGGTCTTCTTGGGGCCCTTCCGGGTACGGGCGTTGGTGTGGGTCCGCTGGCCCCGGACCGGGAGCCCCCGGCGATGGCGCAGACCCTGGTAGCAGCCGATCTCCATCTTGCGCTTGATGTCCTGGGACACCTCGCGGCGCAGGTCGCCCTCGACGCGCAGCTCGCCCTCGATGTAGTTCCGGAGCCTGGCCACGTCCTCGTCGGAGAGGTCGCGCACCCGGGTGTCCTGGTCGACCGAGGTGGCCTCGCACACGTGCGACGCCAGCGAGGGCCCGATGCCGTAGATGTAGGTCAGCGCGATCACGGTGCGCTTCTCACGCGGGACGTCGACCCCAGCGATACGTGCCATACCAGCCTCTCTCAGCCCTGCCGCTGCTTGTGGCGGGGGTTGGTACAGATGACGCGGACCACACCGTGGCGGCGGATCACGCGACACCTGTCACACATGCGTTTGACGCTTGGACGAACCTTCATTGCCTCTGTCTGCCCGGGGATTGGGGGGTGCGGGCGGGTTGGACTACTTGTACCGATAGGTGATGCGGCCGCGCTCGAGGTCGTAGGGGGTGAGCTCCACCTGGACCTTGTCGCCGGGCAGGATGCGGATGTAGTGCATGCGCATCTTGCCGGAGATGTGGGCGAGAACCTTGTGGCCGTTGTCGAGCTCGACTCGAAACATGGCGTTGGGGAGGGGCTCGATGACCGTGCCCTCCATGACGATCGCATCTTCCTTTGACTTCGGCAGTTGTCCGACTCCTTGTCCGACCTCGTTTGGGGGGCCCAGCCGCGACGGAGGCCCTCGGCGCGCGCCGGAAGCGGCGACGGGCCGAGGTTTGAGCCTACCGGCGGGCCCTGACCAGCACCAACCTGCCCGGAGGGGGCCTGGGGGCGGATCAGACCGCGACCCGCTCGATGACCCCCCGAATGCGCTCGAAGACCTGGTCGGGGGTCCCCACCCCGTCGACGACCGCCAGGATGCCCCGCTCGTCGGCCCAGGCCAGCAGGGGCGCGGTCTCCTGCTCGTACAGCTCCAGCCGGCGCCCGATCGACTCGCGGGTGTCATCGTCGCGCCCGCGCGCCAGCAGCCGCTCGGTGACGGTCTCGATGGGGACGTCGAGGTTGACGGCGAGCTGCAGCCGATCGCCCACGAACGACACCAGGGCTTCGGCCTGGCCGGGGGTACGCGGGTAGCCGTCGAGGAGGAAGCCGCCCTCCAGCACGTCGGCCCGGTGGAGCCGCTCCTCGACGATGCCGTTCATGATCTCGTCGGGCACCAGGTCGCCCGCGGCCATGATGACGCCGGCGCGCCGGCCCAGCTCGGTCTCCTCGGTCACCGCCTGGCGGAGCATGTCGCCGGTGGAGATGTGGACCAGCCCGTACTCGACCGAGATCCGCTCGGCCTGGGTTCCCTTCCCCGAGCCCTGCCGACCCAGGATGATCATTCCGATGGCCATGCCGTCCCCGCCTCGATCGCTTTCATCCATCTACTTCAGGAAGCCCTCGTAGTTGCGCATCATGAGCTGGGAGTCGATCTGCTTCATCGTCTCCAGGGCCACGCCGACGGCGATCAGGATCGAGATGCCACCGAAGGAGATCTGGCCCACATTGCCCTGGTCGAGCACCTTGGCGAGGATGAACGTGGGCAGCAGGGCCACCAGGGCGATGAACACCGCGCCCGCCAGGGTGACCCGGTTCAGGATGCGGCCCAGGTAGCGCTCGGTCTGGGGGCCGGGCCGGATTCCGGGGATGAAACCGCCCTGCTTGCGGATGGTGTCGGCCTGCTTGACCGGATCGAAGGTGATCGCCGTGTAGAAGTAGGCGAACCCGATGATCAGCAGCCCGAAGAACAGCAGGTACCAGGGGCTGTCGGAGCGAGCCAGGTTGTTGTCGATCCAGCTCTGGACGCTCTCGCCCCAGGTGTTGTTGGCGGGGTTGTTGTCGCTGGGCAGCACCGCCGACAGCAGCTGGGGCAGGTACAGCACCGAGCTGGCGAAGATGATGGGGATCACGCCCGACTGGTTGACCTTGAGCGGGATGTAGGTGCTCTGGCCGCCGTACTGCTTGCGGCCGACCACCCGTTTGGCGAACTGGACGGGGATGCGCCGCTGCCCCTGTTCGACGAAGACGATGGCCACCAGCAGGGCGATGAACAGCAGGATGATCCCGACCAGGCCGCCCAGGCCGGCGTCGGTACGGACCAGGGCCCCCTGGTTGGGCAGCGAGCTCACCACCGACACGAAGATCAGGATCGACATGCCGTTGCCGATGCCGTGCTGGGTGATGAGCTCACCCATCCACATCAACAGCGTGGTCCCCGCGGTGAGGGTCAGCACCACCAGCGCCACCCGGCCCGGGGTGAAGTTGGGCAGCAGGTCGAGCGAGGTGCCGTCGGTGGGTCCGCCGCCGAAGCCGCCGCCGCCGTTGTGGAACAAGAACGCGAAGGCGGTCGACTGCAGCAGAGCGATGGCCACGGTCATGTAGCGGGTGGTCTGGGTGATCTTGCGCTGGCCCACCGCGCCCATCTGCTGCCACTGCTCGACCCGGGGGATCACCACCCCGAGGATCTGCATGATGATCGAGGCGGTGATGTAGGGCAGGATGCCGAGCGCGAAGATCGCGAACTGGGTGAGGGCGCCGCCGGAGAACAACCGCAGGAACGCCAGGGCGCCGCCGGTCTCGTCGGTGCGGTCCCGCAGCACCTGGATGGCGTCGATGTCGATGCCGGGCGCAGGGATGTGGGTGCCGATCCGGTACAGGACGAGCATGCTCAGCGTGAACAGGATCTTGTTCCGGAGATCCTCCACCCGGAACATGTTCAAGATGCTGGCTGCCACCGGGGCTCCTCGTCGTCTGCCGTGTCGTCTGCCGTGTCGTCCGTGCCCGAACCAGCCGCGGTCAGCGGTTGGTGAGGGCGTTGCCCTTCGCCGGCGGTCGTCCGTCACCCCACGGCTTGGGCAGCACGACCACCGTACCGCCCGCCGCAGTGATAGCTGCTTCGGCGGACCTGGAGAAGGCGTGCGCCTCCACGTGCACCGCGCCGTCGAGCTGACCCCGGCCCAGGATCTTGATGAGCGCGCCCTTGGACACCAGGCCCCGGGCATGGAGGGTGGCCGGGGTGACCTCGCTGAGGCCGGACTCGGCGATGGTGTCGAGGTTCACGGCCTGGTACTCGACCCGGAACGGGTTGTTGAAGCCCCGCAGCTTGGGCACCCGCTGGTGCAGGGGCATCTGGCCGCCCTCGAACCACACGGGCACCTTGCTGCGTGCCTTCTGGCCCTTCATGCCCCGGCCCGCGGTCTTGCCCCGGCGGCCGGCGATGCCGCGGGCCACCCGCTGCTTGCGCTTGTGCGAGCCGGGCGCAGGCTGCAGATCGTGGATCTTCATCGCGATGCCTCTTTGGTCTCGTCGCCGGTCTCTTGCCACTCGACCAGGTGGGTGACCTTGGCGATCATGCCCCGGATCTCGGGACGGTCGGGCAGGGTGTTGGACTTGCCGATGCGGCCCAGGCCGAGGGCCCGCAGCGTGCCCCGCTGCTTGGGCTTGACGCCGATGGCCGAGCGGGTCTGGGTGACGTGCAGGGCCATCGTCAGGCCCCGCGTCTGGCGGCCCGAGCCTCGCGCTCGGACTCCTGGTAGGCGGTGAGCAGCCCGGCGGGGACGAACTCGTCGGCGCCGAGGCCGCGCAGCTTGGCCACCTCGTCGGGCCGGCGCAACGACTGGAGGCCCTGGATGGTGGCCCGGGCGATGTTGATGTAGTTCGACGAGCCCAGCGACTTGCAGAGCACGTCCTGGATGCCGGCCTCCTCGAGGATGACGCGCGCCGCGCCACCCGCGATCACCCCGGTACCGGGTGCTGCGGGCTTGAGCATGACCCGGGCCGCACCCGTCTCGCCGATGATGGGGTGGGTGATGGTGTTCCCGGCCATCGGCACGGTGAAGAGGTTGCGCTTGGCCTCCTCGGTGCCCTTCTGGATGGCCAGGGGCACCTCCTTGGCCTTGCCGTAGCCCAGGCCCACCCGGCCGGCGCCGTCGCCGATCACCACCAGCGCGGTGAAGGAGAAGCGGCGACCGCCGCGTACCACCTTGGCGACCCGGTTGATGTTGATGACCCGGGACTCGCGGAGCTCTCCGGGACCACTCTGTCGTTGATCGTTCATCAGAATCGAAGTCCTGCTTCTCGTGCGGCGTCGGCGCGCGCGGCGACCCGGCCGTGATAGCGGAAGCCGCCGCGGTCGAAGACCACCTGGTCGATGCCGGCGGCCGTGGCGCGCTCGCCGATGAGGGTACCGACCCGGGTGGCCGCTTCGACCCCCCCGGTGGCACCGGTGCGGAGCTCGGCCTCGACGGTGGACGCGGCGGCCAGGGTGCGGCCGGCCTCGTCGTCGATGATCTGGGCCGACATGTGCCGGTTGGACCGGTGGACCGCGAGGCGGGGCCGGTCGGGGGTCCCCCGCACCTTGCGGCGGACCCGGTTGTGGCGGCGCAGCCGCAGCTCCCGCTTGTGCTTCGCGTTGCTCATGATCGTCTACCGATTCGCCTACTGTTTCGCCTACTTGGCGGCCTTGCCGGCCTTGCGGATGATTCGCTCGCCGGCATAGCGGATGCCCTTGCCCTTGTAGGGCTCGGGCTTGCGCAGGGCGCGGATGTCGGCGGCCACCTGGCCGACGAGCTGCTTGTCGATCCCGGTCACGATGACCTGGGTCTGCTGGGGGACCTCGAACTCGATCCCCTCGGGCGCGGTGACGATGACCGGGTGGGAGAACCCGAGCTGGAACTCGAGCTCCCGGTCGCCCTTGGCCTGGCAGCGGTAGCCCACGCCCTGGATCTCGAGCTCCTTGCGGAAGCCCTGGTGGACGCCGGTCACCATGTTGTTGACCAGCGAACGGCTGAGGCCGTGCAGGGCCCGGGTGGGCCGCTCGTCGTCGGCGCGCTCGAGCACCAGGTCACCGTCCTGCTGG
This sequence comes from Acidimicrobiales bacterium, assembly GCA_041636995.1. Taxonomy (GTDB): domain Bacteria; phylum Actinomycetota; class Acidimicrobiia; order Acidimicrobiales; family UBA8592; genus JBFINV01. Next base: position 1,902 of record JBFKRY010000055.1, on the reverse strand, counting down.
GAGATGGTGATCTGGTCGGGCAGCCGGTGACGCAAGGTGCCCTTGGGGCCGGTGACCTCCACGGCCGAGCCGCGGATGTCCACGGTCACGCCGTCGGGGACCGGGATGGGGGACTTGCCGATACGGGACATGGCCAGCGCTCCTACCAGACGTAGCAGAGGATCTCGCCGCCCATCCGGCGGCGGCGAGCCTCGCGGTCGCTCATCAGGCCCTTGCTGGTGGACACCACGGCCACGCCGAGGCCGCCGAGCACCCGGGGGATCTCGTCGGACTTGCTGTACACCCGCAGGCCGGGCTTCGAGACCCGCTTGAGGCCCGAGATCACCCGGGCTCGTTGGGGCGAGTACTTCATGTCGATGCGCAGCGTCCGGCCGGGGCCGTCGGCGTCGTCGAACACCTCGTAGCTGTCGATGTAGCCCTCCCTCTGGAGGATGCCGGCGAGGGATTCCTTGAGCTTGGACGCGGGCATGCTGACGTCGTCGTGCATCGCGGTGTTGGCGTTGCGGATGCGGGTGAGCATGTCCGCCAGGGGGTCGGTCATCGTCATCGTGTGGTCACCTCCTCACCAGCTGGCCTTGGTCACGCCGGGCAGCTCGCCGGCGTGGGCGAGCTCGCGCAGACACACGCGGCACAGCCCGAACTTCCGGTACACCGACCGGGGACGCCCGCAGCGACGGCAGCGGCTGTAGGCCCGGACCTTGTACTTGGGGGTCTTCTTCTGCTTGTTGACGAGCGCCTTCTTCGCCATGGCTACTGTCCTTCGACTCGGAACGGGAAGCCGAAGGCGTCGAGCAGCGCTCGACCCTCGGCGTCGGTCTCGGCGGTGGTGACGATGGTGATGTCCATGCCTCGGGTGCTGTCGATCTTGTCGTAGTCGATCTCGGGGAAGATGAGCTGCTCGGTGACACCGAACGTGTAGTTGCCGTGTCCGTCGAACGACCTGGTGGGCAGGCCCCGGAAGTCACGGATCCGGGGGATGGCCAGGCTGATCAGCCGATCGAGGAACTCGTACATGCGGTCGCCGCGGAGGGTGACCTTGGCGCCGATCGCATTGCCCTCGCGCAGGCGGAAGTTGGCGATCGACTTCTTGGCACGGGTGATGGTGGGACGCTGGCCGGTGATGGTGGCCAGGTCGCTCACCGCGCCCTCGAGCAGCGACGCCCGGGTGATGGCCTCGCCGACACCCATGTTGACGACGATCTTGGAGAGCTTGGGTACCTCCATGACGTTGGACTTGCCCAGGTGCTCCTGCAGCGCGGCCCGGATCTCGTCGTGGTAACGGGCCTTCAGCCGGGGAACCGCGGTGGTCACGGTGGTGGCGGTGTCGCTCATGGCAGATCCGCCCCCGTGCGCCGGCAGATGCGCACCTTGGCCCCGTCGGTGTCGAAGCGGTAGCCCACCCGGGTCGGCTTGCCGTCCTCGGGGCTGATCACCGCCACCCGCGAGACCGGCATGGGCATCTCCTTGTCGATGATGCCGCCCTGCATGGTGGCCCGGGTCGGCTTCTGGTGCTTGCGGGCGATGTTGAGGCCCTCGACGATCACGGTGCCGTCCTCGGGGTAGGCGAAGGCGACCACGCTCTCCTTGCCGCGGTCCTTGCCCGACAGCACGACCACCCGATCGCCCTTCTTGATCTTCATGTTCCGCTTCTTCTTCGAGCTCTTCGAGGCCACGTTCACAACACCTCCGGGGCCAGCGACACGATGCGCATGAAGCGCTTGTCGCGCAGCTCGCGGCCGACCGGTCCGAAGATGCGGGTGCCGCGTGGCTGCTCCTGTTCGTTGATGAGCACCGCGGCGTTCTCGTCGAACCGGATGTAGGAACCGTCGGGACGGCGGCGCTCCTTCTTGGTCCGGACGACGACGCACTTGACGACGTCGCCCTTCTTGACCGCGGCGCCGG
>JBFKRY010000054.1:0-21282 GCA_041636995.1 Acidimicrobiales bacterium | reverse complement strand
CCAGGCGAGGCGAGGTCACCCAGCACGAAGGGGTTGATGCGCAGCTCGTGGTCGCAGCAGGCGCGCGGGCATCGGGTGTCGCCGCCCAGCAGCTCCCGCCCGATCCGATGGGTCTGCCAGCACCCCGGGCAGCGAACGGTCAGCCCGTCGCCGTCATCTGATGCGGTGACGATCAGCGGACCGTATGCGAGACCCACGAGGCGAGCCAGGTGGACACCGCCGCCGTTGTCGCCGCAGGCCAGCGTCGTGGTGCTGGGGTGGAACGACACCGCGAGCGCGGGCCGGGGCAGCACCAGCACCGCGGTCTCGGTTCCGGTGGCCCGGTCCCAGATGCGAACGGTCTTGTCGGTGCTCGCGGACGCGACGAGAGCCCCGTCGGGGCTCACTGCGCAGCCCATCACCTGGTCGGTGTGGCCGGAGAGGGTGCGGAGGTCGGCGCCGGTGGCGACGTCGCGGATCTGCAGCGTGGTGTCGAAGCTGGCAGTGGCGAACCAGGTGCCGTCGGGGCTCACGGCGCAGGCGTTGACGACATCGGTGTGACCGGTGAGGGTTCGGGTCTCGGCCCCGGTGGCGGCATCCCACGTGCGGGTGCGACCGTCGAGACCGCCGCCGACGATCCAGGTCCCCTCGGGGCCCGTGGTGCAGCACATGATCGTGGTGCTGGCGACCAGGGTGCGGACCTCGGCGCCGGTGGACGCGTCCCAGATCCTGATCGTGCCGTCGTCGCTCCCGGACACGATCCGGGCGCCGTCGGGGCTCACTGCGCACGTCAGCACCGGCTCGGAGTGGCCCATGAGCCTCCGGAGCTCGACACCGGTGCCCGAGTCCCGCACCTCGAGGGTGTCGTCGTCGAGGCTGCTGGAGATGATCCACGTGCCGTCGGGGCTGACCGCACAACCCGCGAGCCGGCCCCGGCTTCCGGCGAGTGTGCGGAGCTCGGTGCCGGTGTCGACGTCCCAGATCTTCTGGGTGCCGTCCCAGCTGCTGGAGACGAGCCAGGTGCCGTCCGGACCGAAGTGGCACGCGGTGACCGCATCGGCGTGGCCCCCGGGGGCGCCAGGCTCGGTGCCATCGCCCATGTTCCAGATCCGGAGCGTCCGGTCGGCGCCAGCCGAGACGATCCAGCTGGCGTCCGGGCTCACCGCGCAGCCCAGCACCGGGCCGCCGTGGCCGGTGAGGGTGCGGAGCGTCGTGCCGGTGTCGACATCCACCACATCGAGGGTCATGCCGAGGCTGGCCGAGACGAACCAGCTGCCGTCGGGACTGATCGCGATGCGCGCTGGTTGGCTGTGGCCGGTCAGGGTGCGGCGCTCGGCGCCGGTGGCGGCGTCCCAGGTCCTGATGGTGTCATCGGCGCCGGTGGAGGCGAGCCAGGTGCCGTCGGGGCTGATGGCGCAGGCCCAGGCCGGCCCGTCGTGGCCGGTGAGGGTGCGGCGTTCGGTACCGGTGGCGGCGTCCCAGGTCCTGATGGTGTCATCGGCGCCGGTGGAGGCGAGCCAGGTGCCGTCGGGGCTGATGGCGCAGGCGACGAGTGGCCCGGTGTGGCCGGTGAGGGTGCGGCGTTCGGTGCCGGTGGCGGCGCCCCAGATCTTCAGGGTGTGGTCGGCGCTGGCCGAGAGGATCCAGGTCCCGTCGGGGCTGATGGCGCAGGCCAGCACCGGCTGGGTGTGGCCGGTGAGGGTGCGGCGTTCGGTGCCGGTGGCGGCGTCCCAGATCTTGAGGGTGTGGTCGGCGCTGGCCGAGAGGATCCAGTTGCCCTCGGGGCTGATGGCGCAGGCCAGCACCGGCTGGGTGTGGCCGGTGAGGGTGCGGCGTTCGGTGCCGGTGGCGGCGTCCCAGGTCCTGACGGTGTGGTCGGCGCTGGCGGAGGCCATCCAGGTGCCGTCGCAGCTCACCGCGACCCCCATCACCGCGTCGGTGTGGCCGCTGTGGACCCGGACCAGGTCCTCGGACTCCTGGAGCCTCGTATAGCGGTGGATCCAGGGCGGGCTGCCGGGCCGGCTGCGACGCTCCCGCTCGACGCGCAGGAGGTCCGTGAGCCCCGGCCCGGACCACTGGAGGCGGTTGTGCAGCTGCTGCCACGTCAGCTCGGGCCGCCGGGCGAGCACATGGGTCTGGCGTCCGAGGGTGCGCTCGATCCTGCGCAGGTCGGAACGGACGCCCCACCTGGGCGAGGCCCGCTCATCGGGTCCGACCGGACGCGCGCTCACGCCGTTCCGGCGCCCACCGGCGGGGCCAGGCGGTCGAGCAGCGGGCCCGGGTCCTCGATCCTCCAACGGTCGGGTCGGCCGGTCCTGGTGCTCTCGGTCGCCAGTCCGACTGCCCCCTCGACCAGCACGACCCGTGCGGTGGATCGTTGGTAACGGCCCGGATCGTCCCGGACGGGCGTGGTCCACTCCTCGCGGTACTCGACTGCGACCACCTCGACCTGGCGAAGCGCCTGCGTCTGGGCCGGGGTCCTGCTGCTTGCCGCAGCCCGCACCGCCGCCGCGCAGGATCGGAGGTCGCCGCCGAGTTTCCGGCCGACCGCTCGGACCAGCTGGTCGCCGGCCTCGCCGGTGAGCATCTCGCAGGCCGCGCTGTCGCCGTCGGCGAGGGCGTCGGCGAGGGCCACGACCCGCTCGCGGACAGCGGCTTCGGCGTCCTCTGTCCGTTCGCGTCCCGCCAGGTACGCGATCGGCACGAGGAGGGCGACGACCAGGAGGGCGACGCCCACCCACCGGACGACGTCGTCGTCGACGAGCGCCCCGAGGCGGTCACGGACGGGATGCACGACCGGGGCTCGTGGGGCCGGGTCCGTCGTCGTCACCGCGGAGGTCCGGCTGGGGGCTCGCGGGTGCGGCGTGAACTCGGAAGCGATAGGGGAGCGGGCGCCGTCCCGATGCGGTGCCGATGTCGGCGGCGACCAGGGTGGTGCCCGTCGCGTCGAATCCGAGCGCGGCCACCGGCGCCAGCGTGAACCCGGCTGCGAGCTGCCGCCCCGATCTCGCATGCCAGAGGCGGACGCTCAGGTCGGAGCTGGCTGCAGCGACGAGACGGGAGTCGGGCGACCATGCCAGGCCCTGCACCTCGGCGCCGATCGGACCGAGGTCGAGCCGATCCGTCCACTCGGGCGCGGTCAGCAGGCGGACGATTCCGTCCACACCCAGCGCGAGCCGGGTGCCGTCCGGCGACCAGGCGGCAGGCCCGGATCTGAGGTCGTCGATGCTCAGCTGGACGACGGACGCGCGGTCGGCGCTCCAGAGGTGGATCACGCCCGTGCCGGTCTCCGCGAGCACCGTGCCGTCGGGGGACCAGCACAGGGCTCCGGTGCGCGCGGCCGGGTCGGTGCCCGGGTCGGGCCCGGCCCCGGCCGGCAGGATCTCGCGCAACGACGCCCCTGCCAGATCGAGGAGCCAGACCGAGCCGTCGGCCGCGGCCGCGGCCGCCATCGAGTCGTCGGGCGCCCAGGCGAGCTGCCACACCTTCTCGGACGTGCGGGGGTACTCGGCGAGCGGCGCGTGCGAGGCCGCGTCCCACACCCGGAGCACACCCGTCGGTCGTGGCTCCACGATGGGTGACCCTCCAGCGGTGGTGTCCACGACGTGGTCCATCACCAGATCCAGCTCGGCGCCCAGGATCCGGTCGCCGTGATGGTCCCAGGCCACGGCTGTGACCGGTCCGTCGAGATTCAGGACCCCTCGCGCGGTCCCGTCGACGGCGTCCCACAGCCGCAGCGTGCTGTCCATGCCGGCCGAGCCGAGCGTCGACCGATCCGGCGACATGGCGACTGCGTTCACCCGGATGACGTGGCCCTCGTCGTCGGCCTGGCCGTCCGCCGCCGCGACCGCGGCAACGAGGCCTGCGGTGTCCCAGACGTGCACCGAGCCGTCGCTCGCAGCGCTGGCGAGGAGGCTGGACGATGGAGCGAACGCGACGCTCCCCACCCACTCGGAGTGCACGGGGATCACCAGGCTGGCCCCGCCGCTCTCCAGCCAGACGCCGCCGTCGCTCAGACCGGCAGCCACGACGAGGCCGTCGGGCGCACAGGAGAGGGAGACCGCACCCCCGGTGAGCTTCCCGTGGGGGGCGGCCTCCCACGAGCTGGTGTCGACCGCCACGACCGACAGCCCCAGGCCCCCGTAGTAGAGCTCGCCCCTGTCCGGGGACCAGTCCACAGCCAGCAGCGGGAGATCCTCCTCGCCCTGGCCAACCAGGCGACCGATGGACGCGTCCCAGACCAGCAGGGTGTTCGCAGAGGATGCGGCGGCGAGGCTGCGGCCGTCCGGTGACCAAGCCAGGTCGTGGATCGTCCCGTGCCCGCCGGGAAGGACGGGCCCTGGTTCGCTCCCACGGTTCTCGCAGATGCGCACCTCTCCGTCCTCGGTGCCGACGGCCAGCCTGCGGCCGTCGGGTGACCACGACAGCGAGCTGACGGTCGACTCGGGTCCACCGGGCCGGGACGTGATTGCGCCCTCGCGGCGGTGGAGGGTGAGGGGAAGGTGCTCGCCGCCCCACGCCAGGCTGCGGTCGGGTGACCAGTCCATGGCCTTCGCCTCGGCAGCGCTGGCGGACTCGGCGCCGGCGGCGGCCGAGAGCTCCCGCGTCCGGCCTGCCATCACGTCCCAGAGGATGATCCGGCCGGTGCCGGCGATCGCCAGCGTCCGACCGTCCGGCGACCAGGCCAGCGCCGAGACCCGCTCGCCGGCGTCGAACGTGCATCGCAACGCGGATCGGGCGCTGGTTGGTGTGGCCGGTCGGTTGGAGAGCTCCAGCCAGTCCCGGTCGCGCAGCACCTGCTCGGCTCGATCCAACAGCACGGCCCCCACCGCGGCCTCGGGCTCGAGCCAGATGGCGTTGCGCAGCCGCGACACCAGCAACCCAGGTTCGACCTCGATCCGGTGGGCGTCGCGCTGCAGCGCATCGGCAGCGAGGGCGAGAAGGGCACGAGGCGCGCTGGCCGGGCTCACGCGGGCTCTCCCACGACGAAGGGGTTGACCTTCAGCGGGCCGCCGCAGTCGGGGTCGGTCAGCGGGCACGCGAGCTCCTGCTCGCCGCGGTACTCCTCCTTCCACGGGATCGCGCGGTTGCAGTGCGGACAGCGGATCTCGAGGCCGTCGCCCAGGTCGACGGCGGTGACGATGATCCGGCGCCGCTGGTCGCCGCGGTCCTCGCCCATGGCGCGCAGCGCAAGGTCGTAGTCGTCCTGCAGCCGGTAGACCCCGGTGTGGAGCTTGGACGGCTGGCCCCGGGCGTCACGCTGGTCGACGATGCCGACCTCGGCCACCTTGCGCTCCATGAACCTGAAGTCGGTGAGCACGTCCTCGACGCCGTCCCAGTTCTCGGCCTCGACGAGGTGGTACGGGAGCTCGCTCAGGCCGCGGAGGTCCTGGCCGCTCCAGGTCCCGTCGCCATCGGGATCGATGCGGCACCGGAAGTACTCGGTCAGGTTGGCGTGCAGCTCCCGCCCCCGACCGTCGCCCAGGTACATGTCGCGGGCGACCTCGCCGAACTGGCGGTGGTAGAAGGTCAGGACCGTGGCTCCCTCGGTGGCCCGCTCGGTGAGGTACGGCTCGAGGTCGGCGTACAGGCGAGCCCACAGGACCACGGGGATCCGCAGCTCGCCCTCGGCCACCTCCGGCAGACCCTGTGGCGCCTCCCGCTCGATCCACCCCATCACCTCGTCGTCCTCGGAGAGAACCGACAGCAGCTCGTCCTCGGCCAGCCCGTAGCGCGATGCGGCCAGGTACCCGAGGGCACGAGACACCAGGACCTCGCCGTGGTTCTCCGGATCGTCGAGCCGGTCGAACAGGTTGTCTCGGATCAGCTCCGGGACCGTGGGACGGAGGGGACGATGGGAGTCGCTCGAGCGCCACAGCCGAGCCTCCTGGAAGGCGAGCTGGAGATGCAGCGGCAGGCCCTGGCCCTCGAAGGCCGCCAGGACCTCCGTGCGCTGGTCGTCCCCGAGCATGCGGTCGACGCCGGCGAGCCAGATGTCCAGGAGGTCGCCGGCCTCCTCGACCGGCATCGGCTCCACCTCGACCAGCTCGGCCTCGGGTTGTCGGGACCGGAGCACGTCGAGGGTGTCCAGCGGCAGGGTGGACACGACCACGGCGACGTGATCCGGCAGCTGCGCCGGCAGCCAGGTCAGCGACCGGGCCGGGTCGGCGGTGCCGAGCTGGTCGAGCGCGTCGATGAACAGGGTGAGCGGCTCCGCCGCGGTCGCCAGCGCCAGCCGCCGGGGCAGCTCCTCCACCAGCTCGCGGTAATCGGCGGGGACGTCGGACTCGTCGCCGTAGCGGCGGCCGATCTCCCGGCACAGGTTGGCGATCAGGGACCGGCCCTCCGAGGAGTCCGCGGTGGCACCGACGAAGCGCACCACCAGGTGCCCGTCGCCGCCGGCCGCTGCGGCAGCCCTGGCCACGAGGGCCGACTTGCCCGACCCCGACTCGCCGTGGACGACCAGTGGTCGCCCGGGGCGCCGGCGGAGGTGGTCGGCGATGGTGCCCAGCGGCTCGACCCGGCCGACGAACACCTGGGCTCGATCGCGGCCGAAGCGCTCGTGGGCCTCGCGCTCGGCATCGAGCGGGGTGGTGGCGATGCCCTCCGCGAAGCGCTCCTCGATGGCCCCGCGGAGGTGGCCGAGGACATCGGCGCACAGCTGGTCCAGGTGATCGGTGGTCGGCGCCGCCTGCTCGGGGTCCCATGCCGCCTCGTAGGTCTCCACGTTGTCGGGCACCCGGGCGCTCAGCCGATCCTTCAGCGCCGCCAGCCGGGTCGCGGCATCGGTTTCGGCGCCGCCGTCGGTGATGTCCTCGAACGCCGCCGACGAGTCGTCGTGGGGGAGACCATCGATGGTGCGGAAGAAGCAGAACACGTGCTCGTCGGCATCGACGACGCTCAACGCCCCCTTCTCGATCTCCTGCTCGGTTGCCGAGGCCAGGTACTCGACCCGCTGCTCCTCCGGGAGCGCGAGCTGCGCGACGGCGTCCCGGAGAACGGCTGCGAGCTGGCGCTCGACCGCACCCCACGCCGCCCACCCCTGCTCGGTGTCTCCGTAGGGGCCGGCCTTGTCCCGGGGTCGTAGGTAGTACACGGTCTCCCGGGCGGCGCCGTCGCGCCAGTAGCGGGCGTTGTCGTCGGGCAGGTACCACTCGTCGAGCAGGCCGACCTCCTCGTCGGGGACGCAGCTGCGGATCTGTTCGAGCTCGTCGCCGGGGATCGTCGCCGGCAGCGGTCGCCACCCGTAGCGGTCCCCGAGAAGCACCAGGAAGTTGGGCTTGCTCGTCTGCTGACAGCGCTCGATCTCGCCCAGGCAGAGTGGCATCGTCTTCTGGTCGAGCCCGGCCTCGGTGCTCACGCCCCAGCGCAGGTCGATGATCTGGAACCGGGCGCCGTGCTCGACGCACAGCCTCCCCAGCTCGGGGAACACGTGCTGGTGCAGCGCGTTCCGCTCCTCCTGCAGGTCGGTGAACGTGGAGCTGACGAAGAGCCGGAAGGTCCGGCCCCCGCCCGCCAGGACCCGCTCCTCCGTCGATCCTGCCGGCCGGTCCGCGGGTGTCGGCTCGACTGGTGCCCTCTGCTCCGGCTGGGCCTCGGAGGCAGGGGTCGGGGCATCGGCGTCGGCGGGGAACGCCCGGGCCCCGGCCCGGAGCAGCGCGGCAGCCACGTCCTGGGGTCCGATGACGCCCCGGCTTGCTGCCGCCCCCTCGCGCGATGCCAGCTCGGTGACCCGATCGGCGTCGAACCTGACGCCGGCATCGCCGGCCTCCAGCCTCAGCAGGGCGGCCGCGGCCACGCCGGGGACGTCCACGTCGATCGCGGCCGAGTGGATCAGGTCCTGGTGCTCGTCGGCCAGCGTGACGAGGAGCTCGTGCAGTCCGACACCCTGGCGACGCAACGATGCCAGCAGCTGCTCGGCTGCGAAGCTGAGCGGCAGTCCCTCGGTCGGCGGCTGCTCCCCGGGTGCCTCGACCGGCTCGACCGTCGCCGGCTCGGGCTCCTCGTGGTCGACGGCCTCCTCGGGTGCCGGCGCCACCTCGCTCAACAGCACCGCGGCCACGTCGGACGTACCCGCCACGTCCCGCCCGGCATCGGCGGCCCGTCTCGTGGCGAGCGCGGCCACATCGGCTCTGGTGAGTGGTCCGGCATCCTGGGCGGGCTCGCCCAGCAGCGCCTCGAGATCCCGTCCGACGGCTTCGGCCTCGACGAGCGCTCGATCGTGCTGGGCCAGGGCGGCCAGCCACCGCTGCGGTGGGCCCTCGCCCGTGACCCGGCGTTCCAACGACCCCAGCAGCTGCTCGGCACTGAAGCTCAGTGACGCCACTCGCACCTCCCCGTTCGCGATCGCCGATCGGGGGACGGGCTCGGGGCCGGGTCACGATGGATCGGCATGGCGGCGCCGGTCAGGTCAGCCGGTCGAGGAGGCGCTGCGCGGCGAGCCGCTGGTGCTCGTACCGCCTGCTCTCGACCACCATGGGCTCGATCTCCTCGTCCTCGTCTTGCCTGGTCGCCCAGGCCGTGAGCTCCTCGACGGTCGGCTGGAGGCGAGGCTCGCCCGGCCGCATCCCGTGGTCCACGAGCAGGGCCGCGATCAGTCCCTTGGTGTGCCAGTCCAGATCGACGGTGAGGCAGTGGAGCAGCCCCTCGGTGTGGGGATCGGGATCGAGGTCCCCGAGCCGTTCGGCTGCGCCACCCGAGACCCAGCTGGCGGCCAGCCGTTCGCCCACGACCGTGGCCGTCGCCAGGTCGTTCCTACCGTCGGCCCCCCAGCCGTCGTCGAAGTGCTTGTAGTCGTCGTCCACACCTCGGGTCCGGCGGTCCGGCTCGACGGTCCGGCTCACGATCTTCTCGAGGACGGGTGCGAGGCGCCGGTCGTCGATGCTCCATCCCCCGGCGACCAGGCGGATCGCGATCTCGTCGAGCGCGGCCGCCGCCGCGGGCCCGGTGCCGGCGGCGATGAGGGTCCCGAGCGCCTCTGCGCCACCGATCTCGGCCAGGACCTCGGCGGCGAAGGTCGTGTCGCGACCGGACCCACGTTCGAGGACGCTGAGGAGCGGCGGTACCGCGTCGGGCCCGATCTCGATGCAGCCATCGACGTCGTTCTTCGCGATCCGATAGGCCACGTGGTCCCGGGTGCTGGAGGCTTGCCAGCCGAGATGGTCGAGGATCTCGGCCGCCGCGGCGCGTCTGCGCTTGTCGCCGAGGCTCGTCACCAGGAGCTCGATCGCCGGTGGACCGACCCGCTTGAGCGCTTCGGCGGCCGCGGCCGGCGTGCGGTCGAGGCACTCGACCAGCGGCTCGACGGCCCGGGCGTCTCCGATCTCGCCCAGGGCGTCGATGATCGTCGAGCGGAGGCCGGGCTCGTGGGCGCGGCCGAGCGCCTCGATGAGGGGGTCGACTGCCTGGGCCCCGCCGATCTCGGCGAGGACCTCGGCGGCGAACCGTCGATCCCGTGGGGCGCGACGTCCCAGGACCCCGAGCAACGGCTGCACCGCGGCGCCGTCGAGATCCATGCATCGCTGGTGGTCCTGCCTGGCCACGCAGTAGCTGACCTCGGCGGCCGGTCCCTCCGGCTGCCAGTCGAGCTCGTCGAGGGCCGCGAGGGCACGAGTGCGGACGGCGGAGTCCTCGTCGAGGCAGGCGACCAGCGCGTCCACGCTTCTCGGGTCACCGATGCTGCCCAGGGCCTCGGCGCTCGCGACGCGGCGGTCGCCGTTCCAGCCACCGTGCGTCTGGGGCTCCGGCTTCCGCAACGCCGCCAGGAGGGGCTCGGTGGCCCGCCGGTCTCCGAGACGGCCGAGGGCCCGCGCGGCCTCGACCGTGACCGGACCGGACCGGTCCGCCAGGGCCGCGATGAGCGGTTCCACGGCCCGCTGGTCCCCCAGGGTCCCGAGGGCCTCGGCGGCGCGGCGGCGAATGGTGGAGTCGTGGTGGTGTAGCGCCCTCAGCAGTCCCTTCGTCTTCCGTTTCGCAGCGAGCTTCGCGACGTCGGGAGGTCGTGTGCTCATGTCGCCCTCCGGAAGGTGAGCTGGTTCTGCTTCTTGGAGAACCCGACGCGCACGGTGTCGCCGAGCTGGACATCACCGGCGAGGACGCGCCTCGACAACGGGTTCGAGATGAGCTTCTGGATGGCCCGGCGCACCGGCCGCGCCCCCATCGCCGGGTTGTAGCTCTGCTGCACCAGGTAGTCGAACGCCGGTCTGCTGAAGTCCAGGTCGATCTGGACGGTGTCGCCCACCCGGTGGCGGACGATGCTGCGGATGGCCTCCATCGAGAGCGCCTCGAACAGGATCACCTCGTCGATGCGGTTGATGAACTCGGGGGCGAAGGTGTCCTCGAGATCGTCCAGCACGTTCTGCTCGACGTGCGCGAAGGAGACCTCCCCCGGCGCGCTGGCCTGCCGGAAGCCCAGCGGTGGCCGCATCTCGAAGTGCCGGGCCCCGATGTTCGAGGTCATGATGATGATGGTGTTGCGGAAGTCCACCAGCCGGTCCAGCCCGTCGGTGATCCGGCCGTTCTCGAACACCTGCAGGAACAGGTTCCAGACCGAGGGGTGGGCCTTCTCCATCTCGTCGAGCAGCACCACCGAGTACGGCCGCTCCCGCACCGCGTTGGTCAGCTTGCCGCCCTCCTCCCAGCCCACGTAGCCGGGCCCGGTCCCGATCAGCTCGGTCTTGGTGTGCTCGTCCGCGTACTGCGACATGTCGAGAGCGACGATCTGATCCTCGTCTCCGAAGAGCTCCCTGGCCAGCTGCTGGGCCAGCATCGTCTTCCCCACGCCCGTCGGGCCCAGGAACAGGAACACCCCGATCGGGCGCTTGGAGGGCTTCTCGACGCGGCTGCGCTCGCGACCGATGGCGTTGGCGACTGCGTCGACCGCGTGGTCCTGCCCGAAGACTCGCTGCTTGAGGGCGTCGGCCAACCCGACCAGACGCTCCTGCTCGGTCTGGGTCAGGCTGGCGATCGGGATCTCGAGCATCACCGAGACCACCTCGGCGACGTCCTCGGCCTCGACGACCTGGGCCTCGCCCTCGGCCTCCTCTCCCGGCCGAAGTCCGGCATCGAGCTTCTTGTCGGTGCAAGCCCGGTCGAGCAGGTCGAAGGCCTTGTCCGGAAGGTGGCGGTCGTGCATGTACCGGTTCGAGAGGTCCACGGCCGCCTCGATGGCCTCGTCGGCGATGTGCAGCCGGTGGAACTCCTCGTACTTGGGGCGGAGGCCCGACAGGATCGTGATCGCATCGTCCCGGCTCGGTTCGCCGACGATCACCGGCTGGAAGCGGCGCATGAGGGCCTCGTCGGGCTCGATGTACTTCCGGTACTCGTCGATGGTGGTGGCCCCGATCACCTTCAGGTCCTTCAGCGCCGGCTTCAAGATGTTGGCGGCGTCGACGCTCCCACCCGCCGATTCACCGGCGCCGACGAGCATGTGCATCTCGTCGATGAACAGGATGACGTCGTCGCGATCGCGTACCGCGTCGATCAGGTTCTTCATCCGCTGCTCGAACTGGCCTCGGAAGATGGTACCGGCCACCAGGGAGCCGACCTCGATGGTGCGGATCTGCACCCCCTCCAGTGCCGGGATCGCGCCGGCGGCGATCTGCTGGGCCAGACCCTCGACGACGGCGGTCTTCCCGACACCCGCCTCGCCGATGAGTACCGCATTGTTCTTGCGCCGTCCGAGCAGTACCCGCACGAGCTCGCCCAGCTCGCGGTCGCGGCCGATGATGGGGTTGAGCTTGCCCTGCCGGGCTGCGGCGGTGAGGTCCCGGCCGAGCGACTCCATGACCTCGGCGCTACGGGTCAGTCCCTGCTGCTCGATGTTGGGTCGACCCTTGTCCGACGGCGAGGACTTCCACTCGCCGGACTCGACCAACCCGGTGAGCTCCTTGACGATCCGAGCCGGATCGGCGTCGACCTCGACGAGCACCTCGTGGACCGGGCCTTCCTCGAGGCCCAGCAGACCCACCAGGATCTGGGGCGCCTCGATCGCCCGTGCCGCCATGCGGGCGGTGACGGCCTGCGCTTGCTCGAGCACCGCGACCGCCATCGCCGAGAACGGGATGTTCCGGGGAGCGGGGGCCCGGCCGCGTCGCAACCGTCGGCGAACGCACTCACAGACCTTGTCGAGGTCGAGGCCGGCATCCTCCAGCGAACGACGGATGCCCAGGTCCTCCAGGTCGCCGATGCCCAGCAGCAGGTGCTCGGGTTCGACCGTCCGATGTCGCTGGTTGGCGGCGATGCGCTGCGAGTACGCCAGCACCAGCTTCCCTGACTCGCCGAGGTTGTCGATCCTCATCCCTCACTGCCTCGTCGCCCTCGGAGGGTGTCCACCAGCGCGGTCGGGCGCGGCAACCCACACTCCGCCCACGAGGATGACGGGGAAGTCGGGTACGGACTAGGGCCCAACGTCCCGACCGGTCGCGACCGCTTTGGGCCGACCGGCCGGATCTGGGAGAGTGGCGCCCATGACCGAGGACGGGCCGGCGCCCATGGGGGTGGCGGTGAAGGCGATCGTGCGTCGCGACGACGGGGCGGTGCTGGTGATCAAGCGTGCCCCGGGGTCCGCGACCGATCCCGGCCGCTGGGACCTGCCCGGGGGCAAGGTCGACCCCGGCGAGTCCGCCACCGACGCCCTGGTGCGCGAGGCCCGGGAGGAGACCGGGCTCACGGTGACCCCGGGCCGCCCGTTCCACGTCACCCACTTCACCAAGGAGCCGTTCTGGGTGACTTGCGTGACCTTCGAGTGTCCGGGCTACGACGGTGACATCAGCTACAGCACCGAGCACGTCGACCACGCGTGGATCACGCCCGCCGAGGTGCCCGACCACGAGTACGCGCGCGGGATCCGCGAGCAGCTCGATGCCTATGCCGCCCTGGCCGGCGAGCGCTGAGGGGCCGCGACGACGTGTCCGGCGAGCTGAGATCGTGGGTCCGGGACCAGGTCACCCGCTACGGGTCGGTGCAGCATCGCTACCAGGGCTTCGCCGAGACCCTCCATGCCATCCTGGCCCGGGCCGCGAGCGAGCTGGCCCCGTTGGCCATCGTCCAGACCCGGGCGAAGTCGATCCCGAGCTTCGCTGGCAAGATCCTCCGCAAGCGTGGCGAGTCCCCCGATCCCGTCAATCAGTTCACCGACCTGTGCGGTGGCCGGGTCATCGCTCGCACCAGGTCCGAGGTCGATGCCCTGGCCCGGTACATCGAGGATCACTTCGAGATCGACTGGGAGAACAGCGTCGACACCAGCGAGCGCCTCCGGCCTGCCGAGTTCGGCTACCGGTCGGTGCACTACATCGTCTCGTGCCGGCGCGATGTCGACTACGGCGTCACCGTCCCCCACGACCACTTCGGCCTCGAGGCCGAGGTGCAGCTCCGCACCCTCACCGAGCACGCCTACTCGGACTTCGTGCACGACCTCACCTACAAGGGTTCGTTCCCGCTGCCGCTGCCGTGGCAGCGACAGCTGGCCGGGGCCGCCGCCACCCTCGAGGAGGTCGACGGGGTCTTCGCGCGCATCGAGCAGGGGCTGCGTGAGTACGCCACCAGCTTCGGCGCCTACCTCGATCCCGACCAGATGCGCGAGGAGATGGCCCGGCTGGACATCGTGCGAGAGCACGACCCCGAGAACCCGGCACTCGCCAGCCGGATGGCGCAGCTCGCCATCACCCTCGGCGAGTGGCAGCCAGCCATCGACATCCTCGCCCCCTTCGTCGCCGACGAGGTGGAGTCCACACCCCAGCCGGTCCTCCGCGACCTGGGCGTGGCCCTCTGTCGCCGGCACCGCGACCGCCCCACCGGAGACGAGTACCGCCGGGGCCAGCGGTACCTCGAGCTGGCCGCGGCGCCCGAGCACGGCGACGTCGAGGCCATGTGCTCCCACGGCGCGACGTGGAGCGGGCTCGACGACGCCAGAGCGCGCGACGTCTACCGCAGCGCCTTCGAGCTCGATCCTGCCGATCCCACCGCGCTCGGGAGCTACCTGGAGCTCGAGCTGCCCCGGGACCCGGCGCTGCTGGCGTCGATCCGCCCGCTGCTGCGCCGGGGGATCGCCCGGGCCCGGGCCCACGTGGAGGTGGGCATCAACCTGCCCGGGGCCCACTTCGACCACGGGCTGTTCCGGCTGATGCTCGACGAGCCCTACGAGAGCCTCGACGCATACGCCCGCGCCATCCGCACCAGCTCGGCGGCCTTCGGCATCGAGGCCGCGCTGGGCTCGCTCGGGCGCCTCGCCGAGGTGCTCGGTCACCTCCCGGGGTTCGAGTGGGCTCGACGGCTGCTGAGCCTGGGCCTGGCGTGCCGGTTCCCCTCGGCGGACGCTGCCGCGCTCGTGGAGGCCACGGCCACGCCGGACACCGCGCCACTGCGGGCGCCGGTGGTGATCGTGGCCGGCGGCACCGATCCCCGGGTGGAGGACGACATGCAGGGATACGCCGGGTTGTTGGAGCGGGGGTTCTCCCGCTACCGGGGGACGGTCGTGTCCGGCGGGACCAGCCAGGGGATCAGCGGGGTGGTTGCGCAGCTCGGGACCTCGGCGGGGGACCGCCTGCGTACCGTGGGCTACCTGCCCGAGCTGGTCCCCGCCGATGCTTCACCCGATGCCCGCTACGACGAGCTCCGCCAGACCTCCGGCCACGGCTTCAGCCCCCTGGAGCCGCTCCAGAGCTGGGCCGACGTGGTCGCCAGTGGTCACGCTCCCGGCAGCGTGCGGGTGGTGGGGGTCAACGGCGGGCGGATCGCCGGGACCGAGTACCGCATGGCCCTGGCCCTGGGCGCCACGGTGGGCCTGGTGGCCGACAGCGGCCGGGAGGCCGGCCGGCTGTTCGCCGACGACGACTGGGCCTCCGCCGACAACCTGGTTCGCCTCCCCGCCGACGCCGAGACCATCGCCGCGTTCGTCGGGCCCGGGCCCCGGAGCCTGCCCGACGAGATCCGCGCCACGGTGGCGCTGGGCGTGCACGACGCCTACCGCCAGGCCCGTACCGCCGAGCGGGCCGCGGCCGATCCCGCGCTGTCGCCGTGGGACCTCCTCGAGCCCGACCTGCGCGAGTCGAACCGGCGGCAGGCCGATCACATCGCCGACAAGCTGGCGCGCATCGGCTGCGCCGTGGTGGCTGCCGATGCCCCCGGCGAGCCGGCGCAGCTCACCGCCGACGAGATCGAGGATCTGGCCGAGATGGAGCACGGCCGCTGGGTGGCTGAGCGGCTGCTCGCGGGCTGGACCTGGGGCGAGGAGCGGGACCTGGCGAACCGGACCAGCCCCTACCTCGTGAGCTGGGCCGATCTGCCCGACGAGATCCGTGAGTACGACCGGGAGACGGTCCGCAACATCCCCGCCCTGCTGGGCACGGTCGGGCTGTCCATCCGTCGTCAGCCGTCCGCGACCTCCGGGAGGGGGTGATCCGGGGGACGCCCGGGGTCAGCTCATGACGTCCTGGGCGGTCTTGGTGCCGTCGATGATGGCGCGGAAGTCGTCGGTATGGCCCTCGACGCTGATGGTGAGGGCCCTCAGGCAACGCTCGAAGTCCTCGTAGCGGAGATCGTCGCTCGCCACGGGGATCGCGAACTTGAACACCAGCTCGCCGTCGGACGGGTCGTAGGCGAAGCAGCCCAGAATCAGCTTGTAGTTGATCGCCGAGATGGCCACGAGCAGGTCGCGCAGGCGATCGCTGGGGGTGGCGTCGGTCGGCGCCCTGGCGATGTCGTTGACCTTGAAGTAGATGTAATCCTTCTCGACGATCGGGTCGATGAACAGCATGAAGCCATCCGGGGCGCGCGTCGACACCCACCCGGTGACGACGACCCCCTCTCGCTCACCCGGCTCGTCGATCGAGTGGTGCTTCTCCCAGCCGTACTTGTCGAGGTACTTCTCGATGAGATCGGTGGTGACCTTCTTCCTCATGCTGGCCTCCCGTTCCAACGGACGGACCTGATCACGACACTAACGACAACGCCCGGCTCCGACCCGGGGCGAAGGTCCCGATCAGACCCCCGTCCGGGGGCATCCACTAGCTTGCCGCACGTGGCTGCGGTTGGAGGAGCCCCGAGGCCGGCTCGAGGGAGCAGAGCCGAACGGCGTCGCCGCCTGCGCAGCTACTGGCGCGACGCGCAGTGGTGGGTCATCGGCGCGCTCGGCGTCACCGCGCTGGTCCTGGGATTCGTGGGCTTCCACCGGTACCACACCGACACCGGGGGGAGCACCGACTTCTGGGATCTGGCCTACGACGACATCCGGCTGTTCTTCTTCGGAGCGGGCGCGCTCGAGGTCCCCTCGGCCATCAACACCCCGCTCCAGATCGCCCGGTTCCTCGCACCCGCGGTGGCCAGCGTGGCCCTGCTACGCGCCTTCGCACCACTGTTTCGAGATCAGCTCCAGCTGCTGCGATTCCGACTCGCTCGACGTCACGTCGTCGTGTGCGGGTTGGGCCGCAAGGGCTTCCAGGTGGCCACCTCGCTCCGCGACCGCGGTCAACGAGTCGTCGCGATCGAGCGCGCGGAGACCAACGACAGGATCGCAGCTTGCCGCTCGGCCGGCGTGTCGGTGCTCGTCGGCGACGCCACCGACGTCCGAACCCTGCGCAAGGCCGGCGTCCACCACGCCGGGTCCGTGATGGCGCTCTGCTCCGACGAGGGGGTCAACGCCGAGATCGCAGTGGCCACCCACGAGCTGGTCGCCGACCGGAGCCGGCACCTGAACTGCACCGTCCAGGTCACCGACCCGCGCCTGTGCTCGCTGCTGCGGGCCCGCTACCTGGCCGCGCTGGGCTCGACGGCGTTCCGCCTCGACTTCTTCAACACCTACGAGCGGGGCGCGCAGGCCCTGCTGCTCCGTCACCCCGCGTTCCCCGACGACGACCAGCCCGGCACCGAACCGCATGTCCTGGTCGTCGGGCTGGGCCGCCTCGGGAGCAGCCTGATCGTCCAGGCGGCGCGCAACTGGGACGCCGGGGACCACCCGCCGGACCGCAAGCTGCGCATCAGTGCCGTCGACCGGCACGCGGACGAGAAGGTCCCCGCGCTCCTGGAGCGTCACCCCGAGCTGGCCAACATGTGCATCCTCACGCCGGTCACCGTGGACGTCCAGAGCCCCGAGTTCGAGCGATGCGCCCTGTTCGGTCCCGACCCGGGGACGGGGGGCACCCCGATCACCGCGGCGTACGTCTGCTTCGACAGCGACGCTCGTTCCATGGAAACGGCCCTGGTGCTCCACAACCGGCTCCGGGGGACAGGTGTCCCGATCGTGATGCGGGCGGTGACCGCATCGGGGCTGCCCGCCCTGCTGGGGGAGGGCCGGGAACCCGAGTTCGGCAACCTGCACGCGTTCGCCCTGCTCGACCGGACCTGCGACCCGGACCTCGTTCTCGGGGGGACCGACGAGGTCATCGCTCGCGCACTGCACGACATCTACGTCGAGGAGCGGGCGTCACACGGCTGGCGGTACGGCCCGGTGCACGACGACGCGAACCGCACGACGCCGTCGATGGCGTCCTGGCGCGAGCTCGACGAGAGCTACCGCGACGCGAACCGCGACCAGGCAGCGCATCTCGCGGCCAAGCTCCGCGCGGTGGAGTGTGAGCTCGACGAGCTCACCGAGTGGCACCAGGAGCCGTTCTCGTTCACCGACGAGGAGGTCGAGCTGCTGGCGCAGATGGAACACGAGCGCTGGGACATCCACCAGCGCGGCCACGGCTGGACACTCGGGGACTACGATCTCGACCAGAAGCAGAGCCCGTATCTCGTGCCCTGGCGGGAGCTTCCCGAGGACGTGAAAAACTACGACCGGCTCTTCGTGCGGGGCCTGCCCACGATCCTGGCCAAGCTCGGCTACCGGATCGTCCGGACACCCGGCCGCGGCCACCCTGCTCGCTGAATCGCCGGCAGGGCCCTAGGACCCTGGTCACCGCGCCGGCGTCGGGGGAGGGTGGAAGCAGCGCAGGCACAGCGCGGGCGAGCTTCCGCGCGAGGGGAGGTCAGGACATGACCCAGAGACAGAAGTTCAGCGACGAGCAATGGGAGACCCTTCGCTACGCGCCCAACTGGATGGGGATGTACGTCGCGTTCGCCGACGGGACGCCGGGCGAGGACGAGCTCAAGGCGATGCTCGAGTCCTTCGCCGAGGTCGTGGAATCACCCAGCTCCCTGCTCCTCGAGGTGATCCTGGACTACGTGGCGAACATCGAGACGGTGCTCCCCGCCTACAAGGCTGATCGCCGCAGCTACATCGAGGGGCTCCGGGACGTGGGCCGGGTGGTCGACGACAAGGTGAGCGCGCGCGAGGCCAAGGTCTTCAAGGAGGCGCTCCTGGAGATCGGTGAGAAGGTCGCCAACGCGACCGGCGGCATCTTCGGTCTCCACAAGATCAGCAAGGAAGAGCGCAAGCGTCTCGACACCGCGCGCAACCTGCTCGGGGCATAGGGCACAACACGAACGTCCGACGCGCTGGCCGACAACTGGGCGCAGCGATGGCGCGGCGCGTGCCAGCGGTGATCGTGATGAAGCTCCGAGGTCCAGGCGGACAGCGGCGAGGCCTGCTGTC
The DNA here is from genome assembly GCA_041636995.1 of Acidimicrobiales bacterium. Lineage (GTDB taxonomy): Bacteria > Actinomycetota > Acidimicrobiia > Acidimicrobiales > UBA8592 > JBFINV01. The sequence continues at coordinate 2,771 of JBFKRY010000054.1, read as the reverse complement.
GGTGTCGTGGTGGTGTTCGGCGCTCGTCCTGGCGATCATGGGCTGCGGCAATTCCGAGGGTCCGACACCGAGCGTCGGTGATGGTCGGACCGCGACCAGCGCGCCCACGTCGACCGAGCCAGCCTGGACCGAGGAGGAGCTGACCTTCGAGGTCGGGGCGGCCGAGCTGCACGGGGTCCTCACCCGGCCCGCGTCGGGGGGACCGTCGCCCGCGGTCGTGATGCCGTTCGAGTCGCCGGGGCTCGGCGGCGGACCACCCCAGGGCGTCTCCAGCCGGTATCAGACCGATCTGGCACGGGCCCTGGCGGAGGCCGGCTATGCGGCGTTCCGCTACGACCCGGCGGGCATCGGTGAATCGACGGGTGAGGTCGGTTTCCAGAGCCTCCAGGCCAGGGCCGACGAGACGATCGCCGCGCTGCACCGGGTGCAGGAGCATCCGGACGTCCGGGCCAGCGGGGTCGGGCTCTGGGGTGCCAGCCAGGAGGCCTGGGTGATCTCGGTTGCCGCTGCCGACCACCCCGAGGACGTGGCCTTCGTGATCGCGGTCTCGGGCTCCGGCATCTCGGTCGCCGATCAGCAGGTGTGGGGCGTCGAGGCCCAGAGCCGTGCCGCCGGCCTCGGCGCGGACGGCATCGAGCGCGCCACCCTGGTCATGCGCCTGTTGGTGGACTGGCAGCTCACCGAACCCATGTACCACGACACGAACGAACGGGCGCTCCGCCGTCTCGGCGACGGACCGTGGCGCGGTCTGTTCACGCTGGTCTATCCATCCGGCCCCATCAGCTCGTCCGACCAGCTGACCGGCCTGATCGAGATCCTGGAGTCGATTCGAGACGAGGCATGGGCTGGGGCGCTCCACCTCGACACCGTCCTCCTTCCTGTGTTGCTGAGCATCCCTCCGGAGCAGATCGACGCAGTGCGGGTCGCGGCCGAGCAGTCGCTGCTCCTGGATCCGGCCGCGCATCTCAGCCGGGTCACCAGCCCGATGATCGCCTTCTTCGGCGAGAACGACGTCGTTCAGCCCAGCGAGCAGAGCGCGGACCTGTTCGCTCGATACCTCGAAGCCGCAGGCAACGACGACGTGACCATCGTGATGCTTTCCGACGTGGGCCACGACATCGGCCTGTCGACGCCCGGGTATCGGGAGCGGATGGTCGGGTGGCTCGATGACCATGTCCGCCGAGCGCGGTGACGGTGACCAGGCTCACGACGTCGACGCCTTGCGGTAGCGTGGCGCCGACGGGGGAGGACGACGCCATGGACCCTTGGCCGATGATCGAAGCGGACCGCAGGGAGCTGGCGGGGTATCTGTCCGGGCTCTCGGCCGACGACTGGCAGAAGCAGTCGCTGTGCGCCGACTGGACCGTCGGGGAGGTGGCTGCACACATGCTGGTGATCCCCACGGTCCCGAAGGGGAGGATCTTCCTGAACTTCCTCGGGTCCGGGTTCAACCTCGACAAGTTCTCGGCGAGGATGGTGGGCCGGATCACGAGCGAGAAGTCACCGGAGGAGATCGCCGAGGCCATGGATGAGGCTGCGGGGTCGCGCAGCGTCCCGCCCGGGCTCAAGCCCATGGGCGTGCTGGCCGAGGTCCTGGTGCACTCGGGCGACATCTCCGAAGGGGTCGGCAGGCCGCTGGCCTTCCCGACCGACCACTACGTCGCCGGGCTCGACTACCTCAAGGACGTCCAGCCGGCGCTGGGGTGCAAGGAGCGGATCGCGGGCCTGCAGCTCAGGGCCACCGATGCCGACTGGTCCCACGGCGAGGGCCCCGTGGTCGAGGGGCCCGCGCAGTACCTGGCCCTGGCGATGACCGGTCGAGAAGCCGCGCTCGACCACCTGAGTGGCGACGGCGTCGACGTGCTGCGCGGTCGCGAGTAGAAGCTTCGGGGGGAGCTTCGCTCCCATCCGGAATATGTGCACCCGCACGCATGTTTCCATCGTGTCCCGATGACGATCTGGAGGTGGTGGCGTGTACGCAGAACGGTTCTGGATCGGCGCCATCGAGTGTTGGCGGCTCGTCCACGCCCGGGGTCGAGGCACCCCGGATTGGATGTTCCCCGACGTCGCAACCACCCCGTTGGCGGAACGCATGCGTCCGTACCTCGATGGTGCGGGCACCTTCGGCTTCGTCTACTCGAGCCTGATGGTCAGGGCCGGGAACGACATCGTGCTGCTCGACACCAGCAGCCCGGCTCCCGGTGCCGGCAAGCCGTCGGGCATCGACCGAGCCCTTGCGGCCGCGGGGGTGCAGCCTGCCGAGGTCGGCACCGTGGTGATCTCCCACGGCCACCCGGACCACGTCGGCGGCCTGGTTCGAGCGGGAGAACCGGCCTTCGCCGGAGCCCGTCACGTCATCGATGGTCGCGAGCTGCAGTTCTGGACCTCGGGCGAAGCGCCATCGGGCGCCCCGGCGTCAGCGCTGCGACCGGTGGTCGACGCCGGCCTCGTCGACCTGGTAGACGGTGAGCAGGAGGTCCTGGCGGGGGTTCGGGTGCTCCCCACCCCGGGTCACACGCCAGGGCACATCGCGGTGGCCGTCACCTGCGAGGGGATCTCGGCGGTGTACGTGGGCGATGTCCTGGCCCACGAGGTGAACGTCGCCGAGCCGGGCTGGAACCACTTCTCCCACATGGTCCCGGAGGTGGCTGCCCGCAGCCGTCGCCGCCTGGTCGAGTGGGCCGGCCGCAACTCCGCACTGGTCATCGGCTCCCACCTCGGCACCCGGGGCCGTGTCGCTCCGAGCTCGTCGAGCGGCTTCGCGTACGTGG
>JBFKRY010000053.1:0-21524 GCA_041636995.1 Acidimicrobiales bacterium | reverse complement strand
CCGCACGATCTTCAACAACCGGTTGCCCTCATCCGGGGCCAGATCACGAACACGAACACGTTCAGCCATCCCCGAATCAAAACAGACCCCGCCCCATCAATGGTGGACGCGCACCCCCAACGTTGCCTGACGCGGCACTAGTCGCTGCGTCGACTATCAGTCGCCGGCGTCGACTGTCAGTCGCGGCGTCGACTGTCAGTCGCCGGCGACGAAGAAGCGCCAGGTGCCCCGGTCGTCGATGCCGTGGCGCCAGCCGAAGAAGCCGCCGAACTGATCCCACTGCAGGAAGTCGTTGTCGCCGTACAGGGGCCGCAACGCGTCCCGCTCGGCGTCGGGCACCTCGCTCCAGTTCCTGGTGAACACGCCGGGCCAGGTGTAGTAGGTGGTGCCCGTGGTGTCGTCGGGCACCCAGTCGAGCTTCAGGGTCTCGACCATGAACCGCAGCACCTCACCGCTGCGGCGCTCGGACTCCCGCCAGAACCCCCCGGGGTCGCCGCTGCTGCCGAAGCTGTAGGTGAACGACGAGGAGTCGGTGAGCGCCGCCAGCGCCTCGTAGTCGCAGGCGATCGCGGCCGCGGCGATGGCCTGCCGGGTGGCCTCGACGGGCTCGGGCAGATCCGGGTCGGGCTCGGGCGGATCGAGGTCACGGGCCGAACACCGGGCGGGGTCACGCTCGGGCGGGTTCTCGGTCGCAGCCGGGATGTCGACGGCCACGATCGTGAGGGTGCTGGGGACGGTCCCGAGCCCGCCCAGGTCGGCGAGCACCGCGAACCCGGGGCCGCCGGGGTGCTCCAGTACCACCGGGCCCCCGAGGATCTCCTGGAGCTCGGTGCCGCCGCCGGTGGCGAACCCCTCGGCCACCACGGAGCCCCCCTGGTCGACGATGGTGACGTCGATGGTGCCCTCGAAGGTGTGGGCCCGGCCCACGGCGACGAACTGCTGGGGACCGCCCCGGGGGCCCGCCCAGAAGGAGTCGTCGACCTGGATCCGGTCGCTGCGCAGCCAGCGCACGCCCCAGCGCTGCACCCCGTCGGCGTCGAAGCCACCGGCCAGCCGGACCCGGGCGGCCTCGCCGAAGGGCTGGCCGTCTTCGCCGATGCTCTGCAGCACCACGTCGGCGAGGAGCTTCGTGGGGTCCTGGAACGTGACCGAGCCCACCGGCAGCTCCCAGCCGCGGAGGGCCCGGACGAAGCGCCGGGCTGCATCCTCGGGGCTCGTGGGCCACTCGCCGAAGGACTCGGTGGCGGCCACGGGCCAGATGATCCGGTCCGGCACCCCGGTGGGCTGCTGGGGTCCGGTGGGGGTCGGCGTGGGCACGTCGTCGGCGGTCGAGGCAGGCGGCGGCGTGGTCGCCTGGTCGGGCACCTCGGTCGGCTGGGGCGTGGCCACGAAATCGTCGCCCCGATCGTCGAGGACCAGGGCGCCCACGACGATCAGCGCCGCCGCGGCGGTGGCGGCGGTCGCCAGCCAGAGAAGCTGGGGGGAACGCCACCAGGGCTCGGGCCCGGTCCGGGCCTCGGTGACCCGTGCGGCCAGGCGGGCATAGGAATCGGGAGCAGGCTCGATCTCCTCGGCCCGATCGCGGAGGGTGCGTCGGAGCACGTCCTCGGGGTTCATCGCAGATCCTCCAGCAGCTCGGCGAGGCGTCGCAGGCCCCGGTGGGCGTGGCTCTTGACCGTTCCGGGCGCCATCCCCAGGGTCTCGGCGATCTCGGTCTCGGAGAGGTCGAGGTAGTAGCGCAGCACCAGCACGTCCGCCTGGCGTGGTGGCAGCGAGCGCAGGGCCGCCAGGACGTCGCCACGGATCACCCGAGCGAGCGCGTCGTGCTCGGGCGAGGGGACGGGCCCCTCCCGCCCGACGGGTCGCTCGCGCCGCACCCGGCGTCTGCGCAACGCGCTGCGGGCGCCGTTGAGGACGGCGCTGCGCAGATAGGCGGCCTCGGTGCCGGGGGCGGTGGTTCGCCGGCCCCCGAGCAGCTTCACGAAGGCGTCCTGCACCACCTCTTCGCAGCTCCAAACGTCGTCGACGTAGAACGACGCCAGCTTCACCAGCGAGCGGTAGTGCCGGTCGTAGAGGGTGCGGAGCTGGGCGCCCAGGTCGACGGGTTCGACCGAGTCGGCCACGCGCACAGCATGCAGCACCTCGCCGGGTGACCGGGTGTCGGGTGATATCGCGTTCACGCCCGGACTGACGCCCGAGGCACCGATCTGGTTTACCGCCCGGCCGAGATGTCGCGGCCCCGGGTCATCCGACCACGCCTGGTCAGTGGACCAGGCCTGGTCCACTGGTCAGTGGACCAGGGCCTCGTCGGCCTCCGCGGGCTCGGGCGAACCGGCGTCGCTGCCCGCGGGATGGGGTCCGGCGCGGCCGTCGACCCGCTCGTGGCCGTGGCCCTCGACGTCGATGTCGGGGAGGAGCCGGTCGAGCCAGCGCGGCAGCCACCAGTTGCGATCGCCGAGCAGCTCCATGGTGGCCGGCACCAGCAGGAGCCTCACGATGGTGGCGTCGAGGAAGATGGCGCTGGCGAGCCCGAACCCGAACAGCTTGACCACCCGGTCGGGCTCGAGGAGGAAGCTGCCGAAGACGAACACCATGATCGCCGCGGCCGCGGTGATCACCCTGGCGGTGGAGGCCAGGCCGTCGGCCACGGCTCGGGCGTTGTCGCCGGTGCGCTGCCACTCCTCCCGCACCCGGGACAGCAGGAAGACCTCGTAGTCCATCGAGAGGCCGAACACGATCGCGAAGAGCATCATCGGGATGAAGGGCTCGATGGGCCCGCCCCGGCCGATGCCGACGAGCTCGCCGCCCCAGCCCCACTGGAAGAGCACGACGGCGACGCCGTACGCGGCGCCGATGGACAGCATGTTCATGACCACGGCCTTGACCGCGACCAGGACCGACCGGAACACCGTCATCAACAGCAGGAACGACAGGAACAGGACCGCGGCGAAGAACACCGGGATCCGGCGGGCCAGGTAGTCCGAGAAGTCCTGGCTGATGGCGACGTCGCCGGTGACGAGCACGTCGAGTCCCTGGCTCGTGGCCGCACCGAGCGCGTCGTCGTCGCGCAGCCGGCTGACCAGGGCGTCGGTCTCGGCGTCCTGGGGTGAGGTGGTGGGGAACACCTGCCACAGGACCGCGTCGGGTGCCTGGGGCTGGTTGGGTCGGGGTCCGGCCACCTGCGCCACCCCATCGAGGCCGCGCATCTCGGCGGTGACCGCATCGAGATCGACCGGGCCGTCCGGCAGCTCGGCCACCAGCAGCAGCGGTCCGTTGAACCCCGGTCCGAAGGCATCGGCGAGCAGGTCGTAGGCCCGGCGGGCCGAGTTCTCCTCGGTGAGGTTGCCCTCGTCGCTGAACCCGAGCCGCAACGAGAACGCCGGGATCGTCAGCCCGATCAGGATGGCCGCGCCGAGCAGCGCCATCGGCAGCGGTCGCCGCTGCACCAGGCGGCTCCAGCGGTACGGGAGGGTGGCCTCGATCGGCTTCGGGCGCCGCGGCGGCAGCCGCTCGCGCAGCTTCGGGACCAGGGCGCCGAGGGCCAAGGTGGCGACCGCCAGGGCCACCAGACCCAGCACCAGGGGAACCGGGGCCCGCACCCCCAGGCCGACCAGGGCCAGGGCCACGAGCGCGGCAGCCACCAGACCCCGAACCCGGGTGACCTCGACGCGAGGTCCGACGAACCCCAGCAGCGCCGGGAGGAGGGTCACCGAGGCCACCATCGTGGCCAGCACCGTGAGCGAGGCACCGATGCCGAGCCCCTGGACGAACGCCAGGCCGATGAGCAGCAGGCCCAGCAGGGAGATCACCACCGTGGTGCCCGCGAAGAGCACGGCTCGTCCGGCGGTGTCGATGGCCGCGGCGGTGGCGTCGACCGAGGAGCGACCGGCGTGGAGCTCGTCCCGGTACCGGGTGACGATGAACAGGGCGTAGTCGATCCCCACCCCGAGCCCGATCATCACCCCGAGGATCGACGTGAAGTCGGGCATGGTGACCAGGTTGCTGAGCAGCGAGACGATCAGGGACCCGGACGCGATCCCGGCGATGGCCACCCCGACCGGCAGCCCCATGGCCACCACCGACCCGAAGGCGGCGATGAGGATGAAGATGGCGAAGGCCAGCCCGAGCACCTCCGACTCCGGCGGCTCGAACTCGAGGAACAGCTCGCCGCCGAACTCGATCTGGACCCCGTCGATGACGGGCTCGAGAGCCTTGAGCTCGCGGCCGATGTCCTGGATCTCGGCGTCGGTGGCCTCACGGGGGATCTCGACCGCGGCGAACGCGGTGCGGCCCTGCGGTGCGATCTGGGTCGCCCCGCCGGGACCGTACGGGCTGGTGACGCCGACCCCCGCCCGGGCATCGAGCTCCTGGAGGAACGCCTCCACCGGCTCGCGGACCGCAGGATCGGTCACGGGTCGGCTGCTGGTGAACACCACCCGTCCCTGCACGCCGCTGCCCTGGCCGGCGAAGTGCTCGTCGAGCAGGTCGAAGCCGTCGGCGCCCTCGCTGTCGGGGGTCTCGAAGCCGGCGCCGAACCCCGATCCGATCAGCCCCATCAGGGCGACGAGGCCGACGATGACGGCCACCCAGACGGCTGTGACCGTCCAGCGGTTCTCGTGGCACCAGCGGCCGAGCGTGGACAACACGGTGGCTCTCTCTCGAGGGGAGGCTCGATGGACTGCACCAGTCCAGCACCGTTCAGCGGGGCTGCGTCGCCTCCGGACCGGATTCCGGGTGTGGCATCGGTCACCCCGCCCGGGGTCGGCCGGGCGCTGCCGAGCGGTCCGCCAACCGGCTGGCATCCCACGGAGCCGGTTGGCAGAACCGCTCGGTAACCCGCCTTGTTGTCACCGCCGCCCTCGATCAGCCGGTGGGTCCCCGGATTGGTGTGGCGAGGTGCGGACCCTCTGTCGAGCGCCCCATCAACCGCTCCGGCCGGCTCGAGGAGGGGTTCGACGAGATCCGGCCGGGCACGGCAGATTCCTTGCCACGAGCGCATGGTCCCACCAGCGGGTTGACCGGCGATCAACTCCGGTTCAACTCGCGACACCAGGGATCACGGCCGGGCTACTGTCCGGGTATGGGACGTCTGGCGGGACCCCTGAGCAGCCTCGATGCTCACTACGACGCCGTCGTGGTGGGCACCGGCTACGGGGGAGGGGTCGCGGCGTGCCGGCTGGCCCGGGCCGGGTTGAACGTCGCGGTGCTCGAGCGGGGCCGGGAGCTGCGCCCGGGCGACTTCCCGACCGGTGCCGTCGCCAGCGCTCTCCAGACCCAGCTGCACCGGCGGGGCCGCCGGCCCATCGGCCGGGCCGGGGCCCTGTTCGACTTCCGGGCGTCGGAGGACGTGATCACCCTCGTCGGCTGCGGCGTGGGGGGCACATCGCTGATCAACGCCAACGTGTCGCTCGAGCCCGAGCCGGGCGTCTTCGAGGCCGACCTCTGGCCCGAGCCGCTGCGCCGCCCAGGCGGTGACGACGGCCTGCGCGCCGGGTTCGAGCGGGCCCGGGCGATGTTGCGACCCACCACCTACCCCGAGGACCGCTTGGCGGCGCCGCTGCCCAAGCTCGAAGCCCTCCGGGTGGCCGCCCGGGGCGCAGGCACCACTGCCGAGCTGCTGCCGGTGAACGTCACCTTCCAGGACACCCACCACAGCACCGGCATCCATCAGCCCCCGTGCACCGGTTGTGGCGACTGCGTCACCGGCTGCAACGTGGGCGCCAAGAACACCGTCGACCAGACCTACGTCGCCGACGCGGTGGCCAACGGAGCCTCGCTCGTCACCGAGGCGAGCGTCACCCACGTCGAGCGCGCCGGCGACCGCTGGCGGGTGCACGTGCTCGCCACCGGCAGCGCCGAGCCCCCGGTGACGGTCGAGGCCGGCATCGTCGTGCTGGGGGCCGGGAGCCTCGGCTCCACCGAGATCCTGCTCCGGTCCCGCCGGGAGGGCCTGTGGGTGTCGGACACCCTCGGCACCAGCGTGTCGGGCAACGGCGACTTCCTGGGGTACGCCTACGACGCCCCCACCCGGGTCCACGGCGTGGGCCAGGGCGCCCGGGTCCGCCGCGACGACCCGGTCGGCCCCTGCATCACCGGTGGGTTCACCGTGGACGCCGACACCGGCGACGAGGTCCTCCCCGTGCTCTTCGAGGAGGGGTCGTTGCCGAAACCGATGAGCCGCCTGGCGCCCCTTGGCTTCTGGCTGCTGAGCCGCAAGAACCCCGACCCGCAGCCACGAGACCGGGAGCGGGCCCGGCGCCGGCTGCGCAGCCTGGTCGAGGGCGCCTACCGGGGCCCGGTTTCGCGGACGATGGTGTTCCTCGGGATGGGCTACGACGGCGATCGGGGCGAGATCGACGTGCCCGACGACCCCCGCAGACGCGGAGTGATCCACTGGCCGAACGCCGGCCGCAGCCGCGAGCAGCAGGCCACCCAGCGGGCCGCCGCGGCCATGGGTGAGCACATGGACGCCACCTACCTGCCCTCACCCGTCGCCGGCAAGTTCGTCACCGTCCACCCCCTGGGCGGCTGCGCCATGGCCGACGACGGCGCCCACGGGGTGGTCGATCATGCCGGCCGGGTCTTCGCCGGGACCGGCGGGGAGGTCCACGACGGGCTGCTCGTGGTCGACGGTGCCATCGTGCCGGTGCCCCTGGGCAAGAACCCCTCGTTCACCATCGCCGCGCTGGCCGAACGGGCGATGGCGCGCCTGATCGAGGAGCGGGGGCTCCAGGAGTCGACCGACCCCGCGCCGCGCCTGGCCGGGACCCGCACCGGGGTCACCTTCCGGGAGCGGATGACCGGGAGCTGCGACCCGCTCGCCGCCGGGACCGCCGGTGCTGCCCTCGACCTGCGACTGGTGATCGCGTTCGCCGACCTGGCGGCTCTCGAGGCCGACCCCACGGCTCCCGGCTCGGTCCGGGGCACAGTCCACGTCGGTCTCGACGGCCTGGGCACCATGCCCGTCGAGACCGGCACCCTGGTGCTGTTCCGGCCGTCGACAGGTGCCGTCGACCAGGCCGACATGGTCTACGACCTCCGTTGCCGGGGCGAGGACGGCAACCGGTACCGGGTGCACGGGATCAAACGGATGCACGATCATCCCGGCTTCGACATGTGGCGGGACACCACCAACCTCGACGTCACCGTCAGCCGCACCGGTCCCGAGGGCGCCGTCGGCGAGGTGGTGGCCACCGGGAAGGCATCGCTGGGCGTCACTGCGCTGTTGCGGATGATGGCGAGCATGCGCACCACCGGCGACCGGCCGGGGCCGATCGCCCGGGTCGTCGTGACCACCCGTTTCGGCTGGCGGTTCCTGCGTGGCCTGCTCGGAACCTACGGCAAGGTCCTGCGGCAGCGGACCCAGTTCGAGTCCGTCGACGATCAGCCGCCCCGCCGGCCGTTGCAGGTGCCGCCGTCCACCACCCACTGGTGCCGCCAGGACCTGGTCTGGACCGAGACCGACCCCGGCGCCGCCGCCATGCTGAAGCTGCAGCGATTCCAGGGGGGCACGAAGGGTCCGGTGCTGCTCGCGCCCGGCTTCGCCATGGCCGCGAGCCAGTTCCTGGTCGACACCATCGAGCCCAACCTGGTCGAGCAGCTCGTCGCCGCCGGCTACGACGTGTGGCTCTTCGACTACCGGGCCGGCATCGACATGCCCACCGCCCGCAGCTCGTTCACCGTCGACGACGTGGCCCTGGTCGACTGGCCCGCGGCCGTGAAACGGGTGCGCGACGTCTCCGGCGCCGACAGTGTCCAGGTGATCGCCCACTGCGTCGGCTCCATGTCCCTGCAGATGGCGCTGCTGGGAGGGATGGAGGGGGTGCGCTCGGCAGTGACCTCGCAGGTGACCGTGCACCCGCGGATGCACTGGTCGATGCGGGTCAAGACCCGGCTGCGAGTGCCCCGGCTCCTCGAGGGCATGGGCATCCGCACCGTGGAGCCCCAGACCGACCTCACCCTGGGCGACCGGATGCTCGACGTGCTGGTCCGGGCCAACCCGCTGCTGCGCGGTGAGCGCTGCAACAACCTGGTGTGCCGCTGGGTGTTCTTCTTCTTCGGGCCCACCCACGTTCACGATCAGCTCGATCCGCGCACCCACCAGCGGATCGCCGAGCTGTTCGGGGTGGCCAGCCTGGATGCGCTCGACCACATCGCGCTCTGCGTCAACGAGGGCCACGCCGTCGACCACGACGGCGACGACACCTACCTCCCGCACATCGAGCGGTTCCGGATCCCGATCACCTTCCTGGTCGGCGAGCGCAACCGCATCTTCTATCCGGCCAGCACCGAGAGCACCCTCGAGTGGCTGCGCGAGAACACCCCGCCGGCTCAGTTCGAGGAGCTCTACCGGGAGCTCCGCTACCCGGACTACGCCCACCTCGACCACTTCATCGGCAAGGACGCACCCACCGAGGTGTTCCCGCGCCTCGTCGCCGAGCTCGACCGGTTCAACTAGGCAGGACCCCGCCGTTCAGCGCAGCTGGTCCAGGGCGTCCTGGCTGCGGCGGGTCATGGCCACCGCGCCCATCTTGTCGTGGCGCAGCACCGCGTCGTCCAGGTGGTCTCGTGCGGTCTCCTGGTCGCCGAGCACGGTGGCGAGCATGCCCAGGTGGTGGGTCACCGCGCCCCAGAACGTGCTCTGGCCGGTCATGGCGTTGCGCGAGGAATAGGGCAGCAGGGCGTCGTAGACCAGGCGGGCGGTGTCGGCATCGCCGAGGATCGGGATGGTGTTGGCGGCCAGCGCCAGCACCGGGATCCAGTCGACGCGCTGCTCGCCGTCGACGTAGCGGCCCAGGTCCAGGAGCTCGAGGTCTGCGGCGGCCCGGTCGGCCTGGTCGGTCTCGGCCGCGATCCACATGGTCATCGCCCGCCACATCGGGCGGTCCGGCTCGGCCGCCGCCAGCCGGTCCCACCAGCGGAACGAGTCGCCGAAGTTGCCCGTCCACCAGCGCCAGGCCACCGTCTGGAACTCGTGGGCCAGGCGGGCCTGGAAGCGCTGCCCGTGGGCGGTCATCAGCTCCTGGGCCCGGCGCGCCAGCTCGAAGGCATCGTCGTAGCGGCCCTCGATGCCCGCCTGGGTGGCCGCGAACGCCAGCGACAGCCGCCGGAACTCGCTGTAGCCGAGCCGGTCTGCCAGCCGGCCGTGCCGGTGCGACAGCTCCACCGCCGACTCGTAGTCCCCCAGATCCAGGAGGAGGTGCGTGCGGCACTTGCCGGCGGCGAGCATCACCTCGAGATCACCCAGCTCCCGCACCGCGTGATCGAGCTCGGAGAGGATCTGCAGCAGGCGGCCCGTCTCGGGCGGGCTGTACAGCGCCCAGAACGACGCGATCAGCACCCGGGCCCGCAGCGCCGGGTCTGCGAGCCCGCGGGCGAGGCTCATGGCCTCCTCGCACCACGCGACCCGGCTCGACCGGCTCGCCATCCAGTACTCGACCTGGGCCAGGCGCGACAGGATGCGGGCCCGACGGGCCGGGTCCAGGGTCCGGGCGTCGGCCTCGCCGAGCAGGATCAGGACCTGGTCGTCGACCACGTCCTCGGCCAGCGGCAGGTCGCCACCGTACTGCAGCGCGGCATCGGCGAGGAGATCGGCCCGGTCGGTGATCCGAGCGGCATCGGCCGCGCGCAGGCAGGCGTCCTTGGCCGCGTTGACGTCGCCGGCCGCGTTCTCGGTGGCGGCCAGCTCGAGCAGGAGCTCGGCGCGGGTCTGGGGATCGCCGCCGCGCTGGTCGAGCAGCTCGATGGCCCGCCCGAGGTGGGCCGACGCGATCTCGTAGCCGAAGCGGCGCCGGGCCTCGATTGCTGCGGTGCGCAGGCACTCGACGGCCCGGTCGAGATCGCCGGCACGACCCGCCGAGGCCCAGTGATGGCCGAGCACGCCGATGTCGACGGGGACCCGCCGCTCTCGCCGGTACTCGAGCGCCTGGGCGATGGCCCGGTGGCGCACCGGCACCGTGCCGGGCGGTACCAGCGCCCGCAGCGCCTCGGCGAGCAGCGGGTGGTTGAACTCGAACAGGCCCGGATCGCCCTCGACGGCCGACACCAGGTAGTCGTCGACCAGCTCGTTGACGGCGTCGCCGGCCTCGTCGGGACCGAGCTCGCAGGCCTCACCCGCGAGCAGGGCGTCGAAGGGGCTCCCGAGCAGGGCGGCCACCGTGGCCAGCTCGCGACCCGCCTCGGAGTACGAGCTCAACCGTTCGCGCATCCGTTCCTGGACGCTCGCCGACGCCACGATGGCGCTGCGGCCACTGCGCCGTTGGTCCAGCAGGGTCTCGGTGACGAGCAGCGGGTTGCCGCCCGTGCTCTCCCACAGGCTCTCGACCAGCTCGGGATCGATGTGGGCCGAGTTGGCGAGCTCGGCCACCGCGGTCCGGGACAGCGGCTCCAGCTGGAACCGACGGAGCCGGCCGGCCGACCGGGCCCCGCTGAGGGTCCGGCTGAACGCGCTGTCGGCGGTCGACGCGCCCAGCGGTCGGGTGCCGGCCAGGATCAGCAGCGGCTCGGTGCGCTCTTCGACCAGGTATCGCACGAGGCGTAGGGACGGCTCGTCGGCTGCGTGCATGTCGTCGAGCACCAACACCACTGGCCGGGAGTCGGCACAGTGGTGGAGCAGGTCGGCGAAGGCTGCGTGCGGGCGGGCGCTGCCGCCCCGGCCCTCGTCGGTCACCGCCCCCGCCATCCGGTGGAGCCGGGCCAGCGACTCCGGGTCGGTGTCGGCGGCGACGTGGGGGAGCATCGTCTGGGTCATCCGACGCCACAACGCGTACGGGCCGGTTCGAGCCTCGGTGACCCGCCCGTAGAGGACCAGGTGCGACTCGGGGGTGCTCTCGGCCAGCTCGGCCAGCAGCCGGGTCTTGCCCTGGCCGAGCTGACCCTCGATGACCGCGAGCGTCGGGGCCACCTGGGGCTCGGCCACCAGCCGGGTCAGCTCCGCGGTCAGCGCCGCCCGGCCCACGAGCGGGTATGGGCGCTCGGAGGTCCAGGTCAGGTCGGATTTCAGCGCCGACGAGGGCGCCTGAGGTGGTGCCACCCGGGTCGCTGCGCCGGTCCCGCTGCCCTGATCGACCGCGAGCTCGGGATCGTGGCGGAAGATGGCGGCCTCGAGCTGGCTCAGCTCCGGCCCCGGCTCCAGGGAGATGGCCTCGACCAGCGTGGACCGGGCCCGCTGGTACGTGCGCAGGGCGTCGGTCTGGCGACCGCTGCGGTACTGGGCCAGCATCAGGTCCCGCCAGAACGCCTCGTCGAAGGGATGCTCGGTCACCAGCATCTCCAGCTCGCCGCACAGGGCGACGTGGTCGCCCAGCGCCAGCCGAGCCCCGACCAGCAGATGCTGCGCGGCCCGTCTGGCCTCCTCGAGCGCCTGCAGCTCGCTCGCAGCCCAGCGCTGGTCGCGCACCTCGATGAGGGCCGGTCCCCGCCACAGGTCCAGGGCGTCGCGGGCGAGGGTCTGGACCAGCTCGGGAGATACGTCGGCCCGGCTGGCCTGGGCCACCGCGTCCCGGAACGCGGTGGCGTCGACCGTGGTCCGGTCACCCTCGAGCTGGTACGCGGTGCCGGTGTGGTCGGCGCTGATGAAGTCGATGCCCGCATCGCGCCGGAACTGGGAGAGGTAGGTGCGGATGGAGCGGACCGCCTGCTCCGGAGCCTGGCCGGGCCAGATCTCCTCGGCGAGGGTGTCGACCGGCACCGCCCCACTGCGCAGCGCCAGCATGGCCAGCAGCCCGAGGCGCTTCTGCCCGCGCAGCGCCAGCACCCGGCAACCGACCGATGCCTCGATCGGTCCGAGCAGCCTGATGTCGACCTGCTCGGTCATGCTCGAAGGCCTCCGCGGGCGCGGCCCCACCACGCTCGACTCGCCGCTGACATGAGTGCAGCGTAGTGCCGGGCTCGAGCCCGCAGCCCAGGCGAACGATCCCGGATCTCCGGTTTCGATGGCTCGTGCAGCGGCCCCTACTCGAGCCGGACGCACTCGGCGACGACACGCTCGCCGTCGCCCCAGGCCTCCATGAGCCAGGTCTCCTCGGCGGTGATGAACCGGACTCGGACGGTCTCGCCGACCTCGACGTCGACCACGGCCTCGACGCCCTCGACCTCTTCGAGCGACATCACGTGGGCCACGTTCCCCTCGACCACGATGCCGACATCGCCGAAGCCGCAGGAGACCCGGCCGTCGTAGGGGCGGCGCTCGGGCTCGACCACCCAGCTCTCCGAGACGATGCGGCGGCCCTCGATCCAGGCCTGCACGTGGATCTCGACGCCGTCGTTCGTGAAGTAGGCGTGCACCACCTCGCCGTGTGACACGACCATCACCGGCTCCCACCACTCGTGGGTCCACAGCACCCCGAGCCAGAGCTGGTCGCCGTCACGCTCGACCACCACGGTGGCCACCTCGCCGACGTGGATCTCCCGGCGGGTCTCGATCTCACGCTCACGGTCACGGTCACGCTCACGCTCACGGTCACGCTGCCGATCACGCTCACGGTCGGGTTCGGGCTCGGGCGTGGGGGTGGGCGTGGGCTCGGGTGCCGGCGTGGGTTCGGGCGTCGGGTCGGGGGTGGGTTCGGGTGTCGGCTCGGGGGTGATGTCGTCGATGTGGACGACGAGGTCACCCTCGTCGCCGAGCCCTATGTGGGCCACCAGCCGGAGGTCGCCGTGGACCAGCACCACGCTGATCCGATCGGCAGGACCCACGGACAGCACCTCGCCCCTCCACCCCGGCCGCAGCTCCAGCTCGCCGGCGACCAGGCCCGCGTCGACGAGAGCGACCTGGATGCGGCCGGCGAAGCCCAGCTCCACCCAGCGCCACGCCACCCGATCGCCGTCGCGCTCGCGATCGGCTCGGCTATCGCGCTCGCCGGTATCGCGCTCGCGCTCGGCGGCATCGCGCTGGCGCTGGGCGTCGGTGGTGTCGCGCTCGCGCTGGGCGTGGGTGGCGTCGCGCTCGTGGGTGTCCGGCGTGGGCTGGGCCTCCGGAACGCCGGCCAGCTGTGACACCTCGGCCGGCTCCTGCTCGTCGGCCCAGGCGATGCCCACGACCACCAGGCAGGGGAGCGCCAGCACCACGGCCAGCCGCTGGCGGACGTACCGGCGTCGAGCCGCCCGGAACCGGGGCAGGAGCGCGGTGTAGATCTCGTCGAGCTTCGGGTCGGGTGCCATGATCAGATCTCCCGGTTGGTCTCGGCGGACAGCATCGGCCGCAGGGCGTTGCGGGCCCGGTTGAGGTGGAAGCGGACCGCGCCCGGGGTGATGCCCATGTCCGCCGCGGTCTCGGCCGTGGTCCGGCCCTGGGCGTAGTGGCTGAGCACCGCGGCCTGCTGGCGGGGCGGGAGCGAGCGGACCGCGGCGTCGACCTGCGGCTGGCAGCCGCCCCCGGGTGCCTCCTCGACCGGCATCGGGGTCACCAGCGCCGTGTGGCGGCGTTGCCGCCGCTCGAGGTCCACCCGGTGGTTCAGCGCCACCCGCTGCACCCAGGCGGCCGGGTTCCGATAGCGGCTCAGGCGCCACCAGCGCTGGTAGGCCCGCACGAACGCCTCCTGGGTGGCTTCGGCGGCGACGTCGCTCGACGCCCCCGCAGCGCGGACCCGGGCCTCGACCTCGTGGTAGTGGTGTTCGAAGAACTGCTCGAATGGGTCGGCCACGCTCGTCCTCTTCGCTGGGTCGCAGACAGCAGGGCTCCATCGCCGCGCTGGGTCGGGGTCTCCACGCTGGGAGGGGTCGAAACGTTTGGTTCCGGCACGAAAATGGGCCTCGGGACCCAGTCCTGACCCGCGTGGGAGACTCCCGGCATGGAGGCCGCCGAGATCCGCCACGTCCTGAGCGGGCGTCACCACATCGCCTACGGAACGGAGGGCCGGGGGCCGATCGATCTGGTCTACCTCGGCAGCGGGTTCATCCCCTTCACCATGTACCGCGACTACCCGCCGTTCGCGTCGGTGCTGGACCGCCTCGGATCCTTCGCTCGGGTGATCCTCACCGACCGGCGCGGCGTCGGCTCATCGGATCCCATCACCGCCGAGGAGCCCGGCCGCCCCGACGAGATCGCCTCGGACCTCGCCGCGGTGCTGGTCGCGGTGGGATCGCCCGGGGCCGCGATCCTGGCCGAGGGGCTGGCCGCGCCGGCGGCCATCGAGCTGTCGGTCCGGTACCCGGATCTGGTGAGTCACCTCATCCTGTTCAATGGCTTCGCCAGGCAGACCTGGGCCGAGGACTACCCGATGGGCATGCGGGCCCGCGACGGGCGCCGGGTGATCCAGGACATCCTCGACGGCTCCGACCGATCGGGGATGGCCGCGCTCCTGGCCCCCGAGCTCGACGAGGGTGATGTCTTCCATCGCTTCGCCAGCCGGGGCGGCCAGGTGGGCGCGTCCCGGGGCTCGGCCGAGGCGATCTACTCGTCGCTGGTCCACGTGGACGTGCGCAGCCAGCTCGAGCACGTGCAGGCGCCGACGCTGGTGATCCACCGGCGCGACACGAAGCTCTACTCGATCGATCACGGCCGCTACCTCGCCGAGCACATCCCTGGCGCCGAGCTCGTCGAGCTCGACGGCGCCAACCAGATCTCCTACCTGGGCGAGACCGAGCCCTGGCTCGACCGGGTCGAGCGATTCGTGGCCGGCTCGAAGACGGCGGCGGAGGGCAGCCGCACCCTGGCCACCATGCTCTTCACCGACATCGTCGGCTCCACCGAGTTGGCCGCCGACGTGGGCGATCGGCGCTGGCGGGAGCTGCTCGACCGCCACGACGCCGTCATCGCCGAGCGGCTGGCGGCCCACGGTGGGCGCCGGATCGCAGCGACCGGCGATGGTGCCCTCTCGATCGTGCCCATGCCCACCGCCGCAGTGACTGCGGCCGCGGAGATCATCGAGCGGCTGGAGTCGATCGGGTTGCACATCCGAGCCGGCATCCACACCGGCGAGGTCGAGCGGCGCGGCGAGGACATCGGCGGACTGGCGGTGAACCTGGCCGCCCGCATCGTCGACCTGGCCCAGCCGGGTGAGATCCTGGTGTCGGGCGCGGTCCCGGCCATCACCATCGGCTCGTCGATCGAGTACGAGGCCCGCGGCGTCCACGAGCTGCGCGGCGTTCCCGGTCGCTGGCCGGTACTGCTGGCCCGGCCCGGCTGAGGCGGGCGTGGCAGGATCCCAGGATGCCGATCCGTCATCTCGAACCAGACACGTCGCCCGACGCAGTCGCCGACGCCCTCGCCGCCGAGGGCGCGGTCGTGGTCGACGACCTGGCCTCCACCGAGCTCGTCGACCGGGTGCTCGACGAGATGGCACCGTTCATCGAGGCCACCCCGACCGGGCCGGACAGCTTCGCCGGCCACCACACCAAGCGCACCGGCGCGCTGGTGGCTCGCTCGCCGGCCGCACGCGAGCTGGTGATGCACCCCCTGGCGCTGGGCGCCACCGCCGAGCTGCTCGGCCACGCCACCAACTACCAGCTGCACCTGACCCAGGTGATCTCCATCGGCCCGGGGTCGCCGGCCCAGCCCATCCACCGCGATCAGTGGGCGTTCGACTTCTTCCCGTTCCCCAAGGGCTACGACGTGCAGTGCAACACGATCTGGGCGGGGACCGACTTCACCGCCGCCAACGGGGCCACGCGGGTGGTCGTGGGCAGCAACACCGCAGACGACGGGCTCGAGCTGACCATCGACGAGTCCGAGCCCGCGGAGATGTCCAAGGGCTCGGTGCTCTTCTACACCGGCTCGGTGTACCACGGCGGGGGCCCGAACCAGACCGACCGCACCCGGGTGGGCATCAACATCACCTACAACGTGGCCTGGCTCCGCCAGGAGGAGAACCAGTACCTGTCGGTCCCCCGGGAGGTCGCGGCGACGCTCCCCGAGCCCCTCCAACGCCTGCTGGGCTATGCCCGCGGCGCCTACGCGCTGGGCTACATCGACGACATCCGCGATCCGATCGAGGCACTCCGGGGCCCGGGCGGTGCTGCGGGGTTCGGCGGGGAGATCGACCTGGCCTCGGTGCGCCGCCGACTCGAGTCCCGCCCCGCCGACTGACCGAGGGACAGGCGCTACCGGCCGAGGTCGGGATCGTCCTGGGTGGCTCGGGCCCGGACGGTGTACACGGAGTCGCCCGACAGCACCCCGCTCCGACCGAAGAGCCGGCCGCCCTGCCAGTTCGACAGGCCGAGCTCGGGACGGTCGAGCGCGTACTGCCCGTCGACCCAACGGGTGAACCCGTTGCCCACGAAGGGCGCGTCGACGCTCTCGTAGAACGCCTGGTGCTCGGCGTCATCGGTCGCGATCAGGCTGGCGACGAACCGCGGTGACGTGCTGTTGAACCGGTCCACGGCCTC
This sequence comes from Acidimicrobiales bacterium, assembly GCA_041636995.1. Lineage (GTDB taxonomy): Bacteria > Actinomycetota > Acidimicrobiia > Acidimicrobiales > UBA8592 > JBFINV01. Next base: position 5,201 of record JBFKRY010000053.1, on the reverse strand, counting down.
GGCGACCGAGCCCACCACCGAAAGGGTCACTTCCGGTGTGTCCTCCCACTCCCACTCGATGCCGAGATCGTCCCAGCCGACCACCGTGGTCCGGGGCTCGCGGACGGGCCCGCCGGCGCGGTGGACGGTGACCTCGTCGAACCACTCGGACGGGATGTGACCACGGGAGTCCTGCACGACGTGTAGCCGGCTGGTGCTGCCCCGCCGGGTCCCGGCCCGGTCCAGGGCGTCGAGGAACGCGGGTACCAGCTCGTCGGCCCGGTCGGCCACGATGCAACAGGTGTTGAGGGTGTTGCACACCTTGCGGTCGAGCGACTGGTACACGGCCGACGCGAAGGCGTCCCGATCGGCGGTGGGTCCGGCGACGATCCAGGCGCCGCCCGTCCCGTGCAGGCTGACCGGCAGCCCGGCCTGGCGGGCGACCGCGCCCAGCTGGGTGACCGCGGCCCCCGAACCCCGGGCCACCGCGAGCGCCAGGCGAGGATCCGAGAACATGGCGTAGCCCGCGGCCCGGTCGGCGCTGTCGACCAGGCTGGCGCTCCCGGGCGGGAGGCCGGCGTCGGCCAGGGCGGGATCGAGGGCGTGCTCGATGATGGCCCGGGCGGTCCCGAGGGCGTCGGAGCCGATGCGGAAGACCACGGTGTTGCCCGAGCGGATCACACCGGTGGCGTCGGCGAAGACGTTGGGGCGGCCCTCGAACACGAACCCGACCGGGCCCAGGCCGGCCCGGAGCAGCTCGACTCGCCAGCGGTCGTGCTCGATCACCTCGACCGCCTGCCCGCGTCCCGACCGGGCGTCGCGCCAGGTCCGGAGGCCGGCGATCATGTCGGTTCGCATGACGTCGGACAGGACCAGACGGGTGACCGAGCGACCCCGCTCGCGGGCCTGGTCCACATCGGCGGCGTTCGCATCGGCGATGGGGGCGAAGACGCCGTCGTCGTCGAGGCGGGCGGCGAAGGCCTCGTAGAAGGCCGTGATCGTGGCATCGGTCACCGAGCCCATGTGGGCGAAGGCTCCTGCAGCCCGTCCGACCGCCGCCGTGGCGACGTCCCAGGTCGCGGCCGGGATGTGCAGCAGCTCGCCGCTCGTCTGCACCACGACGACCCGGTCACCGGGCGCGAACGCTGCGGCCAGCTCGTCGCTCACGTAGGTGATCCGGTTGCCGCCGTAGATCACCGCCATGCCGGCGGTGAGGCGATCGAGCTCGACGGGACCGACCGGGGCGCTGGTCTGGGTGGGGGCGACGGTGGCTCGGGGTGCGGCCATGGATCGAGCCTACGGGGTGGTGCCGTCCGGCGCCCGCCCGACACAAGTGTTTCGTTCGTGTTACGTTCGTAACGTTCGGCGCGGGCGGACCTCGACAACGTGGGAGAAACGCGATGGTCCAGGTCCGCCACCACCCGTCCCAGCCCCAACCCGGGCCCGCGCCGCCGATGGCCGCGCCGGGCATCCTCGGGTTCCTCGGTCGTCGTGACCTCGCGGCGCTGACCGATCGGGACCGCCACCGCATCACCCTGGCCCTGTTCCACGAGGACGACCGGTTCGGACCCTTCGCGCGCCGGTTCGCGGCGCTGATGACGATGTCCGTGCTCATCGCGGTGATGGGGCTGTTGGCAGACTCCACCGCGGTGGTCATCGGGGCCATGCTGGTGGCCCCGCTCATGACCCCGGTCCTGGGCATCGCCGCGGCGCTGGTGATGGGCTGGCCCCAGCGGGTGATCCGCCAGATCGTCATCTCCACCCTCGGCGCCGCCGGAGCCGTGGCCCTGGCGGCCTCGACGGTCCTGCTGTTCCCGGGCTCGACGGAGCCCCTCCCCGGCGAGCTGGTGGCCAGGACGAGCCCCAACCTGTTGGACCTCGGCATCGCCCTGGCCGCGGGCGCCGCCGGCGCCTACGCCCAGATCCGCCGGGCCGCCAGTGACGCCCTGACCGGCGTGGCCGTGGCCGTGGCCCTGGTGCCGCCGCTGGCAGTGGTGGGGATCACCCTGGCCGTCGGCGAGATCGGGTTGGCCACCGGCGCGGTGCTGCTCTTCCTCGCGAACGTCACCGGGATCGTGATGGCCGCCGCGGTCACCTTCCTGATCTGCGGGCTGGTTCCCGGTGGTCGCCTGGGCGCGGGCCGCAGCGCCATCGCGGGGGGCATGCGCTGGGCGGCGGTTGCGGTGATCATCATGGTGCTGCCGCTGCACTTCACCCGGGGCCACGTGCTGCCTGCGAGCGATCCATCCGACGAGGTCGAGGCGGTGGTGGAGGCATTCGTGGCCGAGTCAAGCTGGTCGGCGGCGGTGGTCGACGTCGCCACCGAGCGGGACGGCGCGGGCCTGGTCGTGGACATCGTCATCACCGAGTCACCCGCGATGCCCGAGGCCGACGCGGTGGCCGAGCATCTGGCCGCCGAGCTGGACGACACCGTGGCCGTGACCATGCAGGTGGTCCAGGTCGAGACGGAGCGGGCCACCGTGGACGGCTGAGAGCCGGCGCAGGCGGTGGGTGCGGTGGCGCGGGGGCGGCGATGACCGTAGGTTGCGGCCGGTGAGGACGGACTGGAACCCGATCCTTCGCGACGAGCTCAGCCAGCCGTACTGGCACGAGCTCCAGCAGTTCGTGCACGCAGAGCGGGCCCGCTACCAGGTCTTCCCGCCCCACGAGGAGGTCTTCGCCGCCCTCCACCTCACCCCCTATTCCGAGGTCAAGGTGCTGATCCTGGGCCAGGATCCCTACCACGGCCCCGGCCAGGCCCACGGGCTGTGCTTCTCCGTGCGGCGGGAGGTGCCGATCCCACCGTCGCTCGCCAACATCCATCGCGAGCTCGCGGACGACCTGGGCATCCCCGCACCCGGTCACGGCAACCTCGAGGCCTGGGCCCGGCAGGGAGTGCTGCTTCTCAACGCCTCGCTCACGGTGCGGGCCCACCGGGCGGCGTCACATCAGGGGAAGGGCTGGGAGACGTTCACCGACCGGGTCATCGCCGCGGTCAACGACAAGCCCGAACGGGTGGTGTTCATCCTCTGGGGGTCGTCCGCCCGGCGGAAGAAGACCCTGGTCGACACCAGCCGGCACGTGATCATCGAGTCGGCGCACCCCTCGCCGCTCTCGGCGCACCGCGGGTTCTTCGGCAGCCGGCCGTTCTCACGGGCGAACGCCGCGCTCGTGGCCGCAGGGCGCGGGCCCGTGGACTGGAGCCTGCCGCCGTGAGCGGCTACTCGCCGTACGGGCGGACGTCCCGGGCGTAGCGCTCGACGAACAGCTCGAGCACCTCGCCGTCGTTCGCGTGGCGCCCGGTGTCGTGCTTGGAGTACAGCAGCTCACCGTCGACGGTCACGTCGAAGACGCCCTTGTCACCGGTGACGAAGGTCAGGGACTTGATGACGTGCTGGTAGTTCGTCAGCAGGTCGGCGGCCGCGCGCACGGCGCGGTCGGCGTAGTCTCAAGGGACGCAGTAGGTGATGTCGATGACGTGGTCGGCCATCCGCACAGGTTAGGAGCCTGTCGAGCGGTTGCGGCGGCTGGTCCCGGACGCGCCGCCGCGCCCGGCCGGCACCGGGGCCAGCGCGGGCGCGGCTGCGGTCGTCATCAGAGGTTGTCGTTGTCGGCCGCGGGGGTGTTGCCCGAGTTGCCCGGATCGCCGGTCTCGCCGCCGTTGCCGCCGCCGGCGTTCACGCAGGCGTTCGGGTTGGGCGCCACCCTGCCGTTGGGGAGCAAGCAGCCCGGTTTCTCGCCGCCTATCGCGCCCGCCACGCCTCCGAAGCCGAGGGTACCGACCATGCTCGCTGCGGCAATCGCCGCCATCACCTTGCGCTTCATGTCACTCCTGTCCATCCGCGGCATCGCCGCCTCGCCGTCCGCTCGATAGCGCGGCGAGGCCCGAGGTCGGTCGCCTCCGGGAGCGAGCTCTCGCTCCGGTTGGTCTCGCCCTGTTCGTCGCCCATCGCCCTCGACACCCGGTGTGTCACCGGGTCGAGCTCCGGTTTACCGCAAACCGAACCCGAGCGTCCAAACGGCTGGACGGACCGGTCAGATCCCTATCCGCTGGGCCAGCAGCTCCCGGTGGTAGGTGGGGTCACCGAACAACAGCTCGGAGCTCTTGGCCCGCTTGAAGTAGAGGTGCGCCGGGTGCTCCCAGGTGAACCCGATCCCACCGTGGATCTGGATGTTCTCGGCGGCGGCATGGAAGTACGCCTCGGAGCAGTACGCCTTCGCCAAGCTCGCCGTCGACGGCAGCTCGTCGTTGAGCTCCGCAGCGCACCAGCCCGCGTAGTAGGCCGCCGACTTGGCCGACTCGACCTCGAGCAGCATGTCCGCACACTTGTGCTTGATGGCCTGGAAGGAGCCGATCGGGCGCCCGAACTGCACCCGCACCTTGGCGTACTCCACCGACATGTCCAGGCACATCTGGGCCCCACCGACCTGCTCGGCAGCCAGCGCCACCGCCGCCAGGTCGAGCACCCGCTCGAGCACCGGCCAGCCCGACCCCTCGGTGCCGATCAGCTTGGCCGGGGTCCCCTCGAACTCGAGCCGAGCCTGCTTGCGGGTCTGGTCCATGGTCGACAGCGCGGTCCGGGTGAGACCCTCGGCGTCGGGTGCGACCTGGAACAGGCTGACCCCGGCGCCCGTGCGCGCCGCGACCAGGATGATGTCGGCCGTGTGCCCGTCGAGCACGTACATCTTGGTGCCGTCGAGGGTGTAGCCCTCACCCGACGCGCTGGCCTGCATGGTGATCCCCGACTCGTCCCACCTGCCGCTCTCCTCGGTGAAGGCCAGCGTGGCCTTGGCGCCCGAAGCGATCCGGGGCAGCAGCTCGGCCCTGGCGGCCTCGTCGTCGCAGTGGATGAGGGTGTTGGCCGCCAGCACCACGGTGGAGAAGTAGGGCGCGCACAGCAGCGCCCGGCCCATCTCCTCCAGCACCACGATCAGCTCCACGTAGCCGTAGCCCTGGCCGCCGTACTCCTCCGGGATGATCAGGGCCTGCAGACCCATCTGCTCGGACATCTGCTTCCAGACGGCCTCGTCGTAGCCCTCCTCGGTGGCCATCTGCTCCCGCACCGCCTCCTCGGACGACTTCTCCTCGAGGAAGCTGCGCACGAACTCCCGCAGCTGCTCCTGCTCCTCGGAAAAGGCAAAGTTCAATGTTCATCTCCCGGTCGGGGCCCCAACCCCGACCACCTCCGCTCGGCGGGGCCCCGGCCCCCCCCCCGGCCGTG
>JBFKRY010000052.1:0-21585 GCA_041636995.1 Acidimicrobiales bacterium | reverse complement strand
GGCGGCCCCTACCACACCCGCCACCGGCTCCCCGGCTACCTCGATCGCCTCCGCGCCACCGGCCGCCGCGAGTGGGCGGACCAGCTCGCAGCCCGCCACCCCGCGGAGCTGGCGGCCGGTCCGTAGGTCCTGGGGGCCCAGACCCCGGTGCGGACGGGGTCGGACCCAGGCTCGCTGGCGGCCGGCTCGTAGGGTCCGGACCGTTGCTAGCGTCGGGGCAACGGCTCGACGAGGAGGCTTCGCCATGACCGAGCTCACACCCCCCGCAGTGGTCGATCGCGACGAGTGGGTCGCCGCACGCGAGGCCCACATGGCCGACGAGAAGGCGTTCACCCGCCAACGCGACGAGCTCAGCCGACAGCGCCGCGAGCTGCCGTGGACCGAGATCACCGAGGAGTACGAGTTCGAGGGCCCCGACGGGGTGCGCATTCTCGCCGAGCTCTTCGACGGCCGGGGCCAGCTGATCGTCTACCACTTCATGCTCGGACCCGGCTGGGAAGAGGGCTGCCCGTCGTGCTCGTTCTGGGCCGACAACTACAACGGCACCGAGGTCCACCTGGCCGCCCGCGACACCACGCTCGTTGCCATCTCGCGGGCCCCGCTGCCGGAGATCGAGAAGTACCGCACCCGGATGGGCTGGCAGTTCCCCTGGTACTCCTCGGCGGGCAGCAGCTTCAACTTCGACATGGGCGTGAGCTTCCGTCCCGACGACATCGAGGCGGGGAACGCGCCCTACAACTTCGGCACCCAGCAGGCCGGCGTCGACGAGATGCCCGGCATCAGCGTGTTCGCCCGCACCGACGACGGCCGGGTGTTCCTCACCTACCAGACGTTCTCGCGGGGCCTCGACATGCTGAACGGCACGTACCACATGCTGGACCTCACCCCCAAGGGCCGCGACGAGGACGACCTGCCCTGGAGCATGGCGTGGCTGCACCGCCACGACGCCTATCCGCAGGGCAACGGCGGCTGACGGAGGGGGCCGCCGGCTCGGTCCGACTCAGCCGACCAGCTCGACGATGGCCTCGTGTTCGAGCGCACACACCGGTCGACCGTCGACGCTGATCCGCACGTCCACCACCGCCCGACGACCCATCCGCGTGGTGTAGCGGTCGATCACCGTCGACTCGACCACGGCAGTGCTGGCGGGACGGGCCAGCCCGAGGTGCGCGATGTGGCTGCGGGTGTGGATCCAGGGCCCGCGGACGAGCTGGGTCTTCATCACCCGGTTGGCCAGCGACGGCCAGGCGGCCGGGTGCACCACATCGTGCTCGTGGTACAGGCCCAGGTCGTCGCCGGCCCGGATGCCGTAGGCGGCCCAGGGCGGGTCGAGCGTGAACGTCATCGGCTCGAGCGGCTCGCCAGAGCTCGGCGGGGCCACCGTGGCCTCCGTCCAGACCCGGCAGCTGGCTCGGACGGCTCCGCCGGTGCGGGCCTCCACCACCCAGGCGCCGTCGGCCGCCGCCACCGTGTAGTCGACCTGGTCATCGGCGAGCACCGCGTCCAGGAAGCGAACCTCGGCCCCGCCGCGACCCAGCCAGTCGAGCCCCCACGCCGCAGCTGGTGGGTGCGTCATGTGGGCGTAGACCGTGGTCCCCGCCACCACCGCCCTGGGGTAGCCGGCCGCTCGGGCCCCGGCATCGGTGTGGATAGGGTTGTCGCCGTGCTCGGGCAGGTTCGGCGCGGTCGCCGACCACGGCAGCAACGGTTGGACCATGGGCGGACGTTACCCGGCGCTCGCCGCCCGGGCCGCCAGACGGCGCTGGCGGCGGTCCTGGTCGCAGTGGCGATGCTCGGCTCCTCCTGCGGTGGCGACGGCGGGACACCGCCCGACGCCGGGAACGCGCCGGGCGGCACCCCTTCCGAGGAGGTGGCCACCGGACCCCTGACCGCGTCGGACCGGGGCGTCACCGCCGACCGGATCCGGATCGGGGTCGCAGTCGCCGACGTCTCCGAGTTCGTCGAGCTCGACGACCCGGTCCCCCGGTTCCAGTCCGTCGCGGACTCGGTCAACGCCGCAGGCGGGGTCGGGGGCCGGCTGCTCGAGCTGGTCCCGGTCACCTGGCCAGTCCTGGAGACCAGCGCGTTCGAGGCTGCGTGCGCCGAGCTGGTGGCGGCCGAGGTCTTCGCGGTGCTGGCGTTCGCGGTCCTGGCCGACCTCCGATGCTTCGCGGGTGAGGCCGAGATCCTCACCATCAGCCTGCTCGGCCTCGACGCAGATCAGGTGGCCGGATCCGAGGGCCGGCTGCTCACGGTGGCGCCGGACCCCACCGGGCTGCTGCTCGACGGGATCTCCCTGCTCGCCGACAACCTCGTCGGAGCCACGGTGGCGCTGGTCGAGTCCCCGGACCACCCCGAGGAGTCGGCCGAGCTGCAGGCCGCCCTCGGAGGCGTCGGCGCCGACCTGGCGATGGTGAACCGGGTGACGGCTCCCGAGCCCGAGCGGCTCGACGCCCAGTTCGACCGGTTCGCGCAGCAGTGGGTCGCCGAGGACGTCACCCACGTGGTCGTCCCGGCGGCCCACGCAGCAGCCGCCCTCGGAGCCCTGCAGCGCGCCCGGGAGCCCCTGATCACGATCGTGTCGTCCCAGATCGACGTCCCGACGCTGGCCGCCGACGACTACGACCCGGCAACGGTCGCGTACATCGGCGTGGGGCCCGAGCCCGCGGCGGACCTGGTCGACCGGGACGCCCACGGGGCCCGCGAGTGCCTCGCCCTGGTGGGCGGGGCCACGGGCCAGGACATGACCGTCGACCCCCCGGCCGGCGGTCCGGGCAACGTGCCGTCCACCCTCGCCGTCTGCGCGGCGTTCGACCTGTTCACCACCATCGCCCTCGCCGCGGGGCCCGAGCTCACCACCGAGTCGTTCCTGCGAGCCGGCTACGACCTCGACCCGTTCCCCGTCACCGGCACGCCCAGCGGGTCGATCGCCCCCGGCAAGGCCTACGCTGGCGACGCCGCCGCGGTGCGCTACACCTACGACCCCGACGTGGGCCAGTTCGTCCCCTTCGGCTGAGCCCCACCGGCCGCCGCTACCGTGGAGCCGGTGTCTGCACCCAAGCGCGGAACCGCGCGCGACGCCTGGAGCGTCCCCGAGTTCCGCCGTATCTACCTCGCGTCGTTCCTCTCCAACGCCGGGCGCTGGATGCAGACCACCTCGCTCGGGGTGCTGGGGTGGGAGATCAGCGAGTCCAGCACCTACCTGGGCGCCCTGATCTTCGCCCAGCTCGGCCCCATGGCCTTCCTCAGCCTGCTCGGCGGCTCCCTGGCCGACACCGCCGACCGCCGCCGGGTCCTCCTCGGCACCCAGATGTGGCAGATGGCCTGGAGCTTCGTGCTGGCGGCGATGGTGCTCGACGACATGATCGGCAAGGGCACGCTGCTGGTCCTGGTGTTCGTGATCGGCCTCGGGCAGGGCCTGTACGCGCCGGCGTTCACGTCGATCCTGCCCTCGCTCGCGGGGCGCCGCAACCTCTCCGCGGCCATCGCCATGAACTCGGCTCAGATCAACGCGGCGCGGGTCATCGGGCCGGCCATCGGCGGCTGGTTGACCAGCCAGGTCGGCTTCGCCGAGGTGTTCGCCATCAACGCGCTCACCTACCTCTTCGTGATCGGCGCACTCTGGATCACCCCCATCGAGCCGGCGGCAGCCGCGGCCCGCACCCTCCTCGACCGGGTCTTCGGGGGCTTCAAGGTGGCGTTCCGGGCTCCACAGGTGGGCCGGCCGCTGCTCACGATGACCGTGTTCACGTTCCTGTGCCTCCCGTTCATCGGCCAGCTCCCGGCGATCGCCGAGGTCAACCTCGGCATCGACGCCCAGAGCACCAGCTACGGCTACTTCTACGCCCTGTTCGGCGCCGGCGCTCTCGGTGGCGCCTTGTTGTCGAGCACGGTGCTGCTGCAGGTCCCCCGCCAGCAGATGCTGCGAGCCACGTTCACGGGCTTCGCCGCCTCGCTCGCGTGGCTGGCGCTGATCCACGACATCGCGGTCGCCTACGCCGCGATCTTCGCGGTCGGCCTCTTCTACTTCATCCTGCCGGTCACCCTGAACACTGCCTGGCAGGAGCACGTCGACGACAAGGTGCGGGGCCGGGTGGCCGCCCTGTGGGTCCTGTCGTTCGGGGGCTCGGTCCCGATCGCAAACGTGGCGGCAGGTCCGATCGTCGACGCCACGTCGTTGGAGGCGGTCATGCTCACCGGGGCGGCTGCGGCGCTGCTCCTCGCGATCGTCGTGCGGCTGGCCGACGGCGAGGTGGTGGGCGAAGAGCTCCTCGACGAGCCTCGGCGGGTCCCGGGCGGGGCCCGGCGGGTCATCGCAACTGCGCTCGACCGAGCAGGCGGCGGGCGATCAGCTTGAGGCACAGGGTCTCGTCGGCGCCCTCGAAGATCGACAGCACCCGGGCGTCGACGAAGAGCCGGCTGATCTCGTACTCCTCGGCGTAGCCGTACCCGCCGTGGATCTGCAACGCCTCCCGGGTCACCCACTCGGCGGCCTTGCAGACGAAGGCCTTCGCCATGGCTGCCTCGAGGGCCCCGTCGCCGCGGGCGATCTGGCGGGCCACCCGGTAGGAGTACTGGCGGCTGATCTGGACGATGGCCGCCATGGTCCCCAGCTTCACCCGGGTCAGCTGGTACTCGTCGAGGGCGCGCCCGAACACCCGGCGCTCCCCGGCGTAGGCGCGGGCCAGCTCGTAGGCCCGCTGCATCAGCCCCACGGCTCGCGCCGCGGTCTGGAGCCGGCCGTTCTCGAACCCGGCCATCTGCAGGTAGAAGCCGCGACCGCGGCCGTCGTCGCCGCCGATGAGGTTGGCGGCGGGCACGAACCAGTCGCTGAACACCACCTCGTAGGAGTGCATCCCCCGGTACCCGAGGGTGGAAATGGCCCGGCCCTCCATGTAGCCGCCGTCCTGCTCGTGGCGGAACGCATGGCCGTCGTCGGCGGGCTTCTCGACGATGAGGATGCTGAGCCCGCGGTGACCGATGTCGGGGTCGGGGTTGGTGCGGGCCAGGACCATCAGCGCGGTGGCGCGGCCTGCGAAGGTGCACCAGGTCTTGGTGCCGTTGAGCACCCAGCCGCCCTCGGTGGCCATGGCGGTGGTCTTGAGCCCGGCGACGTCGGAGCCGAAGTCGGGCTCGGTCACCGCCACCGCGCACAAGGTCTCGCCGGACGCGATGCGGGGCAGCCAGCGCTGCTTCTGCTCCTCGGTGCCCCCCGCCTCCAGCGCCCGAGCGAGGATTTCAGGCCGGGTGATCAGCGATCCGCCGGCACCCAACGACGCCCTCGACAGCTGCTCGGTGGCGATCACCATCGCCAGCTGGTCTTCCTCGGTGCCCTGCGCCGAGCCTCCGTAGGCCTCCGGGATCGACAAGCCGAAGCAGCCCAGCTCGGCCACCCCGTCGATGATCGCGCCGGGGATGTCGAGGTCGTGGCGGTGGATGCGCTCGGCCTCCGGCGCGATTCGCTCCTCGGCGAATCGGCCGAAGGTGTCGGCGACCAGCTGGAGGTGGTCGGGCAGCCCGGTCGCGCCGGGCCGGGCGGCCGCGGCGGCGACGAGCTCGGGGTCGGTGGCGTCGGCCGCGAAGCTGCGGGCCTCGTCCAGCGCCCCGGGGTCGACGCCCCACCTCGCGTGGGCGGGCCAGAGGGCGGCTGCCAGCTCGGAGACCACCCGGCCGGCGAACACCACGGCCAGGCGCTCCTCGTCCTCGCCGGTGGCGCCGTACTCGAGCCCGGTGGAGGCCATCGACACCCCGGCCGCGGCGTGGGACAGGGCGTAGAGGAACGCCTGGTCGTCGTAGGCGGCCGGGCCTCGACCCCGGGCGGTGCCGATGGCCCGGTCGACGACCTCGGCGGCCGCGGCGACGGCCGCGGCGGCCCGGTCGAGGCCCGGGGATCCGCTCATCGCTCCGCCCGTGCCGCCGCGCCCTCGGCCAGGGCCAGGGTGCGTCGGGCCGACTCGACGTGGAGGTTCTCGATCATCCGCCCGTCGACGGTGATCACCCCCCGGCCCTCGGCCGCGGCCTCCTCGAAGGCCGCGATCACCCGCCGGGCATGGGCCAGCTCATCCTCGGTCGGGGACCACACCTCGTTGGCCGGCTCCACCTGGGACGGGTGGATCAGGGTCTTGCCGTCGAAGCCGAGATCGTGGCCCTGCTGGCACTCGGCCCGGAAGCCCTCGGGGTCGCCCAGGTCGTTGAAGACTCCGTCGACGATCCCCCGGCCCGCGGCCCGGGCGGCGAGGACCGCGGCCGCCAGGTGCGGGACCAGTGCCGCCCGGCCCGGCCGCAGCGGGGCCCGCAGCTCCAGAGCCAGATCGTTGGTCCCCATCACCAGCACCGCCACCCGCTCGAACGCCGCGATCGCGGCCGCGCCCAGGACCCCGGCCGGGGTCTCGATCATCGGCCAGAGCGCGATCTGCTCCGGAGCCCCAGCGGCATCCAGGGCATCGGCGACCCGGACCAGGTCTCCGGGCCCGGACACCTTCGGGACCACCACCGCCGAGGGTGCGGCCCCGGCGACGGCGACGATGTCGTCGGGTCCCCACGGGGTGTCGAGCCCGTTGACCCGGATGGCGATCTCGTTCCCGCTCGCCGACGACGCGGCCGCGGCCGCGGCCTGATCGCGAGCCAGGTCCTTGGCGTCGGGTGCCACCGCGTCCTCGAGGTCGAGGATGAAGGCGTCGGCCGGGATGGTGGCGATCTTGGCGAGGGCTCGGGCGTTGGCCCCCGGCATGTAGAGCACCGAGCGCCGGAGGGGCGGGTCCGTGGTCACGGCGCGGGCTCGGGGGGCCCGGCCATCCCGTAGGCCTCCGCCAGCAGCGGCTCCCGGGCGGCCAGCTGGGCGGCGAGCTCGACCACCACCCGGCACTGCTTGACGCTGGCATCGTCCTCCATGCGGCCGTCGATCATCAGGGCCCCGGTGCCATCGCCCATGGCGTCGATGACCCGCCTGGCCCGAGCCACCTCGGCCGGATCGGGGCTGAACACCCGCTTGGCGATCTCGATCTGGGAGGGATGCAGGCTCCATGCGCCCACGCAGCCCAACAGGTACGCGTTCCGGAACTGGTCCTCGCAGCCGACCGGGTCGCCGATGTCGCCGAACGGCCCGTAGAACGGCAGGATGCCGTGGGCCACGCACGCATCGACCATGCGCACCAGGGTGGCGTGCCAGAGGTCCTGCTGGAACGCGGCGCGGGGTGCGGTGGGGTCGCCGTCGGGGGGATCCTCACGGACCAGGTAGCCGGGGTGACCCCCGCCCACCCGGGTGGTCTTCATGCCCCGGTCCGCTGCCAGGTCGGCGGGGCCGAGCGAGAGGCCCTGCATCCGGGGGCTGGCGCCGCAGATCTCCTCGACGTTCACCACCCCTCGCGCGGTCTCGAGGATGGCGTGGACCAGCAGCGGCCGCTCGAGACCGGCCTTGGCCTCGAGCTGGGCCAGCAGCCGATCGACGTAGTGGATGTCGGCGGCGGACTCCACCTTCGGGATCATGACGACGTCGAGCCGGTCTCCGATCGCGGGCACCAGGGTCAGCAGGTCGTCGAGCCCCCACGGCGAGTCGAGGCTGTTCACCCGGGTCCAGAGCTGGGTGTCGCCCATGTCGACCTGGCTGCCGGTCTCGACCATGCCCTCGCGGGCTGCGACCTTGTCGGCTGCCGGCACCCCGTCCTCGAGGTTGCCGAGCAGGATGTCCACCGTCGGCGCGACCTCGGGCACCTTGGCCCGCAGCTTGGCGCTCGACGCCGGGAAGAAGTGGATCACCCGCGACGGCCGGACCGGGATCTCCCGACAGGGCGGCGGCGCCCCCACCGCCAGCGGCGCGAAGAAGTCCCGGGCGCTGCGCATCAGTCGTCCCAGATGTCGTCGCCGTAGGGCCGCTGGCGCGCCGGGGCGGCATCGCGCCGCCACACCAGCACCTTCCGGCGGAAGGAGCACACCTCCTCGGCGCGCTGGTTCAGGCCCTTGGTCTCGACGGTGACCACCCCCCGGTCGGGCTTGGACGACGAGGCCCGCTTGTCCAGCACCCGGGTCTCGGCGTAGATCGTGTCACCGTGGAACGTGGGGCGGGCGTGGCGCAGGGACTCCACCTCGAGGTTGGCGATGGCGGCGCCGCTCACGTCGGGCACCGACATCCCGAGCACCAGCGAGTACACCAGGTTTCCCACAACCACGTTGCGCCCGTGCACGGTCTCGTTCTCGGCGAACCAGGCGTTCGTGTGCAGCGGGTGGTGGTTCATGGTGATCATGCAGAAGAGATGATCGTCGGCCTCGGTGATGGTCTTGCCCGGCCAGTGCCGGTAGACGTCACCGATCTCGAAGTCCTCGAAGTAGCGGCCGAAGGGCCGCTCGTGGTGGGTGGGACCAGAGGGAGCAGCGGGGTCTGGCACCCACCCATCGTCGCATGTGCCAGGCGACGGGGTTCAAACCGGAGGCCGCCGCGGCCGGACCTCGTGAGCGACGTGGCCCCAGCCCGCTGGTGTCGGGCTCGCGCGCCGCTCGTGAGAGAACGGCTCCGCGGGTAACCGGAGCTCGACCCCTCAGTGCCCGCGGCGGCACGATGGTCGCGTCGAGGGTGTCGCCCGCGTTTCGCCAGTGGACCCGGTGTCGCCGTGGATGGCCCCGTCAGGCGAGGTCACCGTCGAGAGGCCCGCCATCCGGCATGCGCCGGGAGTCTTCGGCCGTGACCTCGAGCCCGCGGAACTCGTAGGCCAGCCGGGTCAGCTGCGAGTGGTCGCCGAGCGACGCGTCGAAGAGCCGGGGCGCCCAGCGCGCCGCGTCCTCGGACTCCAGCCCTGCCTGATCGGGCCCGGAATCGATGTTCGATTCGTCGTCCACGCCGCGCAACCTAACGCCTCACAGCTCCGAATGGTCTGACCATGATAGGGCCTGACCGGGATGCCTGCTGAAACCCACATCACCGGCCAGCTTCCGAGTTCTACCGAATCGGCCACCGTGGGGGTGTGCCCACGCCGATCACCACCCCACCGAACCCCTCCGGTACTCTCCGGACCGGGGTCGAGATGTGGGGAAGGAGCTGGATCGCGAGCACCATCGTCGTCGCGGTGGTCGCCGCCGGATGTGGCGGGAACGACGACGCGGCTGAACCGGACGACGCGGCCACCGCAACCCTGGCTCCGCCAGAGGAGGACACCCCCACCCCCGCCCCCGAACCGGAGCCGACGGCGATCACCGGCATCGAGGTCGGCCCCGAGGGCGGCTCGGTCACCTCCGATGACGGTGCCTTCGTGCTCGACATCCCCCCGGGCGCGCTCGCCGAGCCGGCCACCATCTCCATCGGGGTGGTCCCACCGGCCGAGCTGGGCCTCGTTGGGGTGCCGCTGGTGGGCGAGGTGTACGAGCTGCAACCCACCGGCCTGGAGCTGGCGGTGCCGGCGGCGGCCGCCCGCACCGTCCCCGCGCTCGCTCTCGGCCTGGCTGCGGACGAGGTGCCATTCGTGCACGTGTTCCACGGCGACGAGGAGGGCTGGACCGTCCTCGGCTCGGTGACCAGCCGCGATCCGGTCGACGACGCGGTCGTGGTGGAGACCGAGCTGGATCGGTTCAGCTGGCAGTTCGCGGTGCCGACCTCCCACGTCTTCGGGGACGAGATCGCGCTCACCATGTCCCCGGCATCGTTCAGCGCACCGACCGGCGACGAGCGCGCCGTCAGCCTGTCGGTCACCGGTGAATCGGAGTTCTTCCTGTCTGCGAACCGATCCGTGGAGCTCGAGCACGACGGTGCGCTCAGCAGCTTCGAGGGCTCACCCGAATCCGCGGTCGCCACCTGCGGCGACGCGCCGGGGCCCGGGACCTACACCGCTCAGGTGAGGGCTGCGGTGGTCGACGACAGTCCCGAAGTGAACTTCCTGCTCGGTGTGGGATTCGGCGAGCTCCGCACCGCTTCGGACACCGAGCTCACGGTGGCGGCCATCGGCAGCGCGGAGTGCACCGGGGCCCCTTCTTCCGGAGCGAGCCTCGCCGAGTCGCTCGCCGGCCTGTGGCAGGGCACCGTTCGCCTGGTGCCGGTGCCGGGCGGACCCGGCGGCGCCGGATACGACCTCACGCTCGAGCTCGACGTCGCGCTGGGCGCCGAGGGCGACCGGTTCCGGGTGACCACACTGCAGCTGCCGTCCCAGCAACCCACCGAGGGCCCGATCGACGGGGCGACGGGGCTGTTCGTGACCTCCGGCGGCGACGGCCAGAGCTACTTCGAGAGCTACGTGGGGGTGCCGATCCCCAGCGGCGAGGGCACGTTCACCCTGGTGGTGTGCACCTTCGGCGGACCGCCAGAGCTGGAGGAGCAGGCACCCGCCATCTGGAGCGACGTGTTCGGGGTGGTGATCGAGCCCGGTGGCGCAGTCGAGTTCGATCCTGCGCTTGCAGCCGTCATCGACGGCCTGCAGGACGACGACACCACGGACCCCCTCTCGCTCGTCGATCCCGACGCCGACCCGGAGCCCTTCCCGCTGACCTGGTTACTCTGCGGGTCGGCCGAGCTCGGCGAGCGATAGTCTCCGCCCATGGCGACCCTCGTCCTGACCGTGATCGGCGACGACCAGTCGGGCCTGGTCGACCGGCTGTCGGGGGTGGTGGTCGACCACGGCGGCAACTGGGACGAGAGCCACATGAGCCGTCTCGGCGGCAAGTTCGCCGGGATCGTCATGCTCAGCATCCCCGACAACCAGACGGTGGCGTTCATGCGCGACCTGGAGCCGCTCGAGAGCGAGGGGCTGCTCGACATCACCGTGGTGGCCGGGACCCACGAGACGGGCGCCGGACCCACCCGCCAGATGTCGCTCGAACTGGTGGGCCACGACCACCCCGGCATCGTCCACGAGGTGGCGCACGCCCTGGCCGAGCGGGGCGTGGGTATCCGCGACCTGCAGACCGCCACCACCCACGCCCCCATGGCCGGGGGCATGCTGTTCGAGGCCCACGCCCTGCTGCAGGTCCCAATGGACGTGGAGCTCGGCGAGCTGCGCGCCAGCCTCGAGGCCCTGGCCAACCACCTGATGGTCGACATCGACCTTCACGACTGACCTGCGGCCGGGGCGGGTTCCCAACGGGGCCCCGGACTGCCACAATGCGCGCGTGGTCGAGCTCGAGGCGGGCTGGGCGGCGCGGCAGTCGGTGCTGGCGGCCGACCTGGTGGGGCGGGATCGCGAGCGGCACCAGTTGCACGAGGCGCTGGGCCGGGCCGCCGCCGGCGAGGGCAGGGTGCTGTTCGTGTCGGGCGAGGCCGGCATCGGCAAGTCCCGGCTGGCCCGCGACGCGGCCGAGCAGGCCGCGGCCAGGGGGATGCGCGTCCTGCAGGGCCGGGCGGTGGCCACCACCACGCCGGTGGCCTACCGGCCCCTCGCCGAGGCGCTGACGGCGTCGGTGCGTGCCGGCTGCGACCCGGGCTCGGACGAGCTGGTCCCGTTCCGACCGGTGCTGGCCCGGCTGATCCCCGACTGGCGCGACCCCGGCCGGGCCGGCGCGGACGACACCGTCCTGGTGCTGGCCGAGGGGGTCCTCCGCTACCTCCGAGCCGCCGCTGACCACGCCGGCTGCCTGCTGGTGCTCGAGGATCTGCACTGGGCCGATCCGGAGACCCTGGCGATCGTGGAGTTCCTGGCCGACCACCTCCCCGGCGAGCGGGTGCTCTGCATCGCCACCCTGCGAGACGAGACCGCCGGACCCGCCCACGTGCTGGCCCAGACGCTCTGCGCCCGGAGGGCCGCGGTGATGCTCGAGCTGCAGCGTCTCGACGACGAGGGCGTGGACCTGATGCTGGCCTCCTGCCTCGGAGGAGGGAGGTCGCCCGAGATCCGCGAGCTCGCGGCCCGGGCCGAAGGGGTGCCGTTCCTGGTGGAGGAGCTGCTGGCGGTGGCCGTCGGCGCCGGCGCCCTGGTCCACGACGGCGCCTCTTGGAGCTACGAGGCCTCCACCGACCACGTGCTGCCGCTCACCTTCGCCGACACCGTGCGGCGGCGTCTGGCCGCCATCGGCGGCCCGGCCCGCCGGGTGCTCGGTGCCGCGGCGATTCTCGGCCGGCGCTTCGACTGGAAGCTGCTGGGTCCCATCACCGGGCTCGACGACGACGCCGTCGTGGCCGCCCTCCGAGCGGCATTCCAGGCCCAGCTGGTGAGCCGCCACGACGACCGGTCGTTCCGCTTCCGCCATGCGCTCTCGCGCGACGCGGTGCTCGTCGACCTGCTTGCGCCCGAGCGGAGCTCGCTGGCGGCGCGGGCCCTCGACGCCATCGAGCGCGCCCATCCCGGACTGCCCGGTTCATGGTGCGAGCTCGCGGCCGACGTGGCGCTGGCGTCGGGCGATCGGGAGCGAGCGGCCACGCTGTTGCTGGAAGGTGGGCGCCGAGCCCTCGACGCCGGTGCGCTGGCGACTGCCGGGGCCACGCTGAGCCGGGCCCGGGCCCTGGGGATCTCCGACCAGGCGACGATGCTCGAGGTGGAGGACTGCTTGGCCGCCGCTCTTTCCCTCGCTGGCGACCACGAGAGGGTCGTCGAGGTTTGCGAATCGCTGCTACGGCAGCTGGGCGATGATCCCAGCCACGCCCCCCGGCGCGCCCAGGTCCGGGTCCGCCTGGCTCGGGCGGCGTCGGGTGCGGGCCGGTGGGAGGAGTGCGACGACCAGCTGGAGCGGGCTCGGGAAGAGGCGGCGTCGGTGTCCGACGAGGCCCTGGTCGCCCGGATCGACATCGTGGCCGCCCAAGCGACCATTCTGCGCCGGCCCCCCGAGGCCGCGGACCTCGCCCGGGCGGCGTTGGACGTCGCCCGGCGCCAGGGCCTCCCGGAGGTGGCCTGCGAGGCCCTCGAGATCATCGGCCGCCACGAACGGGCCCGAGACCTGGCCGGTGCGGCTGCTGCGTTCCAGGCCGCGTACGACCTCGCGACCGCCCGGCACCTCGAGGTCTGGCGGATGCGGGCGCTGCACGAGCTGGGCACCGTCGATCTGCTCCGGAACGGCGACGTGTCCCGCTTCGAGCAGGCCCGCGACCTCTCGGTCCAGCTGGGCGCCCCGTCGACCACGGCCGTGCTGGACGTCCAGATCGGCTCGATCCTGGCGGTGCGCGACGACCCCGCGCCGGCGATCGCGGTCTGCCAGCTGGCCCAGGCCCTGGCCCACCGGTACCGGCTCGCCGACGCGCTCGCCGCGGCCTTGGCCTTCGAAGGCGTCTGCCATGCCCGGGCCGGGGACCGAACCCAGGTCCACCGCTGCGTCACCGAGGCCCTCGAGGCCGGGGCCGGCCGCGCGGAGGTGGGCTACAACGTCGGTTTCGTGCGCGCCCAGCTGGCGCTGGTGCTGGAAGACCGTCCTGCAGCGCTGCGCGCGTTCCTGGACGCCACGGTCGACGGTTCGGCAGCTGTCGGGGTCGAGGTCACCGGGCCCAACGGAGGCATGTTGGCCCTGCTGCTCGCGGCCGAGGGGGACGACGACGGCGCCCGGCGGTGGTTGGAGCAGCCCGGCGTACACTTCATCGCTCGTGGTCACGCCCGCTATGCCGCAGCGGTGCTGGCCGGGCGGGCCGGGCAGGTGCCCGAGGCCCTGTCGCTGGTCGACGAGGGCGACGCCCAGCTCGACGGGTTCGGCTGGTACCGGCACCTGGGCCGGCGCCTGGTGGCCGAGGCCGCCCTCGCCGACGGCTGGGGGGAGCCGTCGTGCTGGCTGCTCGACGCCCTGGCCTTCTTCGACCGCACCGGCGACGCCCGCATCGCCTCGGCGTGCCGATCGCTGCTGCGCCGGGCCGGGACGGCCGTCCCCCGCCGCCGCGACCCCTCTCCCCACCCCGTCCTGGGACCCCTCGGCATCACTGCGCGGGAGGCCGAGGTACTCGGGCTGCTGGGCGAGGGCCTCTCGAACCGGGACATCGGCACCCGCCTCTACATGTCGCCCCGCACCGTGGAGCGCCACGTGGCCAACCTGTGCACCAAGGCCGGGATCGGCGGGCGAGCCGAGCTGATTGCGTTCGCAGCCCGGTTGGCGTCCGAGACAGCACCGGCATAACTGTCGGTCGGCCCGGCCTCGATCGGCGGCTCTCCCCCATGTGCGCGCGGCCCCGGACGCGCACCATCGACGAAGTGCGGCCGCAGGCGCCGCCGCGAGCGACACAGGAGCGTGCCATGACGACCACCGAGACTCGATCCACCCACGGCGAGTTCTTCGCGGTGCCCCCGCTGGCGGGGCCGCTGATGGAGTGGAAGCCCGAGTACGGCTCCATCGACGACGAGGGCGAGACCATCGACCTCGGCGGGGGCGTCCACGTGTACCGCTCGCCGGACTTCACGTTCAACGTGAACACCATGTACGTGGCCACCCCCGACGGGGTGGTGGTGATGGACAGCCAGCTGCTGCCCCGCCACGCCCAGCGGGTGCTGGACGACATCGCCGAGCGCACCGGGCAACCGGTGCGGTACGTCACCAACAGCCATCACCACCCGGACCACATCTTCGGCAACGCCGTGTTCGCCGACGCCGGCGCGGAGCTGGTCTCCAGCTACCTGACCGCCCGGCTCATCGACCGGACCGCGGCCTCCGACCAGCTCTTCATGCTGGGGGTCTTCGGCGAGCACATGGCCGAGACCTACGTGGTGCCCCGGACCACCTTCGTGCGCTCCCGAGAGCTGTGGCTGGGCCCCACCGCGGTCCAGCTGTTCGAGTTCTCGGACAGCACGACCGTGGCCGGCGAGTCGGTCGACATGACCTTCGCCTGGCTACCTCAAGCCCGGGTGCTGCACGTGGGAGACGTCCTCGAGCCTGGCTCGCACACGTTCTTCGCGGAGGGTGCCAGCGTGTCGGACTGGATGATCCAGTTCGATCATCTGCGGGCCCTGGTCGACGAGCTGCGGCCCCGGGTGATCGTGCCCGGCCACGGGCTCCCCGGCGACGCCGGGATCATCGACACCCAGGAGCGCTACCTGCAGGCGGTCGCCCGGATGGTCGAGGACCACACCCGCAACGGTGAGGTGCCACTGGACGACGAGGCCCGGGCCCGGCTCCGCCAGGACATCGTCGACGCCTTCCCCGGCTACGGCAACCCCATGCTGCTGGACATCAGCCTCGACATGGTGCAGATGGTCGGGCCGGTGGCCTTCCTGACCGGCCGACCCGACGCCGCCTCCGCCCCCCGGCTGCCCAGCTTCCGCTAGGCCCGGTCAGGGCGCCGGGTCACCACCCCCATCCCACTCCCGCTTGCAGCCGGAGCTGCAGAACCAGTGGTCGATGCCGTGGCGCAGCGAGTGGTACCTGGCCTCGTCGGGATGGACGGTCATGCCGCAGATCGGGTCGACGGCCGTGGGCCGCTCGGCGGGGCCGGGGTGACGCAGGTCCAGCTCGCCCCGGGCCTCCCGGGCCACCAGGTCGGCGAGGATGGCCACTGCGATCTCGGCGTTCCCCAGCGAGCCCAGGTCGAGGCCCGCCGGCGCCCGCAGCCGGGCCAGGGTCTCCTCGTCGTGGCCGTCGGCGCGGAGCTGGTCGACGACGGTCACGGCTCGCCGGGCCGACGCCACCAGTCCGACATAGGGCGCCGGCGTCCGTAGCGCCGCGGCCAGGGCGATGTCGTCGTAGTGGCCCTGGGTGCCGACCACGATGGCGGTGCGCTCGTCGACGACCATGTCGGCCAGGTCGAGCTTGGTCCGCACGATCTCGGGATGCGGGTGCTCGTCGGCGCGCCCGCCGTCGTCGACGACGGTGGCGTCCCAGCCGATCGCCAGGGCCATGGAGGCCAGGGCGTCGACGGCGGGCGACCGGCCGATCCCGATCACGTGCACGGCCGGCACCATGGGCTCGAGGAACACCTGCAGGGCGCCGTCGGACTCGCAGGCCATCGCCACCTCCAGCACCGATTGGTCGGCGGGGCTCGCCGGGCAGCCCTCGCCGAGCGAGAGCAGCACCGCCTCGCCGCACTGCAGGCACCGCCGGGCCTGCTCGATCACCGTCGGCTCGGCGCAGGCGCCGCCGATCCAGCCCCGGACGGTGCCGTCGGCCAGGATGAGGGCCTTCGACCCCGCTCGCCCCGAGGTGGGGCCGCGCCGCCACACCACCGACGCCAGCACGAACGGCTGGCGGGCGCGGGCGAGCGCCGCGGCCTCGGCGAGCACCCGTCCGGGGCCGGTCATCAGCCCTTCGCCGCCTGGATGGCCTCCCAGACCCGGTCGGGCAGCACCGGCATGTCGATGTTGCGCACCCCGAGGTGGGCGACGGCGTCGATCACCGCGTTGACGAACGCCGCCGGCGACCCGACGGTGGCCGACTCGCCCACGCCCTTGGCCCCGATCGGGTGGTGGGGCGAGGGCACCGCGGTGGACAGCAGCTCGAAGCGCGGCGTCTCCCAGGCCGTCGGGATCAGGTAGTCCATGTAGTTGGAGCCGATGCAGTTGCCGTCGTCGTCGAAGGTGATCCACTGCATCGACGACATGGCGAACCCCTCGGCGAGCCCGCCGTGGATCTGGCCCTCCACGATCATGGGGTTGATACGCACCCCGCAGTCGTCGAGGGCCACCATGCGCTGCACCGTCCAGACCCCGGTGTCGGCATCGACCTCGACCACGACGATGTAGCTCCCGTAGGGATACGTCAGGTTCGGCGGGTCGTAGTACGTGACGTCCTCGAGGCCGTACTCCATGCCCTCCGGGCAGTTGGTGTAGGCGGCCAGGGCCACGTCCTGGATGCTGACCGCCCGGTCCGGGGTGCCCCGGACCGAGAACTGCCCGTTCTGGAGCTCGATGTCCTCGTGGGCGGCTTCGAGCAGGTGGGCGGCGATCCTGCGGGCCTTGTCGGCGATCTTGCGGGACACCACCGCGGTGGCCGCGCCCCCGACCGGCGTCGACCGGGACCCGTAGGTCCCGAGGCCGTACGGGGTGTGGTCGGTGTCGCCGTGCTCGACCTTGATGTCCGAGAACGGGATCCCCAGCTCCGAGGCCACGATCTGGGCGAAGGTGGTCTCGTGGCCCTGGCCCTGGGTCTTGACCCCGAGCTTGAGGATGGCCTTGCCGGTGGGGTGGATGCGCAGCTCCGCAGAGTCGATCATCTTGAGCCCGGCGATGTCGTACTGGCGCGACGGGCCGGCCCCGACCGCTTCGGTGAAGTGGGCGATGCCGATGCCGAGCAGCCGGCCCTCCTCGCGGGCCCGGGCCTGCTCCTCCCGGAGCGCCTCGTAGCCGATCTCGTCCATCGCCATACGCAGCGCGGTGGGATAGTCGCCCGAGTCGTACACGAACCCGGTGGGGGTCTCGTACGGGAACTGGTCGGGCTGGATGAAGTTCTTCAAGCGGAGCTCGGCCGGGTCGATGCCCAGCTCGTCGGCCGCGGTCTGCATCAGGCGCTCGATGAGATACGAGGCTTCGGTGATGCGGAACGAGCAGCGGTATGCCACCCCGCCCGGGGCCTTGTTGGTGAACGCGCCCCGGCAGCGCACGTGGGCTGCGGGGTAGTCGTAGCTGCCGGTGACCACGTGGAACAGACCGGCCCGGAACTGGGTGGGCTGGGCGTCGGCGTAGAACGCGCCCTGGTCGGACAGCATGTCGACCCGCAGGCCCAGGATCCTGCCGTCGTCGGTGAGAGCCAGCTCGCCACGCATGTGGTAGTCGCGGGCGAAGCCGGTCGAGATGAGGTTCTCGGTGCGGGTCTCCACCCACTTCACCGGGTTCCCGAGCAGCAGCGAGGCCGCGGTGGCCACCACGTAGCCCGGGTAGATCGGCACCTTGTTGCCGAAGCCGCCGCCGATGTCGGGGCTGATGATCCGGATGTTCTGCTCTGGCAGCCCGGCAACCATCGCGAAGAGCGTCCGGTGGGCGTGGGGGGCCTGCGAGGTCAGCCAGATGGTGGCCTGCCCGGTGACGGGGTCGACGTCGGCGACGGCCCCGCAGGTCTCCAGCGGCGAGGGGTGCGAGCGTGGGTAGTGGGTCTCGATGCTCACCACCCGAGCGGCGGTGGCGAAGGCTTCGTCGGTCATCGACTGGTTCCCCGCCTCCCACTCGTACACCAGGTTGTCGGTCTGGCCCTCCTTCTCGTCGCGGATCAGCGCCGCACCCTCCTCGAGGGCCTGCTGGGGTGTGGTGATGACCGGCAGCGGCTCGTAGTCAACCTCGATCAGCTCGAGGGCGTCGACGGCCACGTAGGGATCGGAGGCGACCACCGCGGCCACCTCCTGGCCCTGGAACCTGACCTTGTCGGTGGCCAGCACCGCCTGGGTGTCGCCGGAGAGTGTGGGCATCCAGGCCAGCCCGTGCTCGTCCATCAGGGCCCCGGTGACCACGGCCACCACCCCCTCGAGGGCGTCGGCGGCGCTGGTGTCGATGCCGGTGATCCGGGCGTGCGCGTAGGGGGATCGGAGGATCGCCATGTGCATCATGTTCGGGAGCTCGATGTCGTCGAGGAAGTTGCCCCGGCCCTCGATGAGCCTGGCGTCCTCGAGGCGCTTGACGCTGTGGCCGATCCCACCGATCTCGGCGGGGGTGGTCGGTTCGTCGACAGTGGTCATGGTCGCCTCAGCTCTCGGTCGAGGCGGCCGCGGCCGCCTGGATGGCCTTCACGATGTTCATGTAGCCGGTGCAGCGGCACAGGTTGCCCGAGATCGCCCAGCGGACGTCGTCGTCGCTGGGCGCGGGGTTGTCGGCGATCAACGCCGAGCCCACCAGCATCATCGCCGGGGTGCAGAACCCGCACTGCAGGCCGTGCTCCTCCCGGAACGCCTCCTGGATCGGGTGCAGCTGGCCGTTGGACTTGAGGCCCTCGACGGTGGTGACGTGGCGGCCGTCGGCCTGGACCGCGAGCACCGTGCAGGACTTCACGGGCACCCCGTCGAGGAGGACGGCGCACACGCCGCAGCTGGTGGTGTCGCATCCGATGTGGGTACCAGTGAGCCCGGCGGTGCGCCGCAGGTAGTCGACCAGCAGCCGGCGGGGCTCGACGTCGTCGCTGCGGGTCGTCCCGTTGATGGTCACGGAGATCTCCATGGCTACCCCTCCCTCGCCTGGTCGGCCGCCGAGGCCAGCCCCCGGCGGACAAAGGTGCGCACGACCTGTCGCTTCCAGTCGGCGCTGCCCCGCACATCGGAGTGCGGGTCGCAGGCGGCCGCGGCGATCTCGGCCGCCGCGGCGAACACCTCGTCGCCGGGCTGCTCCCCCACCAGCGCCTCCTCGGCGTCGGGCACCTTCAGGTTGTGGGAGTACACCGAGGTGAGCGCCACCCCGGCCCGCTCGATGGACCCGTCGTCGGCCAGCTCGAGATGGGTGGCCGCGGCCACGGACGCATAGTCACCGACCTTGCGCTCCAGCTTCAGGTACGTACCACCCGAGCGCCCCTGGGGCGCCCGGATCCGGACCTCGGTGACGATCTCGTCATCGGCCAGGGTGCTGGTGAACATGCCCTCGATGAACGACTCGATCGGGATGGTCCGCTCCCCGCCGCGGCCCCGGGCCACGACTTCGGCGCCGGTGGCCAGCAGCACCGTGTTCCAGTCGCCCTCGGGATCGCAGTGGGCCACCGACCCGCAGAGGGTTCCGAGGTTGCGCACCAGGGGGTCGGCGACCCAGGGCGCCGCGGCGGCAACGGCGCCGGCGGGCAGGTCGGACGCGGCGACGTCGGCATGGCGGACCAGCGCACCCACGCGGAGGTGCCCGTTCGTGCGCTCCAACACGTCGAGGCCGGGGATCCGGTTGATGTCGACGAGCTTCGCGGGGGTGGCGAGGCGGATCTTCATCATCGGCAACAGGCTCTGGCCGCCAGCCAGGAAGCGGGTCTCGTCACCCCCCTCGGCCTTCAGCGAGATGGCTTCGTCGAGCGACGAGGCCACCGCGTAGTCGAACGCGGTCGGGAACATGGGACCCCCTCGTACTGTGACCGGCGGGTTCGGTCGAGAGAGCCGAGGCTAGTCAAGCGCCGACGGGTCTGCCGGAGGAGCGCGCGGGGTCAGGTCCCTCTCGGGGTAGCCGAAGGCGGCGTGCACGGCCTCGTAGTCGTCCCAGGTGTCGATGTCGGCGGGGAGCGGCCGTGAGACCGGGATCCGAGCCACCCGGGAGGGGGGCTCGCGATCGACGATCTTCCACACCGCCTTGTCGCCGTGGAGGCGCCTGAGGGTGTCGAAGGCCGCGGCCCCGAAGACGAAGGGATGGCCCAGCTCGCCCTGGTAGTCGGTGACCGCAGCCCAGCTGGGATCGGCCCGCCAGGAGGCCAGCACCTGGTCGATGACGTCCGCGGTGACCCCCGGCATGTCCCCGAGGAGCATCATGATGGCGTCGCAGTCGCCGGCGGCATCGAGGCCCGCCAGCAGGGAGCTGGCGCAGCCGGTGCCGTAGCCGTCGTTGTGGACGATGGTCGCCCGACCGGCCCCGAGCGTGGCCTGGGCCTCGCGGCTGGCGCCACCGAGCACCACCACCACCCGGTCCAGGGCAGAGGCCTCGATGTCCGCCACCACGTGGGCGAGCAGCGATCGCCCCCCGAAGGACAGGGTCTGCTTGGGCCGGCCCAGCCGCTGGGACGCGCCTGCGCCCAACACCACCCCGACCACCTCGCCCCTGCCGGCGGTCACCTGTCGCGGGCCCGCCACACCCCGTCCTCGTCTATCGGGAAGTGGATGCCGGCGGCGCGCGCCGCGCCCGGGCGCACGTTGGTGACCTCCACCCTGGTGCCGCCCTCCTGGAGCTCGGACACGAGCCGCTCCAGCGCGGCGGCCCCGCTGTAGTCGAGCCGGCCCACACCGCTGAGGTCGATCACCACGTGGCTCACCTCCGGGTGGGACGCCAGCTCGTCCCCGATGACCCGATCCACCGACGAGACGGTGGCGAACCACAGCACCCCGTGGGGTGAGATCGTGACCGTGTCGTCCAGGCGCTCGCTGGTGGCGCTCACGCTCAGCTCCCGGTAGAGGTGGACGGCCAGCGCCAGCCCGATCCCGATGAGGACGCCCCGCTCGACCCGGGGTGCCGTCGCCAGAGTGGCCACGAGGGTGCCGATGCCGACCACCGCCTGCGCGTTGGACTCGCCGACCAGGTGGTACAGGGGCGCCAGCCGGATGAGCTTGATCACCGCACCGATCACGATGGCCCCCAGGATCGCCCGGGGGAGATCCTCGAGCAGCGGGGTGAGCGGCAGGGTCAACAGCACGAATGCCCCGGTGATGGCGCCGGCCCACGCGCTGGTGGCGCCGGCCAGCCGGTTGAGCGAGCTGCGCGAGAACGAACCCCCCACCGGGAACGCCCCGGAGATGCCAGACGCCAGGTTGGCCACACCCTGGCTGACCATCTCCCGGTTCGGGTTCCACGGCAACCGCTCCTCCGCGGCGAAGGTCCGCGCGATCGACGCCGGCTCGGCGAAGCCCACCAGGGCGATGGCGACCGCCGGCAGCAGCAGCTCCGGTGTCGAGTCCCACGGGAAGTCGTAGCCCAGGCTGACGAAGCCGCCGTCGAGCTCGCCGGCAACCGCGCCCGAGTAGCCGGCGGCCGCGCTCACCACCACCCCGCCGATGACCGCGACCAGCACTCCCGGGAACAGGCGATGCACGAGCCGCCCCCCGAAGATCACCGCCAGCGATGCCGCCGCGAAGAGCATGGCCTGCCAGCTCCAGTCGCCGGGGTCGGCCAGGGCCAGCGC
>JBFKRY010000051.1:0-21771 GCA_041636995.1 Acidimicrobiales bacterium | reverse complement strand
CCGCATGGGCCGCCACCGCGGCCACCAGGCCGGCGTCGGCGTCGTGACCCAGGGCGACGTAGGCGCCGACCGCGGCGGCCTCGTAGGTCCCGAGCCCGCCAGGGGCCACCGCGGCGACCTGGGCAGCCACGGCCACCGTGGCGACCAGCACCGCCTCGCTCCAGCCCAGGTCGACCCCAGCCCAGCCCGCTGCCTGGTGCACGAGCACCGCCTCGGCCAGCCAGGCCCCGACCGACAGGGCCACGGCCGCCGCGTCGGGCAGGGCGACCCGGTCGCCTCGGTCGACGACGACCCGGAGCCAGCGCCAGCCCACGACGGCCAGGCCCGCCACCAGCGCGAAGACGGCCCAGCCCGCCCAGCCCACCAGGTCGAGGAAGGCGGCCGGGGCCACGGCGAGGCCCAGGGCCACGACGGCCAGGACGTCCACGGCCCGTAGGGTCAGGGTGGATGCAGTCGCCGCCTCGACGCCGATCCCCTGGCGGCGCACGACGCTCACGATCCGGACCGGCTCGCCCAGCCGGAACGGCAGGACGTGGTTGGCGCCGAGGGAGAGGTGGATGCCGGCGAGGGCGTGGGACGCGGACAGCCCGGGGAGGACCCGCTGCCATGCTGCGGCGCGCAGCGCGAACGCGGCTCCGAAGGCGACCACCGCGAGGGCGACGCCCGCCGGCTCCGCAGTCGCCTGGCGAGCGGCGCGAGCCAGCGCGCCGGCGTCGATCGACCGCGCGATCACCACGGCCGCCGCGACGCCACAGCCCACGCCGACGGCGACCAGCGCTCGAAGCGGGAGCCTCTCCCGCACCAAGGCCAGGACGTTCACCACACGAACTCTAGAGTGTTAGGGTGACTTCACAAAAGTCGACAACCGAGGATATCGTGCGCTGATGCGACGACCCTTCCTCGCCCTGCTGGCGCTGGTGGCGCTGCTCGCGGCCGGGTGCGGCGGGGGCAGCCCCCAACAGCTCGAGGGCGTCGCGGCCACGATCTACGGAGGGACCTGCGCCTCGTCCACCGGCGACGAGGTCACGATCTACTCGGGCCGGACCGAGAACCTCATCGAGCCCGTGCTCGATGCCTTCGCCTGCGAGACCGGCATCGGCGTCGCCGTCCGCTGGGGCGACTCCAACCAGCTGGCGCTGCTCATCGGCGAGGAGGAGGACCGCACCGCGGCCGACGTGTTCCTCAGCCGCTCCCCCGGTCCGGTGGGCTTCCTCGAGGCCAAGGGCCTCCTCGCCGAGATCGACCCGGCGGTGCTCGATCTCGTCGATCCCGTCTACCGCTCCAGCGAGGGCACCTGGGTGGGGTTCTCGGGCCGCAAGCGGGTCCTGGTCTACAACGTCGACGAGGTCGGCTCGGACGAGCTGCCCGACTCCGTGTTCGACCTCACCGACGAGCGCTGGCGGGGCAAGGTGGCGATCCCGGCCACCAACGGGTCCTTCGTGGACTGGTTCACGGTCTTCCGGGACCAGTACGGCGACGACGTGGCCGTCCAGTGGCTCCGCGACATGGTCGCCAACGACGCCCGCTACTACCCCAACAACCGGTCGATCGTCGAGGCCGCTGGTCGGGGCGAGATCGAGCTCGGCCTGGTGAACCACTACTACAACTTCCAGCAGGTCGCCGCCTCCGGCGACGACCACCGGGCTCGGAACCACGACCTGGCCGACGACGACATCGGGTCGCTGCTCATCATCACCGCCGCCACCATCACCGAGGCCAGCGACGATCCCGAGGCGGCCGAGGCGCTGCTGCGATACCTGCTGTCCGAGCCGGTCCAGCGGTACTTCACCCAGGAGACCTTCGAGTACCCCCTGGCCGCCGGGGTCGAGCCCGCCGACGTGCTCCCTCCGCTCACTGCGTTGGAGATCGGCTCCGTCGACTTCGACTCGCTCGGAGGCGGGTTCGAGCAGACGGTCGCGCTGATCGAGGCCAGCGGGATCCAGAACCAGTGACGGCGGCATCGGGCCGCGCCGGCTGGGCCCCCTGGCCGCTGCGCCTGGGCAGCGTCCTGCTGGCGGTGGCCTTCGCCTTCCCCGGCGCCTACCTGGTGTGGCGCAACTTCACGTCGGGCGCCGATCCAGGGGGCCTGCTGCTCTCGGACCGCACCCTCCAGCCGCTCGGCCGCACCCTGCGCCTGGCGGTGACGGTGTCGGCCGCAGCCGCGCTGATCGGCACCGCCCTGGCCTGGATGACGACCCGCACCGACCTGCCCCTGCGGCGCTTCTGGCGGATCCTGGCGCCGCTCCCGTTGGTGTTCCCCACCTTCATCGGCGCCGCGGCGTTCATCCGCACCCTCAACCCGGGCGGGCTCGCCAACGAGGTGCTCGCCGGCCTCGGCGTCGATCGCACCCCGGAGCTGCGCGGGTTCTCCGGCGCCTGGCTGGTCCTCACCCTGTTCACCTATCCCTACGTCTACCTTCCGGTGGCCGCCCGGCTCCGCCAGCTCCCCGGGACCCTCGAGGAGAGCGCCCGGGTGCTCGGCGATACCGCGGTCCAGGCCTTCCGCCGGGTGGTACTGCACCAGATCGCGGGGTCGATTGCGGCGGGCACCCTGCTGGTGTTCCTCTACACGATCAGCGACTTCGGCGCGGTGCAGCTCATGCGCTACGACACCCTGACCCGGGCCATCGACACCAACTACCTGGCCCGGCCCCCCACCGCGTTCGCTCTCGCGCTCATCCTGCTGGTGCTGGCCGCAGTGGTCGTGCTGGTCGAGCGGAGCGTGAGCCGTCGCCTACCCGAGGCCGGCCACACCACCGGCCGCCCCATCGTGTACCACCTGGGCCGGGCCCGCTGGCCGTCGTTCGCGGGGGTGGCGGCAGTGGCGGCGCTCGCCGTCGGGGCCCCCGTCGCCGCGCTCGCCGACTGGGCCGCCGACGGCCTGCTGCGCTCCCGGCGCGCCGGCCAGTCGCTCACCATCGACCAGGAGAAGGTGATCGAGGCCGCCGGCAACACCCTCGAGTCGAGCGCCATCACCGCGGTGGTGGCGGTCCTGGCCGTGCTGCCGATCGCCTTCCTGGTCGGGCGCTATCGGGATCGGGTCGGCGAGGTGGCGCACGCGGTCGTCATCGCCACCTTCGCCCTGCCGGGCATCCTCATCGCCCTGGCCCTGCGCTTCTGGACGTTGCGATCCGGGCTGGCCGGGGATCTGCTCTTCGACACCACCGCGCTGTTGATCTTCGCCTACGTGGTTCGCTTCGCGTCGCTGGCCATGGGGGTCACCCTGGTGGCGGTGCGATCCGTGCCCGGCCGGCTCCACGACGTGGCTGCCACCCTGGGCGCCGGTCGCTGGCGGCGGCTGCGCACCGTCGACCTGCCGCTGATGGCGCCGGGCATGCTGGCCGCGGCCGGGCTGGTGCTGCTGTCGACGATGAAGGAGCTGCCGATCAGCCTGATCGTCGCCCCCCTCGGCTACCCGACCCTCACCACCCGAATCTTCGGTTCGTTCGAGGACGCCTTCGTGGCCGAGGCCGGCATCATGGCCCTGGTGCTGGTGCTGCTGTCGGCGGTCCTGTCCTGGTTCCTCGTCATCCGGCGGGCCGACCTGTTGTGACATGACGATCTCCGACGTGACGGCTCGGCTCCACCATCGGTCGCATGGCCACGTCGATCGCCCTGGTGCCAGGTCCGACGCCGCCCTGGGCCGGCGCATGGCCCTGGTGGGGCTCCTCGCGGCCGTCGTCGCGGTGCTCGGCATCGACGCCCGATCCACCTACGGCGCTCGCGTGAGCAGCGACGAGCCCCAGTACCTGCTGACCGCCATCAGCCTCGCCGAGGACCTGGACCTCGACGTCAGCGACGAGATCGCCGACCAGCGCTACCGCGACTTCCACGAGGTGACCCTCGATCCCCAGACCACCGCCCTGAACGACGGCGGCCAGGAGCTCAGCCCCCACGATCCCCTGCTGCCGGCGCTGCTGGCGATACCGGTGCGGCTGGCCGGCTGGATCGGCGCCAAGCTGGCGCTGGCGGTGGTGGTGGGGATCACTGCGGCGCTGACCCTGTTCGCCGCCCATCGCCGCTATGGGGTGTCGGCGCCGGTGGCCACCTGGGTGGTGGTCGGGTTCTTCGCCTCCCCGCCCCTGACCTCCTACGGATCCCAGATCTACCCGGCCGCTCCGGCGGCGCTGGCGGTGGTCGCGGGCACGCTGGCGGTCACCGCTCAGGCCGGCCGCGGCGCCGACCTGGCGGCGCTGGCGTCGATCGTGGCCCTGCCGTGGCTGTCGGTGAAGCACGTTCCCGTCGCCGCGGTGCTCGCAGTGGCGCTGCTCTGGGCCGGCCGGGCCGACCGCCACCGGCTCGCCTGGCGCACCGCGATCCTGGCCGCCGCGGCGCTGGTGTACGTGGTGGCCCACCACCGGATCTACGGCGGCTGGACCGTGTACGCCGCCGGCGACCACTTCGTCGACGGCGAGCTGGGCGTGCTCGGCTCGGACCCGGACTACCTGGGGCGGAGCCGCCGCCTGGTGGGTCTGCTCGTCGATCGTGGGTTCGGGCTGGCCGCGTGGACCCCGGCGTTCCTCGCCCTCCCGGCGGCGCTGGCCGCCCTCGCCCGTCGCCGACGGCCGGAGACGGTTCTACTGCTCGCCGTGGTCGGCGCCGGCTGGGCCACCGCCACCTGGGCCGCGGCGACGATGCACGGCTGGTGGTGGCCCGGACGCCAGGTCGTCGCCGTCCTGCCCCTCGCGGTGGTGGCCATCGCCGCCTGGGCGGACGGCAGCGGGCGCCGGCTCGCCGCCGTCGTCACGGGCACCGCCCTCGGTGCGCTCACCTGGCTCTGGCTGGTCTGGGAGGCGTCGACCGGCCGGCGGACGATCATCGTCGACTTCGAGCAGACCGCGGCGCCTTGGTACCGGCTCTGGCGGCCGCTGCTGCCCGACCTCCGAGCGCCCGACGCCGCCGACGCGCTCCTCACCGTGGCCTGGGTGGCGGTGCTCGTCGCGCTGGTGGTCGGCGCCTGGTTGGCGTCGGCGACGGGTCGCCGCGCGGTCGCAGCCCGCCCGGAGCCCGGCGCCCGGTGAGCCGGATCGTGGTGATCGGGGCCGGCCCCGCCGGACTCGTGGCCGCCCTGAGCGCCGCGGAGGCGGGCCACCAGGTGACCGTCCTCGAGGCCGCGGACCGCGTCGGCGGGATGGCCGCGAGCTTCGACGTGGCCGGCCAGCGGGTCGACTACGGCTCCCACCGGCTGCACCCAGCGGCCCCGGCCCCGGTGATGGCCCGGATCGCCGCGTTGCTGGGCGACGATCTGCAGCGCCGGGAACGGCGGGGCCGGATCAGGCTCGGGGGCCGGTGGCTCGGGTTCCCGCTGAACGTGGCGGACCTGGCCCGCAACCTGCCGGCGCCGCTCGGCGCCCGGCTCGCGCTCGACACCGCGGCCCGGCCCTTCCGCCGGCTCCGGCCGGTGAGCTTCGACGCGGCGATCCGGCAGCGCCTCGGGCCCACCATCGCCGAGGCGTTCTACTCGCCCTACGCCCGCAAGCTCTACGGCGTCGACGCCACCGAGCTGTCCCCGGAGTTGGCCGATCGGCGGGTGTCGGCCCGCTCCCCGCTCGACGTCGCCCGGCGGGTTCGCCGGGCCCGCGGGCCCGAGGGCCGCACCTTCTACTACCCGCGGCGGGGCTACGGGCAGATCGCCGAGCGCCTGGCCGAGGCCGCCACTGCGGCCGGCGCCCACCTCCACCTCGGCCACCGGGCGGTCGCGGTCCGCACCGGCGACCGACCTTCGGTCGACACCGCCACCGAGCGACACCGGACCGAGCTGATCCTGTCGACGATCCCCCTGCCGGAACTGGTCGCCGCGCTCGATCCCCCTCCCGACGCCACCGTGGCGGCGGCCGCAGGCGCGCTGCGGACCCGGGCGATGGTGCTCGTCTACCTGGTCGTGCCCCGCCCCCGGTACACCGGCTTCGACGCCCACTACTTCCCCGACGACACCACCCCGACCAGCCGGCTGTCGGAGCCCAAGAACTACCGCGACGGCGACGACCCACCCTCGCGCACGGTCCTGTGCGCCGAGGTCCCCTGCTGGGTCGGCGACGAGCGCTGGACGGCCGGCGCCGAGGAGTTGGGCGAGATGGTGAGGGCCGACCTGGAGCGAGCGGGCCTGCCCGACCCCGATCCGGTGGCCGTGGAGGTGCGCCGGCTGCCCCGGGTCTACCCGGTCTACGAGCGGGCCACCGCCGACGCCCGCCGGACCGTCGAGCAGTGGGCCGGGTACGGGACCCCGAGCTCGCTCGTCACCTTCGGCCGCCAGGGGCTGGCCGTCCCCGACAACCTGCACCACGTGGTGGCGATGGGCGCCGACGCCGCGGCCGCGGTCGGGGGCGGCACCCTCGACACCGGGCGCTGGCAGCGCTCGCTGCAGCGATTCGCGGACCACGTGGTCCAGGACTGAC
This sequence comes from Acidimicrobiales bacterium, assembly GCA_041636995.1. GTDB lineage: Bacteria > Actinomycetota > Acidimicrobiia > Acidimicrobiales > UBA8592 > JBFINV01. The sequence continues at coordinate 15,376 of JBFKRY010000051.1, read as the reverse complement.
CGAGCCCGGGCCGGGTCAGGCCAGGGCGTCGATCTCGGCGAAGGAGTCGGCCAGGCAGCTGGTCAGGGTCTCGCCGTCGGGCACCGCGGCCCGGTCGGCGTTGACGCCGATCTCCGCGATGCCGTTGTAGCTGTAGAGGGTCACGTTGAGCCCGGCCCCCCCGAGGGGGGCGAACGGGACGCTTCGCTCGACCAGGGCACCCGAGGCGTACACGGGGAACGGGGGCCCGGGGACGTTGGACGTGACGAAGTCGATGGCCTTCAGCATCGACCCTGTCACCCGGGTGAACACCGGCGGGCCCAGCCGGTAGAGCACCGACGAGATGCCTCCCACCATGCCGTAGGCGGGCTCCCGCCGCTGCTGCCCGACCAGCCGGTTGACGGCGGCCATCCGCTCCACCGGATCCTCGATGTGGAGCGGCACGGTGAAGCGCGCCGGCGCGAACACGTTGCCGGCGGTCCTGCCCTTGTCGTCGACGGCACGGACGTTGATGGGCATCGTCATCCGCAGCTCCGCCACCGGCGCGTCGTGGTGGCGGTGGTAGCGGGCCAGGCCGCCGAGCACCGCGGCCACGTAGGCGTCGTTCAGGGTTCCGTCCGCCAGGGCCGCGGCCTTCTTCAGGCGATCGACGCCGATCTGGAGCTCGTCGAAGCGCACCGACATGGACCGGCCCCCCATGATGGGGCTCAGCGGCTCCGTGACCGGCCGCAGCGCTCGGGCGATCGAGCCCGTGGCCCCGGCGACCGTGCGTGAGGTCCCGAGCGGATCCCGGGCGAAGTCGATGGCGCCCCGGCCCATGGCGGCCGCCACCGCGGTGCTGCGCTTCAGGCCGGTCTCGGCGCTTCGACGCACGGCGTGGCGCAGGTGGGTCACCCCATCGGTCCGCTCCGCGGCCGGGGGCCCGCCCAGCGGGGCCGGCGGCAGGAGGGGCCCGGGGTCCCGGCTGCGCTCGAGCAGGGCGCCGGTCATCGCGACCAGGCCGACGCCGTCGCTGATGGTGTGGTGCAGCTTCATGACCACGCCCACCCGACCGTCCGCCATGCCCTCGAGCAGGTGCAGCTCCCAGAGTGGTCGGTCCTTGTCGAAGGCCTGGGCTGCAAGCGGCGCCGCCTGGTCGAGCAGGGCCCGCAGGGTGCCGTCCCCGCCAACCCGGCCCCGACGGAGGTGGTAGCCGGGGTCGAACAACGGGTCCAGCTCCCACTTGGGGGTCGCGATCCCGCCGATGTCGGCCACCACCCGCTGCCGCAGCCGAGGGATGCCGGCGACCGCAGCCGTCACCGCGTCGTCGAAGCGCTCGGGATCGGGGGCCTGATCGAGGACCCAGACGGTGGTGATGGTCGACCGCAGGATCGGGTCGCGCTCCATGTGCCACATGAGCGCGTCGGCCTCGCTCATCCAGTCGTCGAACTCGATCTCGGTCATGGCCCCTCTGGGTGCAGACCCTACCCCTCGACGGCGGCGGCGGGCTCCCCTAGGTTCGGGGAGGACGGCGTCGGGGGTCCTGATGAGGAGCGTCTTCGAGAACTACACGCCCGTGCACATCGGCGCCGGCGAGCCCAACATCGCCATCTCGCAGATCGGGGTGACGGGTATGGCGGGGGTGATCAGCAACGTCCGGGTGGCCGTGGCCATCGACCACACCTACACCTCCGACCTGGTGGTGGTGCTGGTTGCGCCCGACGGCCAGCAGCGGGTGCTGGCCATGAACGTGGGCGGAGGGGGCGACGACATGCTGGCGACCTTCTCCGACGCCGCCCCGTTCGCCATCGAGGTCGGCCAGCCGCCCTTCGCCGCCACGTACCGGCCCGCCGAGCCGCTGAGCGACCTCGGGGGCGACCCCAACGGGGTGTGGCAGCTGGTGGTGATCGACCAGGAGTGGGGTGACGGCGGCCAGCTCGCGGCCTGGGCGATCGAGATCACCACGGTCGAGTCGGCGGACGGAGGCCACCCCATCGAGGTGGTGTTCCGGGGCGGCCTCAACGCTGCGCAGCGCGCGGCGTTCGAGCAGGCCGCGGACGTGTGGTCGTCGATCCTGCGGGCCAGCGTCCCGCCCGTCGATCTGGGCGGCGACATCATCCGCGGCGTCCGCATCGAGGCCGCCGGGATCCAGATCGACGGGCCCGCGGCGATCCTGGGGCGCGCCACCTACATCGCCCTCCGGCCCGGGAGCCTCGTCCCGGCCACCGGCATCATGGAGTTCGACACCGCCGACCTGGCCAACATGGAGATGCAGGGGAACCTGGTCGACGTGATCGTTCACGAGATGGGTCACGTCCTGGGGATCGGCACCCTGTGGAAGCTCAAGCTGCTCGTCGCCGGCTCCGGCACCATGAACCCGACGTTCCTGGGCGCCGCGGCCATGCAGGAGTTCGCGGCGCTCACCGGCGCGGCCGCGCCCGCCCCGGTCCCCATCGCCAACACCGGTGGGCCCGGCACCCGGGAGGGGCACTGGCGGGAGTCGCTCTTCGGCCACGAGCTCATGACCGGCTGGGTCGGCATCGGCGCCAACCCCCTGAGCCGGCTGACCATCGCCTCGCTGGCCGATCTCGGCTACGCCGTCGACATCGACGCCGCCGACCCGTACGCCCTGCCCACCAGCCTGGAGCTCGCCATCATCGGCATCGGCAGCGACCCCACGTTCGAGCAGTGCTGCACCCTCGGCCACGGCCCCGAGATCGGCCCGGTGATCCTGCCTCCCGAGTCCCTGGTCTGAACGACCCAGAACCCGCCGACCATACAAGTTGCATACAACTCGGAAAGATGCGGGGTCAGACCCCGGTGACGACGCGGCCTACTACTACCCGTGGCTCACTGCGGGCGGTCCGCAAGATCTCGGGGCTGTCGAAGGCGTCCGACGTGACCGTGGCCGGCGCCGAGCAGTTCGAGACCCGTTGATTCAAGTCGCATACAACTCGGTGAGACGCGGGGTCAGACCCCAGTGATTCGCCGGCGGGTCCCGGCGCGCTGCTCGGCCCGGGAGCCGGGGTCGAGGCGCCGACCGAGCCGTGCGATCCGCAGGCCCCGGGTCTCGATCGGCGAGACGCCCGCGTCGGCCAGGCCCTGGTACCGGGCGGCGAGAGCCACCTTCTTGCGCACCTGGTGAGGCTGGAGCCGGTCGAACCGGCGCGGCGTGATCGCGTCGCCCAGCACCAGCTCACCCGAGTCGACCGCGGCCGCGACCAGCTCCCTCCCGAATCGAGTGCGCACGACGATGGCGTTGAAGCCCTCGTCCTCGCCGACCGGGGCCCCGCCGACCCAGGCGTCGGCCACCGCCACGTCGGCGGCCTCGCCGAGGGCGTCGGGGCAGAGCTTGCAGCGGGTCTCGACGTCCCAGCCGCCCTCGTCGGCCCACATGTCCAGATAGCTCACCTGGTGCGCCACCCCCGCCCGGGTCTCGATCCTGGTGGGCCCGGGGTTGCCGTTGCCCCGGTAGCGGAGTGACGCCACGTCCTCCTCGGGTACTCCCAGCTGGTCGAGGAGCCCCCAGGTCTTGGTCAGCCGCGATTGCCCACCGCACACCAGCGCCAGGCGGGCCGCGCAGAGCCGATCGACTCGCTCGTCGACGCGCCCGTACCGGTGCAACGCACCCAGATCGCACGGCTTCGCGATGATCGCGAACGGCTCGGCGCGGTCGAGGACCTCGTCCAGCCCGGCCAGCGGGGCCACCGGCGCGTAGCGCGACCCGCAGCGAGCGAGCACCTCCGCCGGGGTCGTCGACAGGACCCACCGGTTGCGGATCGGGCGATCGGGATCGGCGGCCACGTGGAGCACCGACGACACCGGGCTCGCAGCGAGCAGGTGCATCCCGAGCGCGGTGAGCACGCCACCGCTGGCCGACCGGTGACGCACCTCGGGGTCGCCGGCCCAGGCGTAGGCCATGTCGAGCCAGGCACCCCACACCTCGTCGACGGGCACGCCTGCCTCCTGGCGGGCCGACGCCACCACCCCTGGACAGGCTGCCAGCACCCGGTCCTCCTCGTCGTCGCGGAAGCCGTCGAGCGGGCCCGGACGCAGCGTCCCCTCGGGGGTCATCGCCATCCTCACCCGGCCGGCGGTGACCGCCTCGCAGAGACCGCAGCCAATGCACAGGTCGTGAGCCACCACCTCGGCCACCGACCGGCTCATCGGCACCCGCCGAGGCGATGCTCCCGCAGCCAGCGGTAGTGGGGAACGACCATGTCATAGGCATCGCGGACCCGCGACGGCGCCCGTTCGATGTCCACCTCCGGGCTCGGCTGGGCTCGCAGGCCGTCCGACCGGCGCAGGGTCTCGTGGAACGACCCCCCGTCCCACCAGCTCACCTCGTCGCGCGGGCCGGGCTCCCACCGCAGCGCCTCGGCCACGAACGGGATGCCCACCGCCCGGCACCAGGCCGCGACCACGCCCGCGGGATCCGCGAGCAGGTCGTCGCTGTCGATCACGGGCGGCGGGCGGCCGTGCTGGTTCGTCAGGCGATCGAACAGCGCGCGCTGCTCGGCGAAGCCCGTCTCCGCGATGTGGAAGTCCGGCCACTTGCGATGCATCGACGTCAGGGTCTTCGCGGGATCCCTGATGAGGAAGCTGTGCCGGAAGTGCGACAGGAAGTCGTCGGTCCAGACGGGCACCAGGTACATCGGGAAGTCCTTGACGAACACCGGTCCCCGGGCCGCGGCGGCGAGCAGCTCGGACCAGCGGCTCCCGTAGGTGAGCCCGACGGTGCGAACGCTGTCGGGACCGAAGCGGGGCCACAGCGGATCCTCGCCCTGGTACCACACCTCGCCGAAGGGCTCGTGGAAGCAGGTCATGTCGCCGCGCACCCTCATCATCCACTCGAACGCCGTCGACGTGGAGCGCGGCACCGCCCACAGGGCCAGGATGGGCTCAACCACGGGCCCCGCACCCCCCGTCCAGGCTGGCGAGCAGGGCGCCGTGGCCGGGCGCGGCCACCAGCCCGAGGTCACGCAGCATGGCCCAGTACAGCGCCACGTCGGAGGCCACGACCGGCGTGCCGGTCTGCCCCTCGACCACATCGACCACCTGGAGCATGCGGAAGCCCGCGCCGGTCTGCACGATGGCGTCCGCCTCGGGCGCTCGGGCATGGGCGTCCAGCGCGGCAGCCACCATCAGGTGGCTCGGGTAGTCCCAGAGGGTCCGGGTCTCGATCCGGAGCTTCTCGTCCTGGTCGGCCACCAGGCCCTGGTCCACCAGATCACCGGCCCACCGGATCTCGAAGCCGGCGGCCTCGAGGTAGTGGTTGATGCCGTCCGACCAGTCGGGCCGGAAGTAGCCGTTGACCACGGTCACGGTCCGGGCCCCCAGCTGGTGCAGGCCCTCGACGAGGCAATGCCCGGCCATCAGGAACCGCACCCCGGTGCGGTCCCGGATCGAGCTGCAGAAGGCCTCGATCTCGGCCGGACCCGTGATGCCCCGGCAGTGCACCCAGTTGGTGCCGACCTGGCCGATGACCTCGCAGTGCGACTCGGCCAGGCAGATCGCCGCCTCCTCCAGGAGGTCGAATGCGGCGGCACGCTCGTCGAGCCCCCACTCGTACCCGGGCAGGTGGAGCACCCGCTGGATGACCCCGGTGCCGGCCGGGGCCACCTGCAGGAACTGCTGGGGGCTGTCGTCGAAGTACCTCGGAGTGGTGACGAAGCCGGCGTAGGCCCGGTAGCGGCGGTGCGCTCGGGGGACCTCCACGTCGCCGGCCTCCTCTCGCCTCACATGCGCAGCCGTGCGCCCGCGGGATCGTAGATCGGCTCGGCCAGCACGCGCGCCGGGCGCAGCTCGCCGATGACCCGCACCTCCAGCTCGGTACCGGGCACGCCGTGCTCGGGGGCCAGGTAGGCGAACGCCAGTCCCTGCCGGGCGGTGAACCCGTAGGCGCCGGTGGTGACCAGGCCCACGGGACGGCCGTCGGCGTAGACCGCGTCGGAGCCGTGCACCTCGGCCACGTCGGTGTCGACCGCCAGGTAGCCGAGCTGCCAGCGGTACGGGCGGCGGCCGGACTCGGCCTCTGCTCGCCGGGCCACCAGCGCGTCGCGCCCCACGAAGTCCCCCTTGTCCACCTTCACGAACGGCGCCAGCCCGGCCTCGTCGGGACCGACGTCGTGGGTGAGGTCGCGGCTCACCATGTAGCGCTTCTCCATGCGCAGGGAGTCGAGGGCGTGGTTGCCGACGTTGGCCACGCCCAGGTCCTGGCCCGCGTCCCACAGGGCGTCGTACACCTCGCCGAGGTCGTCGACCCGCAGGTGCAGCTCCCAGCCCAGCTCGCCCACGAAGCCCACTCGCAGGGCCCGGGCCTCGACGCCAGCGACGGTGACCTGGCGGGCCCGGAGCCACCGAAAGGCCTCGTTGGTCAGGTTGGCGTCGGTACAGCGGGACAGCAGCTCGCGCGCGAGCGGGCCAGCCACGGTGATCACGCCCAGCTCGCCCGAGACCACCCGCAGCTCGGCGTCGGCCCCCTGGGGCCAGTGGGTGGCGAAGTGCTCGAGGTCCTTGCCCTCCCCCACCGCGGCCGACACCAGGTAGCAGTGGTCCTCAGCCAGGCGGGTGACCGTCATCTCGCCCTCGATCCGGCCGTTGGGGGTGAGGAGGTACGTCAGGCCGATGCGCCCCGGGGCGGGCACGGTGTTGGTGGTGAGCCGGTCCAGGACCCGGGCGGCGTCGGGGCCCACCAGGTCGAACTTGGCGAACGCGGTGGAGTCCAGGATGCCCACCCGCTCCCGGACCGCCCGGCACTCCTCGGCGACGACGGGGAACCAGTCGGTGCGACGGAAGGCGACCACGTCCTGCTGGGGGAGCCCGGCCACCACGGGGTACCACTTGGGTCGCTCCCAGCCGTACACCTGGGTGAAGACCGCGCCCTGGTCGTGCAGCCGGCCGAAGAGCGGGCTGGGCCGGTAGGGCCGCTCGGCCGGGTGCTCGAGGCCGGGGACCGGGGTCTGGTGCCGGAACTCGTAGTCCTCGCAACCCTTGATGCGGCCGTAGCGGGTGGCGTCGTGGTGGGGCACGAATCCGAAGCGGCGGGCGTCGTAAGCGCGGAGGCTCAGGTCGGTCTCGCCGTGCACCATCCAACGGGCCAGCTCCCGGCCCAGGCCGGGACCGTCGGCGATGCCCACCTGCACCCCGACCAGCTGCCAGAAGTTGGGCACCCCCGAGGGCCCGAGCAGGGGCTCGCCGTCGGGGGTGTGGGCGATGGCGCCCCGGACGACCCGCTTGATGCCGACGGGCTCGAAGGCCGGGACCCGCTCGAAGGCCCGGCCGAGCCAGAGCCCGATCCGGTCGAAGTCCGCGGGGAACAGCGGGTTCTCGAGCTCCCAGGCGGGCCCCTCGGGCCAGGCGGCCTCGGCGCCCACCTTCTCGTAGATGCCGAGGAGGCCCGACCGCTGCTCCTGGCGCACGTACCCGGAGACGTAGTCGTCGCGCACCACGGGCAGCTCGTGATCGAGCCCGGCCAGCTCGGGCACCACGTCGGTCACCAGGTACGTGTGCAGGGCGTTCGCCATGGGCACCGACAGGCCGACCATCTGCGCCACCTGGTGCGCGTAGCAGCCGCCCGCGTTCACCACGTGCTCGGCGTGCACCGAGCCGTGCTCGGTGACCACGTCGAACGAGCCGTCGGCTCGACGGCCGATCTCGAGCACCCGGTTGCGGCGGCTCACCCGGGCCCCGCGGGCGCGAGCGGCGGCGATCATGGCGTTGGTGGCGCCGGTGGGGTCGACGTGGCCGTCGCCGGGGGTCCAGACCGCGCCCACGATCTGGTCCACGTCGTAGAGGGGGTGCCGCTCGGCGATGAAGGCCTTGTCCACCCATTCCATGGGGTTGCCGACGTAGTCGGCGACGCCCAGCTGGCCCCGCAGCCAATCCACCTCCACGGGCTCGTAGGCCACCCGGAAGCTGCCACAGCCGTGCCAGCTGGTGGCCACACCGGTGTCGGCCTCGAGAGCGGCGTAGAGCTCGCAGGCGTACTTGCGGAAGCTGGCCAGGGTGTAGCTCGACACCGAGTGGGTCACCTGCCCCGCGGCGTGCCAGGTGGACCCCGAGGTCAGCTCCGCCTTCTCCACGAGCAGGGTGTCGGTCCAGCCCTCGTGGGCCAGGTGGTAGAGGAGGCTGGCGCCACAGATCCCGCCGCCGACGATCACCACCCGGGCCGAGTCGGGCACTGCCATACAGCGCACGACTGTACCATCGATGTCTCGACCTGGTACATTTGCACCGGCTTCTCTGCACCAGCGATGACCGTGCCTGCCGTGCCCGTGATCCCAGCTCCGGCCGTCGACATCGACCGGCTGCGTCGCTACCGTCTCGCCCGCGTCCTCGACCAGATGGTTCGCCACGACGTGGCCCTGGTGGTGCTCCTCGACCCGGTGAGCCTGCGCTACGCCGCCGACTGGCGCGAGTACGCGCTGTACCAGTCCCACATCCAGACCTACACCCTGTTCGTACATCCCGACGGTCGGCTGGTGCTCCACGGCGCCTACGCCACGGACCATCCGACGATCTCGGACTTCCGGCCCACCCACGCGCTCAACAGCTTCGACGGCGGCCTCGACCCCGCGAGGGCCGCGGCCCGGTTCGCGGCCGACGTGGAGGCCGCCGCCGGTGACGGCGCCCGGGTCGCGGTCGAGCAGGTGAACCCGTCGGCGACCATCGCCCTCGAGGCTCGGGGCCTGACCGTGGTCGACGCCGAACCGCTGGTGGAGCAGGCCAGGTTCGTGAAGTCCGCCGACGAGATCGCCTGCATCCGGCACTCGATCGCAGTGGCCGAGGCGGCCATGGATGCGATGCGGGCCGCGCTCCGGCCCGGGGTCACCGAGAACGAGCTGCTGGCGGTGCTGCACCACGTCAACGTGGCCAACGACGGCGACTGGATCGACGGCCGCATGCTCTGCAGCGGACCCCGCACCAACCCCTGGTACCAGATGGCCACCCACCGCCGGGTCGAGGACGGCGACCTGCTGGCCTTCGACACCGACATGGTGGGGCCGTTCGGCTACACCGCCGACATCTCCCGCACCTGGCTGGTTGGCCCGCGGGACCCGGCACCCGACCAGCGCGACCGCTACCAGCGGGCCCACGCCGAGATCACGGCGAACGCCGAGCTGCTCGAGCCGGGGCGCACGTTCCGGGAGCTCAGCGAGAAGTCGTTCCGCCAGCCGCCGCAGTTCCTGGCCCACCGCTACACGTGCCTGGCCCACGGGGTCGGGCTCACCGACGAGTACCCCCGCATCCCCTATCCGTGCGACTGGGCGGACAGCGGCTACGACGGCGAGCTCCAGGTGGGCAACGTGCTCACCGTCGAGAGCTTCGTCGGCTCGGACCGGGGCGGCCCCGGGGTCAAGCTGGAGGACATGTACCTGGTCACCGGGGCCGGCCCCGAGCGGCTGTCGGCCTACCCCTTCGAGGAGGCCCTGCTGTCGTGACCGTCGACACCCCGGTGCCCGAGCCCACCACGATCCTGACCGAGCTGGCCGGCTCCCTCGACCGGCTCTCACCCCAGGTGCGCCAGGCGGCGGTGTACGTCCTCGACAACCCCGGCGAGGTCGCGGTCACGTCCATGCGGGGCCTCGCCGACGCGGCCGGGGTGAAGCCGAACACCCTGGTGCGCATGGCTCGTGCCGTCGGGTTCGAGGGCTACGACGACTTCCGCGAGCCGTTCCGCCAGCACGCCGCGGACACGGTGCTGTCGTTCCCCGACCGGGCCCGGTTCCTGCAGGCCATCAGCCAGGGCGGCAGCCACGGGTCGCTGCTCGCCGACATGGCCGCCGCCGCGCTCACCAACGTCGAGGGCCTGTTCACCGAGGTCGACGCCGACGAGCTGAAGGCCGCCGCCGACCTGATCGACGGGGCTCGACACGCCCGCGTCCTGGGGGTCGGCACCGCCCGGCCCCTGGCCGAGAACTTCGCCTACGTTGCCGGGATGGCCGTCGACAACGTGGCCGCTACTCCCCGCATCGGGCTGCCGATCGACGACGTGGCCCGGCTCGACCAGCGCGACGTGCTGGTGGCCATGACCTTCAGCCCCTACCGCGCGGAGATCGTCGACGCGGTCCGGCTGGCCAGCGACCGATCGGTGCCGGTGATCGCGATCACCGACAGCCGGGCCTCGCCCCTGGCCCGCCTGGCCACCCACACCTTCGTGGTCACCAACGACTCGCCGCTCCCGTTCTCGTCCAACATCGCCGTCACTGCGCTGCTGGAGACCCTGCTCGCCTTCGTGGTGGCCGAGTCCCCCGACGACGTGGCCGAGTCGATCGGCGCCTTCCACGACAACCGCCGCCGCGCCGGCGTCTACGTCGACTGACCCGGAGATCCGACCATGCACCACGCTCATCCCGGCCTCACGGACCCCGAGTACTACGTGCCCGGCCTCCCCGTCGACCACGTGGCCCGCCGGTACGGCATCGACCCCGCCGAGATCGCCAAGCTGGGCTCGGCCGAGAACCCCTTCGGCGCCTCGCCGAAGGCCCGAGCCGCGGTGGCGGACGCGCTCGACACCCTGCACCTCTACCCCTCCTGGACCGCCGAGCCCCTCCGGGAGAAGATCGCCGACACCTATGGCTACGACCCCGAGCAGGTGATCTGCGGCGCGGGTGAGACCGAGATCATCTCCATGGTGATCAGGGCCTTCTGCGAGCCCGGCGGCCGGATCCTGATGCCGGGGCCGTGCTTCCCCCTCTACCACCTGTTCGCCGAGGCCGAGGGGCGGATGCCGGTCCTGGCCCAGGCGGCCACCGATCGGTCGAGCATGGCCCTCGACGTCGACGGCTACATCACCCACATCACCGCCGACACCCGGATCGTGTTCGTCACCAACCCCCACAGCCCGTCGGGCACCTGGCTGTCCGAGCCCGAGGTCCGCCGCATCGCCGCCGCGGCGCCGCACGCCCTGGTGGTGCTCGACGAGGCCTATGTCCACTACTCCGGCACCCCGGGCTACATCCACCTCGCCCGCGACTTCCCGAACGTGGCGGTGCTGCGCACCTTCTCCAAGGCGTTCGGGCTGGCCGGCCTCCGGATCGGCTTCGGGGTGGCGTCCCGGCAGATCATCGATGCGCTGCTGGCCGTCAAGCCCACCTGGAACATGGGCCAGCTGCAGATCACCGGGGGCATCGCCGCCCTGGACGACGACGAGCACGTCCAGCGCACGGTGGACACCATCGTGGCCAGTCGGGCATACGTCCAGGACCGCTTCGAGGAGCTGGACCGGTTCCGGATGGTGCCGGCCAGCCGGTCGAACTTCTTCCTCGTCGAGATCCTCGAACCCGACCTCGACTCCACCGCGGTGTTCGAGGGCCTGCTCCAACGGGGGGTGATCGTCAAGGACGGCAGCGTGTCGTTCCGGGGCCTCAACGACCGGTTCCTGCGCGTCGACGTCAACGTGAAGGAGCACATGGATCGCCTCGTGGCCGCGCTCGCCGACCTGCCATGAGCGGGTCCGATCGGCCCCGAGCCCTGGCGGGGCGGTACTACACCGATCCCGCGGTGTTCGAGCTGGAGCTCGACCGAATCTTCGCCCGCACCTGGCAGCTGGTCGGCCACGCCTCCCAGCTCGCCGAGCACGGCGAGCTGATCACCGCCATGGTCGGGCGGGACCCGGTCCTGGTGACCAACGACCGGGGCACGATCACGGCCTTCTACAACGTGTGCCAGCACCGGGGCCACGAGCTGGTCGGGCCCGGCACCACTGCGCTGCAGGCGATCGTGTGCCCGTACCACGCCTGGACCTACGACCTGTCCGGCACCCTGGTGCACGCCAGGGGCGAGCAGGTGGATGAGATCTGCGTGCCCCGGGTCGCGGTGGACACCCTGGCGGGCTTCGTGTTCGTCAACCTCGACGCCGACGCTGCCCCCCTCGCCGACACCATCCCCGGCGTGGAGGCGGAGCTGCTGGCCCTGGCACCCGATGCCCCGAACCGCCGGTTGACCGCCCAGCTCACCATCGAGCTGGCCGCCAACTGGAAGCTGGCCGTCGAGAACTACAACGAGTGCTACCACTGCCCCAACGTCCACAGGAGCTTCACCACCGGGGTGGTGAACGGGTCCACCTTCCGCATCACGCCCCGGGACCAGACCATCCGTCACTCCGCGTCCGGCGTCCGGGCCGGGGAAGCGGACGCCTACGGATCGTGGTTCACCTGGCCGGTGTCGTCCATCCAGTGCTATCCGGGCCGGGTGCTCAACACGTTCCGGTGGGTGCCGGTCGCGGTGGACCGGACGCTGCTCATCCGGGAGTGGTGGTTCGAGGCCGCCGAGCCCACCGTGGACCAGCAGCGGGCGATCGACCTGGACTGGAGCACCACCGTGTGCGAGGACATCGACCTGGTGGAGTCCGTCCAGCGGGGTCTGGCCAGCAGGGGCTACCGCCCGGGTCCGCTCGTCGTCGATCCCAGCGGCACCGCCGACGTGCACGCGGAGAACGCGGTGGCCCATCTGCACGGCCTGTTCCGGGCCGCGGTGGGCGATGACCTCTGACCGGTGCCAGGCACGTGCCTGACACCACCCGCTCCCGGGAGCTGGCGGACTTCCTGGCCGCCCTGGCCGGACGCGTGGACCAGCGGATGCTCGACCGCGCCGAGGACTTCCTGGTCGACACCATGGGTGCGATCGTGCACGGGGCCGGCCAGCGGTGGTCGCAGGCGGCTATCGCCCACGCAGTGGCGACCGGCGGCGACGGCCGCTGCACCGTGGTGGGCGCAGGAACCGCGACCACCCCGGCGATGGCTGCGCTCGCCAACGGGGCGTCGGCGCACGCCTTCGAGCTCGACGACGTGCACGAGGAGGCCATCAGCCACCCCGGCGCGGTGATGGTGCCAGCGGCTCTGGCCCTGGCGGAGGAGCTGGACCTGGCCGGCCGAGACCTCCTGGAGGCCGTCGTCGTCGGCTACGAGGCCATGGGCCGGGCCGGGATCGCAGTCGGCCCGGCGTCGCACATGCTGGGTGGGTTCCACCCGACGTCGATGTCCGGGGTCTTCGGCGCTGCCGCGGCGGCCGGCCGGCTGCTGGGCTTCGACGGCGAGCAGCTCAACCACGCCTTCGGCCTGGCGGCCACCCTGGCGTCGGGGACCATGGAGTTCGCAGCATCGGGCGGGATGACGAAGCGCATCCATGCCGGGCGGGCCGCCGAGGGTGGGCTGACGGCGGCGTTGCTGGCGGCCCGCGGGCTCGAGGGTCCGGCGGACGGGCTGGCGGGCCGGTACGGGTTCTGCCGGGTGTTCACCGACGAGCCCCGGGTCGAGCTGCTCACCGAGGGCCTCGGAAGCCGCTGGATGTGCGACGAGATCACGGTCAAGCCCTACGCGGCCTGCAGCGACATCCACCCCCTGATCCAGGCCACCGCCGAGCTCCGGGCCGAGCACGGCATCGACCCCGACCGGGTGGAGCGCATCGAGGCCGAGGCGCCGACCAAGGCCGCCACCCAGAACTCCATGGACGGGACGGTGTCGGTGATGGCCGCGCAGTACTCGGCGCAGTTCAACATCGCCGCGGCCCTGGTCGCCGACCCCACCGACCCCGGCACGTACGCGCCGGACCGCATCGCCGACCCCTTGCTGGCAGCGACCCAGGCCAAGGTGGTGTCGGTCGCCGCCCACCCCGAGTTCGACGCCACCTACGCCTGGAAGATGGGCGGGCGAGTGCGGATCACCCTCGACGACGGCCGGGTCCTCGAGCGCACGGTCCACGGCCAGCGGGGCTCGATGCACGACCCCTTGGACCGCAGCGACATCGACGCCAAGTTCGTGTCGCTGGCGGGGGCGGACACCGACTCGCTGCTCCAGATCCTGCGGTCGCTCGGCGACGAACAGGTATCGGCGCTGTCGAAGGAGCTGGGCCGAACAACCGCTTGACGTACGCTCGTAAAAGCGGTTGAGTCTGCGCGATGAGCCCATCCAGCGAGGACGGGCCGGGCGAAAGGGATGCTCGTTGAAGCGACTCCGTGTACTTGTCGTGTCCGTCGTCGCGATGCTGTTCGTGGGCCTGCTGGCCACGCCGGCGTCGGCGGACCCGAAGCTCGGGGAGGGCGAGTCGCTCACCCTGAACTGCGGCGACGGCGACGTCCCCATCGTGGCGAACGGCGGCGGGCAGTGGTCAGCGGCCCATGATCTCCGCAACACCACCGTGTACCAGCCGGTGGGATTCGGACCGACGTTCTTCGAGCTGCGCGACGCCGACACCGGCGAGGTCATCGACTCCGACTTCGACCCGACGGTGATCGTCAAGAACGGCAACCGCAAGGGCCAGAGCGTCCGGGAGTGCACGTTCCTGGCGATCTTCCTGTTCCCCGACCCGGATCTCGGCATCACCATCGAGGGCGAGTTCGGGGGGACGGTCCTCATCAAGGCCTGAGCGACCGTCGGCGGGCCGGGCGTCAGACCACGTCCAGCCCGTCGGCGTCGGCGGCCGCATCCCAGTCGTCGTCCACGGTGACCACCATGCGGCCGGCCCGGTCGAGCAACGAGGCCGCCAGGGCCGCCCGGTACCCGGACGCGCAGTGCACCCACACCTCGCCGTCGGGGACCTCGTCGAAGCGGCGCTCCAGCTCGTGGATGGGGATGTGCACCGCGCCCTCGACGTGGCCCTCCTCCCACTCGTCGTCGCGGCGGACGTCGAGCACCACCACGTCGCCGCGGTCGATGGCCTCACCGAGCTCCGCGAAGGTGGCTCGGCCGAAGGAGCGCCGCTCGCCGCCGGCGCCCCAGCGCTCGATGCCGCCGTCGGCGCTGCCGGCGGGGCGGTCGATCCCGATCCGCACCATCTGGCGCTGGGCCTCGGCCACCTCCTCGGCGGTGTCGGCGACGAGGGTGACCGGGACGTCCCAGGACTTGACCCAGCCGAGGTAGGTGATGAAGGAGTCCGTGGGCTCCAGGTTCACCGTGCCCACCAGGTGGCCATCGGCGAACGCCGCGCGTGAGCGGAGATCGACCACCCACTCGCCGTCGTGGATGCGGCGACGGATCTCGACCGGGTCCACCGGCTCGGGCGGGCTGAGATCCACCGGCGCCGGACCCGAGCGGTTGATCGGCGCCATGTGCGCGTAGTAGCGGGGATGGTCGGTGAGCCCGTCGAGGAGCTGGGCCACGAAGGCGTCCTCGTCGTCGACTTCGAGCGCCAGGTTCGACGACCGCTCCTCGCCGATGGTGGACTCGTCCACGTCGCTGGTCGACGAGGAGGAGCAGAAGCTGCCGAACCCGTGGGTGGGGTGGACCTGGGCATCGGCGGGCAGCTCGTCGGCGAGCCGGCGCACGGAGCGGTACTGGGCCCGGGTGAGCTCCTCGGTGGCCTCCTCGGCGACCAGGTCCGTCCGCCCGACAGTGCCGTAGAGCATCGAGCCGCCGGTGAACACGGCCACGACCCTCCCGTCCTCGACGACCGCGTAGGACAGGTGGTGCGGGGTGTG
>JBFKRY010000050.1:0-21953 GCA_041636995.1 Acidimicrobiales bacterium | reverse complement strand
CGTCCGTCCGCGGATGAGTCGCCTCGAGATCCTTCTTGTCGAGGCCGCACGTCGCTGCGGCCACAACGAGGGCCCCTTCGGTTGGTTCGCCCCGGACCGTCCACCGGGCGGCGTCGTCGCATACGAGCGACGTATCCGACGCGAGCGTCCCGACCCTGAGCAGATCGACGACCGATGGCGGCGGCTCCACCCTGGCTCCGTCCACCGTCGCTTCTCCGATCGGCTCGTATCCCGACCCGCTCAGGGTCGCGGAGACGTCGGCGGTGACCACCTGTCGAACGGTCATCTCGTTGCGCGTCAGTGTGCCGGTCTTGTCGGTGCAGATGACCGAAGTGCTCCCCAACGTCTCGACTGCAGGTAGTCGTCTGACAAGCGCGTTTCGCCTGACAATTCGCCGCACCCCTATGGCCAACGAAATCGTGACCACCGCCGGCAGTGCCTCGGGCACCACCGCGACCGCTAGCGCGATCCCGAACAGGAACATGTCGAAGAGACCCTCTCCGCGAACCAGCCCGAGGACCGTGATGATGCCCACCAGGACGAGCGCGATGACGGCCAGAATCCTTCCCAACCGGTCGAGGTTCTCCTGGAGCGGTGTCCGGCCGATCTCGACCGTCTCGAGCATGCCCGCTATCCGGCCGAACTGGGTGCCCATGCCCGTGGCGATGACCACCCCCTGCCCACGGCCGTAGGTGACGGCCGTGCCGCTGTAGGCGATGTCGACGCGATCGCCGACCGCGGTCTCGACATCGGCAACCGGCTCGGTCTGCTTCTCGACGGGAAGCGACTCGCCCGTGAGCGGTGCTTCGTCGGTCTGGAGGTTTATCGCCTCGATGAGCCGCAGGTCCGCCGGGATCCGGTCGCCCACCTGCAGCACCACGAGGTCGCCCGGTACCAGCTCACGGGCGGGGACCACCGACTCGTCCCCGTCTCGCATCACCCGGGCGCTTGCCGCAGCGATCTCACGCAGCGCCTCCATCGCCTGTTCGGCTCGGTACTCCTGCACGAAACCGAGCAATGCAGCGAACAACACGATCACACCGATGACGATCGCCTCGACCGCGTGCCCCAGCACCGCCGACAGCGCCACGGCGATCAGCAGGATGACGATCAGGACGTTCTTGAACTGCGAGGCCAGCAGCTCCCACGGCGACACGCGCTCATGGGACTCGAGCTCATTGAGACCGTGCTCGGCGAGTCGCTGCCGCGCCTCGGTCGTCGTGAGGCCACCGGCCGCCACGGCGAGCTCGCGCAGCGACTCGTCGACGGTCAAGACGTGATACGGGACTGCGTCCGGGACCGAGCCGTCGCGACCGACGACACCGGCCGGTCTGCCGGCAGAGCTCATCGCCGCGGAGGGTATCGCCTCCACGGCGCCTGCCAGATGGATCTGCGGCTGGCGAGTCCCAGGTTGCCTGGCGCTCCTCTGTTCGGCTCACCCTTCGAGGGGCTGGCTGCACCCTGTCAGCCGCTCATCACCGCTGCCGGCCGTTGGTCATCGAAGTCCGGGGACCGGAGCCCCCGGGCTCGCAGTGACTCGTGGGGCCTGGTCGATGGTGATCACGGGGGTCATGCCACCGCACTCCTTGATCGGGGTCTCTCGAGCCGCTCCTTCTACCGCACCCTCAGACCCGACCGCACCCAACTCGAATGAACCGAACCGATCGTGTCAACAGCCGGCGCGGGAGTACACGAGGGCGTTCCCCTGCTTGCCCGCGATCTCGATGACGCCGACCCGGCGCAGGCAGTAGGTCATCTGCTGGGCCAGCCGGCGGGGCCGCCCGAGGGCGTCGGCCAGGTCGGCGGTGGTGAACTCCGGCGGGACCGCTGCCGGCACGAGCGCGGCCAGGCCCTCGGGCGAGTCGATGCGCACGGAGTCGACCACCTCCACCAGGCGGCGCTCCACCACCACCCAGCCCCGGCGTCGCCATGCGCGGCCGAACTCGAAGCGGCGTAGCTCCTCCTCCCGGATCAGCACCACCTCGAGGGTGAGCTCGGGATGGGCGACGAGCTCCGGGAAGCTCACCAGCTCGCCGAAGACGTCGACCGCCGCGCCTCGCTTGGGGGACCTCCGCCGGGAGACGACCTCGCCTGCGTCATCGAGCTTCACGATCCACTTCTCCTGCGCGATCGGGTGCACCAGGCGCACCGGATGCGCGTCGAGGAGCCGGGCCAGCTTGCGCTTCATGGACGAGAACCCGCGTGTCTGGATCTCGATGAGCAACCCGCCGCGGACCAGGTCGATCACGTACCCGTCGACCGGCTCCTCCACTGCGTCACCGGCCTCCGCATACCAGCGCTTGAGGGCCGCGTGCAGCGGCTTCTCGCGCATCGTCCCCACGTGCGGTGTGGCCGGCATCACCGGCGACGGTACCAAGGCGCGATCGGTGGGGTGCCGATGCCGCCCGCCGGGCCCTGGCGGGTCGCCGACCCCGGCGCCGGATTAGGTTGCCGGGCATGGCGGCCGGCACGATCAGAGCACGATGAAGCCGCTGACGTGCGTCATCGGCCGGCACCCCTGGGTCCACTGCCGGTGCCCGCGGTGCGGCTCCCACCGCGACGCCCACCACGATTGGGGCGGCACCTGCACCTGTGCCGTCTGTGGGGCTACGAGACCGATGGACCACGACCGGGTCGGTTGCGCCTGCCGCCGATGTGGCGCCGCCGTCCACGACCTGGTGCCCGACGGGCCGGCGATCCATCGGTGCACCCGCTGTGACATCACCGAGGGCCACCGGCTGGCGCGCCAGCTCCGCTGGGAGGACTGGGGCGGCTGGGACTCCATCGGGCCCTGGCGGGCCCAGGAGAACGAGTACCAGGTCTGCGAGGACTGCGGTCACGAGGAGCACCTCGGGTCCACCGGGAACATCCAGATCTGAGCCCGGCCGCCCGG
This sequence comes from Acidimicrobiales bacterium, assembly GCA_041636995.1. Lineage (GTDB taxonomy): Bacteria > Actinomycetota > Acidimicrobiia > Acidimicrobiales > UBA8592 > JBFINV01. The sequence continues at coordinate 19,060 of JBFKRY010000050.1, read as the reverse complement.
CGGGGACAGCGCGCCGCGTATGGTGAGCGCCGTGGAACAGACGAGCGACGCAGTGAGCGTGGAGATCGTCGACGACGTGGCGGTGATCCGCCTCGACGACGGCAAGGCCAACGCCTTGGGGCACGACGCCATCGGCGGGCTGCACGCGGCCCTCGACCGGGCGGGAGAGGACGCTCACGGGGTGGTGCTGGTGGGTCGGGACGCGCACTTCTGCGCCGGGTTCGATCTCAAGGTCATGGGCGGCGGAGACGCCGACGCGGCGCGGGATCTGCTCGGCGCCGGGGCCCGGCTGTGCCACCGGCTTTGGACGCACCCCCAGCCAGTGACCGTGGCGGTGACCGGCCACGCATTGGCCCTCGGGGCAATCCTGCTGATGGCCTGCGACATGCGCTACGGCGCCGACGGGGCCTTCAAGATCGGGACCAACGAGGTCGCCATCGGGATGCCGCTGCCCCGGTTCGCGGTGGCGCTCGCCCGGGAGCGGCTCAGCAAGCGCCACCTGCAGGTGGCCAGCCAGCACGCCCGGGTGTACACGCCCGCCGAGGCCATCGACGTGGGCTACCTCGACGTGGTCGTGCCGGCAGACGAGGTGGAGGACGCTGCGGTGCTGTACGCCCGGGAGATGGCCGGGATCCTGCATCTCGAGCCCTTCGCCCGCACCCGGGAGTACGTCCGGGCCCCGAGCGCGGCGGCGCTGCTCGAGGGCCTCGAGCAGGACCTGGCGGACTTCAGCGTCGGCCCGTAGCGCGGGGGGAATGCCAGCCGTCAGCGACGTGTTCCTGCTGCCGCATCCCGCGATCCAGGAGCCCGCGCCACCATGACCAACCCGATCGAGGCCGTCGACTTCTACTGGCGGCCGGGCTGCGGCTTCTGCACGGTTCTCGACCGCCGCCTGTCCCGGGCGGGGATCCCGATGAACAAGCTGAACATCTGGGAGGACCCGGGCCATGCCGAGGCGGTGCGCTCGGTGGCGCGAGGGAACGAGACCGTCCCCACCGTGGTCGTCGGTGACGCCGCCCTGGTGAACCCGAGCCTGCGCCAGGTGGTCGCTGCGCTCGAGACCGAGGCCCCGCACCTGGTTCCATACGACGCCGACGAGCAGGGACCGGTGGGGCGCCTGGCCCAGCGGCTCTTCGGGGGCTGAGGCTGCCGCCCGGGCGGCCCCCGGGTTCAACGAACCCGTTGACCCTGCCGATGGTTCTACCGTATGGACCATATGGCCGGGTCGTACCTCCGCGCCCACCCGACGGCGGCCCGCCGGGCCGCGCTCGGGCTGGTGCTGTTGGCGGCCTTCGTGCTCCGCGTCTGGAACCTCGACTGGGACGCCGGCACCCACCAACATCCCGACGAGCGGTTCTGGAGCATCGTCACCGCCGACATCTCCGCGGCCGGCCCCATCGAGTACTTCGACAGCGGATCCTCGCCGCTCAACCCGTACAACCACCAGGGCCGTGACACCTGGGTCTACGGCACCCTGCCGCTGTTCGCCACCAAGGCCGGCGCCAGCTTCCTCGCCGACGGTCCGTTCCCGGCCGGGGCCCTCGTCACCATCGCCGACACCGTCGGCATCGACCTGCGCAACGGCGGTGTCGACGCCTTCGACGCCGGCTACGACGCCAACCTCGTCGGCCGGCTGTTCTCGGCGCTGGTCGACACCGGCACGGTGCTGCTGGCCTACCTGCTCGGGCGGGATCTCTTCGACCGCCGGGTGGGCTTCGTCGCCGCGGGCCTGCTGGCCGTCACGCCGCTGCACATCCAGTACGCCCACTTCTACGGGGCCGAACCCTGGGTGACGTTCTTCGCCACCGCCGCGATCTGGCTGTCGCTGCGGATGGCCCGCGGTGACCTGCGCCTCCGATTGGCCGCCGGCATCGGGGCCGTCATCGGCCTGGCCATGGCCAGCAAGCTGATCGGGGCCGCGGCGCTGGTGGCACCGGGCGCGGCGGTGCTGCTCGCGGTGGCGCCTGCCATCGGCGCGGTCGCCCGCCGCAGCTGGGTCTGGCTGCGGCGCCAGGCCGAGGCCGAGCCCGCGGCGGTGGCCGGGGCGGTGCTGGGCGTGGTCGTGGTCTGCCTGGCGTCGTTGCTGTACGCCCCGATCGTGCTCGTCATGATCGCGCTCACCGCCGCGGGCGGGGTGACCGCCTACGCCCTGGTGGTGGTCCGGCCGGCCGAGCACGCGGCCGACCAGATCGCAGTGATCTTCGACCAGGACGCCGACCCGCCCCGGGTCGAGGTCCCCAAGAGCCGGGTGCCGCCGCCGCTGCACGTCGCGGTCTGGGGGGCCTTCACGGGCCTGGTGGTCCTGGCGGCCACCGCCCTGACCTTCCGGATCTTCCAGCCCTACGCGTTCGACGGCGTGTTCTCGCTGGACGAGCGCTTCACCCGCGACCTCGACTACCTGCGCGAGGTGAACGCCGGCGGCAACGTCCCCTGGGTCGTTCAGTGGATCGGGCGCACCCCCCTGCTGTTCCCGCTGGGCTCGGCCTTCTGGTGGGGGATGGGGCCCGCGCTCGGGATCGCGGTGGTCCTCGGCGTGGTCCGGGCCGGGATCGACGTGGTCGCCCGGCACCGCTGGATCCTGCTCCTCCCCCTGGTCTACCTGGCGCTGATGCTCGGCCTGGTCAGCCAGCAGTTCAACCCCCTCATCCGGTACCTGTTGCCCGCCTACCCCGTGGCGATCGTGCTCGCCGGCTTCGGCGTGGTCTGGCTGTGGGATGCGGGACGGTCGATGGCCGGGGCCCGCCGCCCCGGTGTCCGGTTCGCGGGCCGGCCGGTGCAGGTGCTCGCAACCCTGCTGGTCGTGGTCACCGCGCTGTGGGGCCTGGCGTTCGTGAACGGCGTGTACGGCAACCAGCACCCCCGGGTCGAGGCGTCGGTCTGGATGGCGGAGAACCTCCCCGACGGCGCAGTGCTGTCGGCCCAGGTGTGGGACGACACCCTCCCGCTGACCGTCGCGGGCACCGAGGGCTTCGAGTACCGCCACGTCAGCCTCGACCTCTTCGAGCCCGACGCCTCGCCGGGCAAGATCGACCGCCTGATCGCCGGCCTCGACCAGGTGGACTACGTGGTCGAGGCCAGCAACCGGCTGTACGACTCGATCCCGCGCGTCCCCGCCCGCTATCCGGCGACGACCGCGTACTACGACGCCCTCTTCGACGGGCGGCTCGGCTTCGAGCAGGTGGCGCAGTTCCGCAACGCCCCGTCGCTGTTCGGCGTGACCATCGCCGACCACGACGCCGAGGAGACCTTCACCGTCTACGACCACCCGACGGTCACCATCTGGGCCAAGACCGACACCTGGTCCGTGGCCCGCGCCGAGGCCATCCTCAACCCGGCCCGGGCCGCGGTCGCTGCGGACGTGGTGCCCGCCGACGCCGCCACCAACGCGCTCCAGCTCCGTCCGGCCCAGGCCGCGCTGGCAGTCACCGGCGACACCTTCGACGAGACCTTCCGGGGCACGGGGCTGATCGCTTCGGTCCCGTGGCTCTGGTGGCTGCTCTGGCTCCAGCTCGCCGCGGTGGCGGTCCTGCCGTGGACCACGCTGCTGTTCTCGCGGCTCCCCGACGCGGGCTACGGCCTGAGCAAGATCATCGGGCTGCTCGCAGTGGGCCTCGGCGTCTGGCTGACGATCTCGTGGGGCCTGGCCGACTACGGCCGGGATCTGGTCTGGTGGTGGTTCGCCGGCCTCGGCGGCCTGGGCCTGGCCCTGTGGGGTCGCCACGCCGAGCGGATGTCCGAGCTGTGGAGCCGGCACCGGAGCTCGTGGCTGGCGAGCGAGCTGGTGTTCCTGGCGGTGTTCGGGCTGGCCCTGTGGATGCGCTCGGCGAACCCCGATCTGTGGGAGGCCTACCTGGGCGGCGAGAAGCCGATGGAGCTGGCGTACCTCACCGCCATCGCCCGCTCACCGGAGCTCCCCGCCATCGACCCGTGGTTCGCCGGCGGGTTCATGAACTACTACTACTTCGGCTGGTTCCTGATCACGGTGCCGATGCGGGCGCTGCGGGTGCTGCCCGAGGTGGCGTTCAACCTGGGGGTGGCCACGTACGCGGCACTGACCGCGACCGTGGCCTTCGGCGTGGTCCACAACCTGGTGGCGCTGAGCCGCCGCCGGTGGGCCCGGGTGCACGACAGCGACGCCTCGAACGTCCCCGTGCACGCCGGGCTGGCCGGGGTCCTGCTGCTCGTCGGGATCGGCAACCTCGACGCGATCCGGCTCCACTACGACCGCCTGGAACAGGTCAACGAGTGGGAGGCCGGGACGGGCACCCCCGTGATCGGGCACATCGTGACCTTCCTGGGCGGCAGCTGGGCCTGGGCCACCGGGACCCCGCTCCCCCGGTTCGACTGGTGGGCCCCCAGCCGGGTCAACTCCGGCAACGTCGACATCACCGAGTTCCCGTACTTCACGTTCCTGTTCGGCGACCTGCACCCGCACCTCATGGGCATGGCCTTCGTCGGACTCGCCGTCGCCCTGGCGCTGGCGTACCTGGCGGCGAGCCAGGCCGGCGACCGCGGCCGGTCGCTGGTGCTGGCGGGGTCGCTGGGGCTGATCACCGCGGTGGTCCGCACCGTCAACACCTGGGACCTCCCCAGCGTGACCATCGTGGCCGCCACGGCCCTGATCATCGGACGGCTGGTGGCCCCGGCCACGGTGAGCAGGGACGACGACCGGCGCCGGCGGGGCCTCGCCATCCTCGGGGGCAGCGTGGCCCTGGCCGCCGGCTTCTCGACCTTCGGCGGACCGGGTGGCGCCGTCCTCACCGGGCTCCTACTCGTGGGTGGGGTGGCCATGCTGGCGGGCTGGACGCCGCCGGCGGTCCGCCAGCGGCTGCTGTCGATCCTCGGCCACGCGCTCGTGGCGGTTGGCGTCCACGTGCTGGTGCTGTGGCCGTTCCTGCGGTCCAACGAGACCTTCGACACCGGGCTGCAGGGCGCCGTCGACGGCTCGCCCCTCGGCGACTTCGTCGTCCACTGGGGCATCTTCCTGGTCCTGGCCGCGGGGCTGGCCGGGGCCCTGGCCGTGGACCTGCGACGCCGGGCCCGGATGGGCGAGCCCACGCCGGCCCCGCTCCCGGCGTCGGTGTGGTCGAGCCCCGCGTGGCAGGCCACCTGGCTGGCCCTGGCGACGGGCGCGGTGCTGCTCACCGGGCGGCTCGGCACCGGCGCGGCGACGATCTCGCTGCTCGGGGTCATCGTGTTCGGCTACTTCCTGCTCGTCGAGGTGCGGCGGGAGAGCCTCGACCTGGGCCGGATCGTGGCCTCGGGCCTGTTCGTGCTCGGCTTCGGGATCGCCGGAGGCGTGGACGTGATCACCGTCGAGAACGACATCGAGCGCATGAACACCGTGTTCAAGTTCTGGCTCCAGGCCTGGCAGTACTTCGCCCTCGCCGGCGGGTTCGCGCTGTGGCAGGTGGGACGGGTGCTCGCGGACCGACCCGTGGTGGTCTCCCGCACCGGCTACCCCGATCGGGTGGAGCTGCACCCGGCCCGACCCTGGCGGCTGAACCTGTGGGCGCTCACGGTCGGAGCCCTCCTGCTGGCCGGGCTGGCGTACCCGCTGCTCGCCACCCGCACCCGCCTGGAGACCCGCTTCGCCCAGATCCCGGTGACCCTCGACGGCCTCGCCTACCTGGACAGCGACCCCACCATCGTGCGACCGGACCCGAACGACCCCGGCCGCGAGGTCACGGTGGCCATCGCCGAGGACCTCCCACTGATCGAGTGGCTGCGCGCCAACGTGGCGGGCACCCCGACCCTGGTGGAGTGGGCCGGCAGCGGCTACGACTGGAACGCCCGCATGGCCGTCCACACCGGGATGCCCACGGTGCTGGGGTGGGACTGGCACCAGAAGCAGCAGCGCTGGACGTTCCAGCCGATGATCGACAGCCGGCTCCAGGCGGTGCGTGACCTGTACACGGCAGGCGACCAGGGCGCCATCACCGACTTCCTGCGAGGCTACGACGTTGCCTACGTGATCGTGGGCACCCAGGAGCGCCGGTTCGCCACCCCCGACGCGCTGACCGCGCTGGCCACCCATCCGGCGCTCGAGCCGGTGTTCAGGAGTGGCGCGAACGTCATCTACGCGGTGGACCGCGCCGCCCTCTGGCCCATCTGATCCGCAATCGCAGGTTCGACGCTGCGTCGCCGGAGGCGACGTCGCTCCTCGGCCTGCTCTGCGGCTGCGCCAGAGGCGCCCAGCCGCTCCTGTCCCTCGTCGCTGTCCCGATGCGCGCAGCTGCGGGACCGACCTGCTGACCTGCCGAGCGGTCCCTGGTCAACCTTCTGACGCGGCGACGTCGGGCCGCTGGCAGGGGCCGCCGTAGTCGGGCTTGTCGGCCCCGTCCGGGTCGCGGCCGGCCAGATAGCGCTGCTCGAGCTCGTACAGGCTGTCGCGGATGTACACCTCACCCACCAGCGACCCCGGGCAGTCCGAGGGATCGTCGGCCGAGCCGTCCCAGGGCTGGCGATCCCACAGCCATCGGCCCCAGTCGCCCGGGCCCACGTCGAAGTCGGGGACCCACCACCAGCGGTGCTCGTACGGCAGGGTGGTGTAGCCGATGAGCTGGCCCCCGATGGCCGCCTGCTCCCAGTGGGGCACGAAGATGACGTCGCTGTCGGGAGCCTCGCTGTCGGTGTCCAGGACGGCGAAGGTACCGGTGGGAAAGTCCCGCAGGTACCAGCCGTAGGGCCAGTACACGTCGGAGTCGATGCTCACCGTCAGGTGGCGACCCTCCTCGGCCATCATCAGGCGGTCGAGCAGGTACAGGCGGTCGACCCACTCCGGCACCTCGGGGGTGGCCTGGCCAGCCTGGACCAGCAGCTCCTGGGGCTCGCCGCCGCGCTCGTAGGCCGCCTGGTAGGCGGTCATCAGCGTCCAGACCAGCCCTGCGGTCGCCACCAGCGCCACCGGGAGGCGCCACGCCGAGTCCCGGTGCTCCCAGAGCACCTGCACGCCGAGGCCGGCCAGGATCACGAACGGCAGCAGCGGGTGGATCAGCAGCCAGGGCATGCGCTCACCTGCCCAGGAGTGGACGGCGAAGCTGGCCACCCCCCACCAGACCAGCGTCTGGCCCACGAGCGTGGGTCGGCGCAGCACCCGGCCGATCCCCACCGTGGACAGCCCCAGGAGGAACCACTCGTAGGCCGGGATGATGGCCAGGTAGTACTGCCAGCGGGAGTCGCCCCGCACCGTGTCCTGCTCGCCCCGCCAGTACTCGAACCCGGCCCGCAGGCCGTTCTCGATCGAACCGTAGGGCGCGGACTCGGTGCCGGCCCCGGAGAAGTTGGTGAAGAACTCCGTGAACAGGGTGATGAAGAGCAGGATCGACGTCCACACCGCGGTGAGCCACCAGGACACGGGCACCGCCAGCACCGACCGGAGCACGGGCACCTCGCGGAGCTCGACCCCGCGGGTGGTCGCGTTCCAGGCCGCCCACCCCAGCGCCACGGCCAGGATCAGGCCGTAGACACCGAGGCTGCGGAAGATGGGCTCCCCCCAGAACAGCGCCAGGATCATGAGGACGAGCCCGGCGACCAGGGAGACCCGGCGCACGGTGAGGGGATCCGGGCCCCGGCTGTCGCCGGTGGCGTGCTCGGCCCCGCCGGGCGCCAGCAGCAGCTCCTGGGTGAGCAGGACCATGCCGAACCCGCCGAACACGAAGATGGTGATGAAGACCGACTCCTTCACCGCCAGCCCGGCGACGAGCAGGCACAGCAGCGCCATCGGGTGCCACACCCGGGGGGTCCGGATGAAGGCCACGAACACCAGCACGGTGAGGAAGGTGAGCAGCAGGAAGAACGAGTCCTCCCGGCCGACCCGGGAGAAGTAGAGCAGCGAGGGGCTGATCGCCACCAGGGCCACCGCGGCCACCGTGCCGACGGATCCGAGGTCACGCCGCCACAGCACCGGCAGGGCGACCACCACGGCCCCCGACACCGCGGCCAGCAGCCGGGCGGTGATCTCGGACTCGCCGATCAGCCAGAAGATGGCGGCGGTCACGTAGAAGCGCAGCGGCCCGTGGTACACCGGGTCGTAGCCGTCGTAGGTGCCCTCCAGGACCCGCCACGAGAACCAGGCGTCGAGGCTCTCGTCGTGATGCAGCGGCCGGGCGCCCAGCGAAGCCAGGCGGGCTGCCAGGCCCAGGACCACCAGGGCGATCACGGCGTTGCGCAGGGTCAGCCAGCGCGGGGTCCTCGCCGATGGCGCCCGGTCGTCCATGGCGATGAGCGGCAGCTGGCCGGGGATCGGCTCCGGAGGAGCGTCGGTGGGCGCGGCGGGCACGGACGTCACGGTACCGACCTCACCGGGTGCGACGGCGGCAGCGCCCGGTGGGGGGTCAGGTCTGGAACGCCCGCACGTCGTAGATCTTGTAGCCGCCGATGTCGTACACGACCGGCGCCGCGGCGTCCCAGAAGATGGCCGGGTCCCAGTCGGCCGGGGCGTCGGGTGGCCGGAAGGCCCGCCGCTCCTCGGGCCCCAGGACCAGGTAGTCGATGTCGTACTCGTCGATGACGGCATCGAACCCCTCGTTGACGCCGTAGAGGGTGCGCAGGTCGGCGTCCCGCTGCAGCCAGTCGACGCCCAGGTCGTTGAGGCGCCCGGCCGCGCCCGAGACCACCGTGCGGCCGGCGATGGCCCGCACCGGGTGCACGTTGTTGTTGGCGGAGGCGAAGACCGCGTCGGGCTCGGTCGTGTCGCGCACCCACTCACCCACGAGGACGTCGTCGCCGCTCAGGTACGGCACCGGGTACGGGTCGGCCGTGCCCTCGAAGGCCCGCCAGATGTCGAGCGCGCCCGACAGGGTGAGGCTCACCAGCAACGCCAGGGCGCCGAAGCGCAGGTAGGCGTCGCGCCGGATCCAGTCGGCCAGGAAGGCTCCGACGAACGGCGCCCCGAGCAGCAGGAAGAACACCACGTACTTGGCGTTGTTGCCGGCCCAGAAGTGCCAGATGCCGACGTTGGCGACGAGCAGCAGCCCGAAGATGGGCAGGAAGCGGAGCCGCAGCCCGGGGCCGACGGCCACCAGCCCGGCCACGACCAGGGGGATGAAGAGGCCGGTGTTGAGGAGCCAGAACCAGACGAAGTCGGGCAGGGTCTGGTCCCACCTCGACTTGCCGAGCATCCAGCCCAGGTGCCATTCGCGTCCCTCGGCGCCACGCTCGGGAAGCTGCCAGATCACGATCGGCGCGCCGATGGCCAGCGCCGGCACGTGGAACCAGAGCCAGCGGCGGGCGCGCTCGATCAGGGCCCAGACGGTGCCCATCCCCATCAGCACCCCGAAGGCGAACACGTGGAAGATGGGCATCACCCCGGTGACCAGGCCGACGAAGAGGTGGGTGCGGTGGCCGTCCTCGCGGGCCTGCCAGAGCATGGCCAGCCCGAACAGCACCGCCGCGAAGCCGATCATCGTCGGCCGCTGCGGGTAGAGGAAGCCGGTGACGGGGTTGTCGAGCCAGTTGCGGTCGAAGCCGTCGAAGGCGTAGCTGCGGGGCAGGTTCGCGAGCACGCTCGGGCCCTGCTCGATCAGGTCGACGAAGATGAAGCGGTACAGCGCGGCCGTGCCCCCGGCGGCCAGGAACACCGTGACCGCGAGGGTCGAGGCCAGCCGGTTCGCCAGGAACCGCTGGGTGGCCACGTACATGATGCCCGGGAACGCCACGACCAGGATCGCGCTGGAGACCTGCAGCGACCCCTGCACCGAGAGCCCCAGCGGGACGAACATGGCGGAGAAGAAGTCGACGCCGAAGTGGTAGGCGAAGCTCTCGCCGGCGGCGGTGGGGAGCTCGGGTGGGAAGTTCTCCGCATGGGCGAAGGAGGCCGCGTATGCCAGGTGGGCCGACCAGTCGCCGAAGGTGCTCAGGTGCCCGGCGGAGATGCCGCCGTCGGGGGTGGTGCCGTAGGCGATGTCGAGGATGCGCACGCTCACGACGGTGCTGACCGCCAGGATCGCGAGCAGCGGCACCGGGCTGTCGGGGTGCCGGGGCGACAGGCGCATTCGGCGCCGGAAGTCGTCACGCTCCCGGGCCCACCGGCCGGGTCTGTGGCGCCAGCCGAAGCCGCTGACGCCGAGGGAGAACACCGTGGCCACCACGATGCTGGCCCGGCTCATGCCGGCCCACCAGGCGGCCGCGAAGCCGACGATGCTCACCGCCATGGTCCCGATCACCACGCCGTAGAGCACCCGCTCCTCGACCGTGAGCTCGACGTCGACCAGCAACGTCAGGCCGTAGCCCACCGCCACCAACGCCACGATGAACAGCACGACCACCAGGTTCACGGCCGCCCGAGTCTAGCGTGCGGGTCAATCCAAGAAGCGGCCGCAGACCGGCCAGGCGCCGCCGCGGCCGAAGCCCGACCCCCTGAGCGCGTAGAGGTAGCGGGCCCGGGCGTCCTGCTCCTCGGGAGGCGCATCCGACGGCAGCCCCGACCCGCCCATGTCGACCCAGGTGACCAGGTTGAACTGGTAGGCGCCGTAGTAGCTGTTGCCGGTGTCGATCTCGTAGTCGCGGGTCGACTCGCAGAAGCGCAGCTTGTCCCACTGCTCGTCGGTGGGTTCGGTGCGGCCGTAGCGGGCCATCAGCTCGTCGGCCGCCCGGTGGATCTCGGCGATGCTCATCACCCACTCCGCGTCGCCGAGCGCGAGCTCGGCGTCGACGATCTCCTGCTCGGCCCGCTCGATGACCCCGGCCATGGCGTCGATCTCGGCGGCCAGGTCCTTCGCGTCCTCCGAGGCCCGAGAGTGGAGCTCGATGTAGTCCGACTGCGATCTGGCCACGGCCTCGGCGCTCTCGCTGAGCAAGGTGGTCCGGAAGGCGAAGTCGGTGGCGGTGGCCGCGTTCAGCAGGAACAGCATCTCGCTGATGCTCCCGCCGCTCACGTAGGCCTCCACCGCGAGCGTCCGGGCATGGCGCTGGGCAGCCTGCAGCTCGCTGGCGATGACCAGGGTGTCGGCCGCGTTCGCCTCCTTGCTCGCCCGCAGCGCCTCGAGCCGGTCCTGGGCCTCCACCAGCGCGTCGCGGGCGTCCAGCAGCCTGACCTGGGCGTCCGCCAGCTGACGAGCAGCCTCGTCGGCGTCCCGCCACGGAGGCTCACGGCCATCCTGGCCCCACGCCGCCGACAGCGCGGGCAGCACGAGCACCACTGCTAGCGCCACGGCCAGCCACCGCCGCCCCGCGGGGCCGATGGCGTGACGTCGGGCGCGGGGCCGTAGCGGGTCAGACCCGTACTCCGTCCGCATGGACGCACAGCCTTGTGGACCGCCCCCCGGCGACGCAAGCGGCGACCCGCCGATCGCCGGGGCCCGCCGGTATCGTCGCCGGCGTGCCCGAGGGACACACCATCCACGGCCTGGCCCGCGAGCTGACCGCTGATCTCGGTGGCCAGGCGGTCCGAGCCTCCTCGCCCCAGGGCCGCTTCGCCGACGGCGCGGCCCGCCTCGACCGGGCCACCATCGAGCGCTGCGAGGCCTGGGGCAAGAACCTGTTCGCCTCGAGCTCCTCGGGCGACGTGCTGCACGTGCACCTGGGGCTCATCGGCAAGCTCACCGCGTGGCCGCTCGACACCGTTCCCGGGGACACGGTGCGATTGCGTCTCGAGGGCCGGGAGCAGGCCTGGCACCTGACCGGCCCCCAGACCTGCGCGCTGATCGCACCCGACGAGCGGGATGAGCTCATCGCCACCCTGGGCCCCGACCCCCTCAGGCGAGGCCGCGACCGCCGGTCCCGCTTCGTCGAGCGGCTCCGGGCCACGACTCGGCCGGCAGGCGCAGCGCTGCTGGACCAGCGGATCGTGGCCGGCATCGGCAACGTCTACCGGGCCGAGCTGCTGTTCCTGTCGGGCATCCACCCCGAGCGTCCAGCAGCGGGGATCGACGCCGACGCCGCTGGCGAGCTCTGGGACCTGACGGTCACCGAGCTGCGCCGGGGTCTGGCCTGGAACCGCATCGTCACCGTGCGCGACGAGGACGTCGGCCGCCGGGTCACCCGCCGGATCCGCCGCGACGATGCCCTGTATGCGTACAAGCGCACCGACGAGCCGTGCCGCCGCTGCGGGACCCCCATCGAGGATCGGCGGGTGGCGGCCCGGACCATCTGGTTCTGCCCGACGTGCCAGGCGGCATGACCGGGATCGGTGCCGGTGGGCCCGACGCCCTCCTGCTCGTGTCCTTCGGCGGACCCGAGGGTCCCGACGACGTGATCCCGTTCCTCGAGAACGTGACCGCGGGCCGAGGGATCCCCCGGGAGCGCCTGGCCGTGGTGGGCGCCCACTACGAGCTCTTCGGCGGGGTCAGTCCCATCAACCAGCAGAACCGGGACCTGTTGGCGGCCCTGCGGGCCGAGCTGGACCGCACCGGGATCGACCTGCCCCTGTACTGGGGCAACCGCAACTGGCATCCGCTGCTCGTCGACACCCTCGCCGAGATCGCCGCCGACGGTCACCGCCGGGTGCTCGCCATCGTCACCTCCGCCTTCGGCTCCTACTCCGGCTGCCGCCAGTACTCCGAGGACCTCGCCGGCGCGGTCGCCGGCCTCGACCCGGCGCCGGAGGTCCACAAGGCCCGGCTGTACTGGAACCACCCGGGGTTCCTCGACGCCATGGCCGACCGGATCGCAATGACCCTCGACGGTCTCGACGGGTCTCGCCGTGAGCGGGCCCAGCTGGTCTTCACCGCCCACTCGGTGCCGGCTGCCTGGACGGCGTCGTCGCCCTACGTCGACCAGCTGCGCGCCGCCGCCGAGCACCTCGCCGGGCGCGCGGGCGCGGATCACCGCTGGGACCTGGTGTTCCAGAGCCGCAGCGGTCCCCCACACGTCCCCTGGTTGGAGCCCGACGTCAACGACCACCTCGAGGACCTTGCGGCCCGCGACATCGACACCGTGGTCGTGATCCCGGTGGGCTTCGTGTCGGACCACATGGAAGTGGTCTACGACCTCGACACCGAGGCCGCGGCCACCGCGGAGCGACTCGGGCTGACGATGGTCCGGGCCGGCACGGTCGGGACCCACTCGTCGTTCGTCACCGCCCTGCGCCAGCTGGTGGAGGAAGCGCTCGACCGGGGTCCGGTGCTGGCCACGGTGGGTGAGCCCTGGCCGAACCCCTGTCCCTCCGGCTGCTGCCTGCGCTGACGCGACGATTCGCCTCGCCGCTCCCCTCAACAACCCTCCTGGCCGGCCGACAGGAGATCGTCAGCGGATTGGGGGTGGCGAAGCATCGGGGACCGCCCCGGGCCTGCCCCAGCGGAGGGACGAGTATGAAGTCAAGCAATCGCAGCATGCTGGGTGTGATCGCCGCGGTGCTGCTGGCTCTGGTCGGCGGCCTGCTCCTCTGGCAGAACTCGGGTGGCGAGGAATCCGAGGCCCAGGTCGAGCCGCCCGTCGAGGAACGGCAGGTCCTGGTGGCCGCCCGGGACATCGAGGCCGGCGAGGCCGCGTCCACCCTCAGCGACAACGCCTACGCGTTCGTCCGGCTGGACTCGGTGCCCGTCGACCAGGTGAACGCGGGTGCGCTGACCTCGGTCGACGACCTGAAGGATCTCGCCCTGGGTCGCAACGTGACCGCCCGGCGCATCCCGACCGGCGTGGCCCTGACCCTCGCCGACTTCGTCGTGCCGGGCCAGCAGGAGACCAGCGCCCTGCCCGACGTCGACGACAACCTCTTCGAGATCACCACCGCCCTCGAGCCCCAGCGGGCCCTTGGCGGCAACCTCCGCGCCGGCATGACCGTCGCCGTGGTCGGCTCCTTCGACGCCCAGGGCGAGTCCCCCGGCGAGACCGTGGTGATCCTGGAGTCGGTCCAGATCACCAACGTGCAGGCCGAGCGGCTCTTCAGCGAGGAGCAGCTGGCCCGCGACCCGCTGGCGCCGTCGCTGGCCCCGACCAGCCGGCTCTTCGTGACCTTCGGCGTGCCCGTCGAGGACCTCGAGCGCCTCACCTACGGCATCGAGTTCGGGCGCATCTGGATCGCCCGCCAGGGTTCCGAGGCCTCCATCGCCGCCTCCGAGGTCCGCAGCCGCGAGGGCGTCGTGGTCTCGCTCGCCACCGGTGAAGGTGGTGTGCGGTCCCCGTCGGCCGAGTCGACCGATCCCGACGCCGCCGTGAGCGAGGACGACGGGGAGTCCTGATGGCTCTGGGCCGCCGCAACAGGCAGCATCGGCCCGGCGAAGACGGTGCCGAGCACGAGGCTGCGATCGACGAACCGACCAGGCCGTCCACGTCGCTCCCCATCGGCGACGACGACGCTCGCGGCCCCCTGCGGCCGGGCTCCGACCTGCCGGCGGCGCCGGAGCCGTCGAGCACGTGGACGACCGAGGTCGACCAGCGGGCCACCCGAGCCCGACACGCGGCGAAGCCCGCCGGCGAGCCCTCCGCTGCGCCGCCGGCCGACCCCACCGACGGCAAGGCCGCGAGCGACCCCGACAGCCGAGCCGGCGGGGCCGACGAGGCGGCCGCCGCGAGCGAGCCGGCCGAGGCCTCGCTGCCGGTGGCTCGGGACCGCCACCCCGAGGTCGCCGAGGACAACGACGATCTGCTGCCGGTGCCGCTCGAGTCGCCACAGCTCGCCCCCCACCTCCGCGAGCTGAAGATCCGCGCCCAGGACGCGCTCATCGAGCGCATGGGGACCCGCCTCTACGATCGCACTCTCACCGAGGAGCAGATCGAGAGCTACGTGAAGACCGAGCTCGGTGGCTGGCTGTTCGAGGAAGACGCCCGCATCAGCGACAACGAGCGCGAGCAGCTGACCGCCGAGCTGCTGAACGACGTGCTCCGCCACGGTCCGATCCAGCCGTTCCTCGAGGACGACGGCATCTCCGAGATCATGGTGAACGGCCTCGGCACCATCTACGTGGAGCGCAACGGAAAGCTCATCCGGACCGCCTCGCATTTCCTGACCGAGGCACACCTCCGGCAGGTGATCGAGCGCATCGTCTCCAAGGTGGGCCGGCGGATCGACGAGTCCTCGCCCATGGTCGACGCCCGGCTTCCCGACGGCTCCCGCGTGAACGCGGTCATCCCACCCCTGGCCGTGGACGGGCCCAGCCTGACCATCCGGAAGTTCGCCAAGGAAGCCCTCACCGTCAACGACCTGACCGGCTTCGGGACCCTCTCGCCCCGGGCGGTGGAGTTCCTCGCTGCCTGCGTGAGGGGCCGGATGAACGTGCTGGTCTCGGGGGGCACCGGCACCGGGAAGACCACCCTGCTCAACGTGCTGTCGAACTTCATCCCCGAAGAGGAGCGCATCGTCACCCTCGAGGACGCCGTCGAGCTGCAGCTGCACCAGGAGCACCTGGTGCGCCTGGAGAGCCGGCCACCGAACGTGGAGGGCAAGGGACAGATCACCATCCGCGACCTGGTGCGGAACTCGCTGCGGATGCGGCCCGACCGGGTGATCATCGGCGAGTGCCGCGGCGGCGAAGCCCTCGACATGTTGCAGGCCATGAACACCGGCCACGACGGCTCGCTCTCGACACTGCACGCCAACGGCCCCCGCGACGCCCTGGCGCGGCTCGAGACCCTCTGCCTGATGGCCGGCATGGATCTGCCGGTGCGGGCCATCCGGGAGCAGATCGCCTCGGCCGTCGACCTGCTGGTGCACGTGGCCCGGCTCCGTGACGGCAGCCGGCGGGTCACCCACGTGAGTGAGGTCGTGGGCATGGATGGCGAGGCCATCGCCCTCTCCGACATCTTCACGTTCGACTTCGACGCCGGCGTGGACATCGATGGTCGCTACGTCGGCGGCCTCGCGCCCACCGGGCTGGTCCCGTACCTGATCACCAAGCTGCGCGAGCACGGCGAGGAGGTCGACCTCGACACCTTCGAGCCCGAGGAGGCCCTGGTGGGAGGTGCCGCATGAGCACGACCCGACGCTGTTCCCTCGCGGCGCTGACCACGGCCCTGGCCATCGGGCTCGGCCCGTCACCGGCGCTGGCCCAGGACCCCGACCTGCCGCCGCCCTCCCCCGGCGGTTCCGACGCCGATCAGCCCGGCACCATCGACTTCGGCGAGAGCGTGATCATCGACGAGGACGGCAACGTCCGCTGGACCGTCCCCACCGACACCTCCACGGCCGAGGGCCCGGCCGGCGAGCCCACCCCCGCCCCGGAGGGTGGCGTCTCCGGCACCGGCGAGGTCAGCCCGGGACCGGGTGCCACCGAGCCCGAGACCCCCGCCGACCCGACCGAACCCGCGGGCACCAACGACCCGTTGAACCGCGAGGACGCCGCAGGGACCGGCAACAGCCTGGCCCTGATCCTGGCCATCGCCGGGGGCGCCGCGGTCCTCGTCGTCGCCGCCCTGTTCCTGGTTCGCCTGCGCCGCCAGCGTCGCGAGGAGCTGGACGTGGTCGAGGATCCGATCGACCCGCTGGCCAACGAGCGCCTCGCCGGCGAGTTCCCCGATCCGGTCGTCGCCGAGCCCGCCTACGCCGGCGCCACCGAGGCCGGGGCCTACGAGGAGGGCGGCGCCGCTTACGCCCAGTACGCCGACCCTGCGTACGCGGCCGGGTCGCTGCACGAGCTGCCGCCCCCGGGCAGCAGCAAGCTCGACCAGCTGCGAGCGTCGATGGTGAGCCTGGCCGACAAGGGCCTGGCCGACGCCGGCAAGGACCGGTTGGTCGCCCAGAAGCTCGAGGCCGCAGGCTCGAAGATGCGTCCCGGCGAGTGGCTGGTCATGACCATCGGCGGCACCCTGGCCGGCTTCTTCGGGGCGTCCTTCGTGCTCGGCTGGCTGATCGGCGCCTTCGCCGCCGCGCTCACCGCCATCGGGTTCTGGATGTACCTGTCGGCACGCGAAGGGGCTCGGCAGAAGGCCTTCGCCGAGTCGCTGCCCGAGACCCTCCAGCTGATCGCCGGCAGCCTCCGCGGTGGGTTGAGCATGATGCAGTCGATCCAGACCGTGGCCGACGAGGCAGACGAGCCCACCGCCGAGGAGTTCCAGCGGATCGTCACCGAGACCCGGCTGGGGCGGGATCTGTCGGTCAGCTTCCGCGACCTCTCCGACCGCATGGGGAGCAAGGACTTCGAGTGGGTGGTGACCGCGATCGAGATCCACCGCGAGGTGGGCGGCGACCTCGCCGGCATCCTCGATCGGGTCAGCGACACCATCCGCGCCCGCAACCGGGTGCGGGGCCAGGTGAAGGCGCTGAGCGCCGAGGGCCGGGTGTCGGGCATCATCCTCTTCATCCTCCCGCCCGCCATGGTCGGAGCCATCTCGGTGCTCAACCGTGAGTACCTGAACGAGATGCTCAACGAGACCGAGGGCCAGATCATGTTGATCATCGCCGGGGTGCTGCTCCTCGCCGGCGGCGCCTGGCTCAAGCGGCTCGCCCGCTTCGTGTATTGAGGCCTGGAGGGACGCGCTCATGAACTTCGTCATCGGACTGGCGGCTTGCGGTGGAGCCCTCGCGGTGCTGCTCTGGGCGCTGAGCGGGCAGCGGCAGCCCGCCGGTGGCGTCCCCGGCGCCAACGTGCACCACCGGGAGCTGCTGCCCTCGGCCTTCCAGCGGGTCATGCTGCCGATCCTCTCGAAGGCGGGCCGCCACATCGCCCGGACCCTGCCGCCCGGTCGCATCCAGGCCCTGCGGCGCAAGATCATCCACGCCGGCAAGCAGATGACCTGGAACGTCGAGAAGGCCATGGCCCTCAAGGTGTTGGGCACCGCCGCCGGCGTCGGCGCCGCCGCCGGGCTCCTGGCGTTCGAGCGCACCAACCTGATGTTCGTGGGCGCGGCGCTGTTCGTGTTCTGCGGCTACCTGTCGGTCGACTACTACCTCGACAAGGCCGCCTCGGCCCGCCAGCTCGAGATCCAGCACTCCCTCCCGGACGTGCTCGACCAGATCAGCGTGTGCGTGGAGGCCGGACTGGGCTTCGACGCCGCGCTCCACCGGTGCGCGCTCACCAACGACCACCCGCTGGGCGACGAGCTGGGGCGGACGCTCCAGGACATCCGCCTGGGTGTCCCCCGGGCCCAGGCGCTCCACAGCCTCCTCGACCGGACCGACGTCCAGGACCTGCGCCTGTTCGTGCGAGCCCTGGTGCAGGCCGAGCGCTCGGGCATCCCCATCGCCCGGGTGCTGCAGGTCCAGTCCGACGAGGTCCGCGAGAAGCGCCGCCAGGCCGCCGAGGAGCGTGCGATGAAGCTCCCGGTGCTGCTGATCCTGCCGCTCGTGCTCTGCATCCTGCCCTCGCTGTTCACCGTGATCATGGGCCCCGCCGTCTTGAGGATGATCAACGAAGGGGCGGTGTGACCCGAGGGTCGGCCTGCGCTGCGGAGCCGTCCCGGAAAGCGAGACGGAGAAGCCGGCAGGGAGGGAGTCAGCGCGGCGCGGCCGCGGTGGAGGCCGGCATCGTCAGCCTGATCGTCTTCGTGCTGTTCTTCGGCATCATCGAGTTCGGACTGCTCTGGCGCAACATCAACGTGATCTCCGACGCCGCCCGCGAGGGCGTCCAGGAGGCGTCCCAGCGCACCCGGATCGACACGTACCACCAGGATGCGATGGACGTGATCGCCGAACGGCTGGAGGCGCTGCCGCGCGGCGACGCCACCCACGTGACCATCTTCGAGGCCGACCCGGCGACCGCGCTCCCGGCCAGCGGTGAGGACCTGCTGACCTGCATCACCGACTGCTACCGCTTCGACCTCAACCCCGTGACCGGGGTGTGGGATCTGGATCCCTCGGCATCGTGGCCGGCCTCGGACCACGACACCTGCGACTACGTGGGCGTGTACGTCGTCGGCAGCTACGACTGGCTCACCGCGTTCTTCGGCAGCGACCGGACGATCGGCGAGACCCAGGTCAAGCGGCTCGAGCCGGCGCCGGGCGACGTGACCTGCCCGACCGCAGCCGCGCCCACCGTCGAGCCCACCCCGACGCCGCCGCCGACGCCCACACCCACGCCCACGCCGACACCGACGCCCACGCCGACCCCCTCGCCGACCCCGACGGCCACGGCCACCCCCACGCCTACGAACACCCCCGACCCGTCGTGGACCCCGACGCCGACCCCCAGCCCGGCACCCACGCCGACCCCGACACCCACCTCGCCGCCCGACGACGACGACGGCG
>JBFKRY010000049.1:0-22029 GCA_041636995.1 Acidimicrobiales bacterium | reverse complement strand
TCAACGGGTTCGTGGTCGAGCTGCCGGTGAGCAGCTGAGCCATGACCGCCACCGCCGCCCGCCCGTCGTCGCCGCTGCTGGAGCTGCTCAACGGGTTCGTGGTGGAGCTGCGCAACGCAGGGCTGCCGGTGAGCCTCACCGAGAACCTCGATGCCATGGAGGCGGTCCAGCACATCCCGATCGAGGACCGGGAGGCGTTCAAGTACGCCCTGGGGGCCACGCTGGTGAAGAACCACGCGCACTGGCGGGCCTTCGAGACCGTCTTCGAGGTGTACTTCTCGCTGCGGGGCAAGGAGTACGACCTGGTCGACGGGGAGTGGCCCGACGAGCTCGATCTCGACGAGCTCCAGGAGCAGATGCAGCAGGGGGGCCAGACCCCGGGACAGGGCGGCGGGGGAGAGGGACTCGATCCCGAGCAGCTGGCGGAGATGCTCTTCCAGGCGCTCCTGAACGGCGACAGCACCATGATGCGCGCCCTGGCCCGCCAGGCGGTGCGGCGCTACGCGGGCATGGAGCCGGGTCGCCCCGTGGGGGGCACCTACTACCTCTACCGCACGCTGCGGAACCTCGACCTCGACGGGGTCCTCGACCGGCTCATGGACCAGGCCCGCCAGGACGCGCCCGGCGATCTCACTCCCCTCGAGGAACGGCTGGAGCGAGACGAGTTCGAGGACCGGGTCAACAAGCTGAAGCAGGAGATCGAGGCAGAGATCCGGCGCCGGCTGGTGGCCGATCGCGGTGTCGAAGCCATGGCCAAGACCCTGCGCAAGCCACTTCCCGAAGACGTCGACTTCATGCACGCCAGCCGCGAGGAGATGGCAGCGCTGCGGCGGGCTATCTGGCCGCTCACCAGGAAGCTGGCGGTGCGCCTGGCCCGCAAGCGCCGCCACGGGCGCAAGGGTCCCCTCGACTTCCGCAACACGGTGCGCCACTCGCTGAGCTACGGCGGGGTGCCTGCCGAGCCCAAGTTCCGCTACCCCAAGCCCTCCAAGCCCGAGATCATGGTGGTGGCCGACATCTCCGGGTCGGTGGCGGCCTTCGCCCGGTTCACCCTGCACCTGGTGTACGCGCTCAACTCGCAGTTCTCGAAGGTCAGGTCGTTCGTGTTCATCGACGGCATCGACGAGGTGACCGCATTCTTCGAGGGCGTCGACGACATCGTCGAGGCCATCCATCGGGTCAACACCGAGGCCGACGTCGTGTGGGTGGACGGGCACTCCGACTACGGCCACGCCTTCGAGGTGTTCAACGACCGCTACGGCAAGGACGTCGGCCCCAAGACCACGGTGCTGATCCTCGGTGACGCCCGTAACAACTACCACGCCGCCCAGTCCTGGGTCATCAAGGACATCCACCAGAAGGCCCGCAAGGTGTTCTGGCTGAACCCGGAGCCCCGCAGCTACTGGGACACCGGCGACTCGATCGTCAGCGACTACGGCGCGCACTGCGACGGGGTGTTCGAGGTCCGCAACCTCCGCCAGCTCGAGGCGTTCGTCGAGAACCTGGTCTGAGCCGGGCCGGCGAGCGCTACGACGAGCCCGGGACCACCACGAAGTCGACTCCCCAGACCGACAGACCGGCGTCACCGGTGCGGAAGGCCGTGGTGTCGGATTCGCCGGCGATGTGCTGGCCCAGGGCGGCCCGGCCGGCCAGGTTGCCGGCACCCTCCACCCGCACCCCGTACTCTCGGTGGGGCGCCAGGTTGGCGAACGAGTACAGCCCCGACACCGTGGTGCGCACCCGGGCCAGCTCGTGCCCCGCGCCGTCGAGCAGCACCACCCGGGCCCGGCCAACGCCAGCGTCTGCCGGCGTGAACCGGCCATCGCTGTCCGCGTCGCGCCAGATGCGGCCGTGGACCGGCACCCCGGCGCCGGCGGCGCCGGACGCACCCCGGGCGGCGGCGACGGGGGCAGTTGCCGACGACCCGTCCAGCCAGGTCCGGGGGAGGGTCCAGTCGTCGATCCAGAGGTACCCGACGGCCACCGAGCACCGGGGCTCGGCGAGCACGGGCGTTCCGACCAGGGGGCCGAGGCGTGGGCCCGGCCACAGGCCGACGTCGCTCATGTCGGCGATCTCGAGGGTGACCGGGCCGCGTACGGCCGGCACGACGGCGAGCCGCCCCGACGAGTCGGTGGTCCCCTCCGCGGTGGTCACCCCGCTGGCCAGCACCAGGGTGACCGGAACCCCCGGCACTGCCACCTCCGACGGGTCGGGAACGCCGTTGCCATCGTCGTCGACGAAGGTCGTGACCTCGATCTGCGGGCAGGCGTCCGCCCGTGGCTGGGGCGGAGGAGCGACCGCCGTCACCTGGCTCGGCGGCCGCTGCACGATCTGCCTGCCGCTCGGCGCCGACGATCCGGCGAGCAGTGTGGCCAGGCCGAACGACGTGTAGCACACTCCGACCAGGGCCAGACCGGCGACCGCGAAGACCACCGGGCGGTGCCGTGCCACCGAGGCGAAGACCGGCTGGGCGGGAGGGTCCGGCATCGGGGTGGCGCGGCCACCGCGTCGGCGCCGGCCGGCCTCGACGGTTGCATTCGCCTCGGGCCCCTCGACGTCGGTCTGCTGACTCACGCCCCGACACCTCCTCCCACTCTGAGACCTCCCACCCGGCGCTGGACGCCCCAGGCCTGGATGTCGCCCATCAGCGCCCGGCGCAGCGACACCACCGACACCGCGTGGAGCAGCGGCCGGAACAGCAGCTGCTGGACCGGCACCAGCAGCGCCGGGCGCAGCCGCTCCCCGTCGAGCCGCGCCGCGACGACACCGGCGGCGGCACCCACGCCACCGATGATCGCCCAGGCCACGACGGCCAGCTGCCAGCGCCCCCCGAGGAGGTGGGCCAGCACGACCAGGTCCATCAGGGGAGCGATCGCCGCGAGGAGGTACCCGGTGACGAACATGTAGGGCAGCGCGGCCCGCCCGAGCCGGGAGCCTGCGCCCCGGTCGATCAGGGCCCGCCGGTGTCGCCACAGCACCTGGAGGGTGCCGAAGGTCCACCTGGTTCGCTGGCGGTACAGGGCCCCGATCGACGTGGGCGCCTCGGTCCAGGCTCGAGCCCCGGCGGCATAGGCGATACGCCATCCCCCTCGGGCCAGGGCGACGGTCAGGTCGGTGTCCTCGGCCAGGGTGGCCTCCGAGACCAGCCCGGCCTCCTGGATCGCGGCCCGACGCCAGGCACCGACCGCGCCAGGGATGGTGGTGATCATCCCCGCGGGAGCCAGGATCCGCCGCTCCAGGCTCGACGAGATCAGGTACTCGCTCACCTGGAGCCGGGTCACCAGGTTGGTCACGTTGCCGATCTTCGGGTTCCCGGCCACCGCGCCGACGGTGGGGTCGACGAAGGGCTTCACGAGCTCGGCGACCGTACCGGGCTCGAGGATGGTGTCCCCGTCCACCAGGACCACGATGTCGTGGCTGGCCTGGGCGATCCCGAAGTTCAGTGCCGAGGCCTTGCCTCCGTTCCGCTTCCGGAGGACGCGCACCCGCTCGGACGGCACCGCCTCGGCGAGCCGAGCGCTCTGGTCGGTGCTGCCGTCGTCGACCACGAGGATCTCGAGGTTGGGCCAGGCGGTGGCGTCGATCGAGCGGATGGCGGCCTGAATGCCCACCTCCTCGTTGTAGACCGGCACGATGACGGTGACGGGCGGCTCGAACGGGTCGGACGGCTCCAGCGAGCCCGTGGTCCGAGCCCGGCGCCGGTCCTTGGAGGCGAGCACGAACAGGAGCCCGAACCGGGCGACGTACAGGCCGGCATAGGTCAGGGCGCCGACCACGGCCACCCGCTCGACCATCCCCGCCACGGCCACCAGCCAACCCAGCGACACCGCCCGCTGGCGGGTGAGCGGGCCGGCGGGCCGGGTCGGCGCGGTGCCCGTGGCCTCGGCGACCACGTCGCCGACGGTGACGATCTCGTAGCCGCTGTCGCGCAGGGTCCTCACCAGGGGGTCGAGCATCTCGACGGTGCGCGACCGGTCGTCGCCACCGCCGTCGTGCAGGGTGATGACCGCTCCGGACCCCACCGGCGGGAGGGCGCTGGCCACCAGCTGGTCCACGTCCACCGCGGCGTCGAAGTCGCGGGGGGTCCGGTCGGTTGTGACCAGGGTGTACCCGTAGTCGACTGCCAGCTCCGCGGCCGACGCCTCGCTGGGGTCGAGGCGGGCGACGCTGCCGGAGTAGGGCGGCCGGTACAGGTCGGACTCGATCCCGGTGGCCTCGACGAGCGCCAGGCGGGCCAGGTCGAGCTGGAGGCGGATCTCGCGAGAGCTCAGGTCACCCATCCTCGGGTGGGTGTGGGTGTGGTTGGCGATCTCGTGGCCGCCGTCCACGATCGCGCGAGCGAGATGCGGATGGGCCTGCACCTGTTCGCCCACCACGAAGAAGGTGGCGAGGACCCCCAGGCGATCGAGCTCGTCGAGGA
This sequence comes from Acidimicrobiales bacterium, assembly GCA_041636995.1. Lineage (GTDB taxonomy): Bacteria > Actinomycetota > Acidimicrobiia > Acidimicrobiales > UBA8592 > JBFINV01. The sequence continues at coordinate 17,609 of JBFKRY010000049.1, read as the reverse complement.
TCAGGGGGGTCCACACCGGATGGGGCCCGTCGTCGAAGGTGAGCGCGACCTGACCCGGAGGCAGGGAGAACCCGGCAGTCAGACCGCCCCCGACCGCGACCGTCGGCGCGTCGGCCAGCTCGGGTCTGGGCGGGCCGGCACTGGCTGCCGCCAAGGCGGGGCCGCTCGCGCCGACGAGGATGGACGCGCCGTGGTGCAGGAGCATGCCGAGGACCACGACACCGATCACGCCAGCGCCGACGAAGCCGACCGTGAGCTGGCGGAGGCGCTGGGGCCACGGGGGGTCGGCCCGCCAGCGATCGCCCCGGCCGAGGTTCGAGACCGCCCGGCCCAGCCGACGCACCCCGACCTGTAGCGTCGTCGGCAACCGCACGAACCACCAGCCGATGCGTCCCGGCCGGGCACCGATCAGGCGCTCGTCGATGCCCGCCAGGGTGATCTGCCAGCCGACCCCGCGCCGTTGCGCCGCCAGGATCGCGGGACGGAGCCGGGCGGACCCCGGCGGGCGGGCGATGCGAGCCCGGGCGGTCTGCCAGCCCAGCGAGAGCAGGAAGGTCGCCACGGCCACGGACCGCACGAGCCGGTGGCGGAGCAGTCCCCGGCGTTCAGCCTGGGACAGCCGATCGCGAACTCGGGCTCGGGTGTACTGCCAGCTGGCCAAAAGCACGCTGTCGCTCATCGGTGCCGACCGCTCCGCCCATCTTTCGCCCGTGCGATCCCGACCAATGCCGCCGGGATTCTCGAGCGAAAACTAGCCGAGGTCCGACGCCCCCGCGCATCAGCAAGCCGATCTCGGTCGCCGTCCGCCTCGGGTCCCGAGGATGTGACCGACCGCGGTCAACGCGTGTCCGTCAACGAGGTGCGGTATGGCCCTCCGGCGTGAACCGGACCGGCAGCTCCTTGGCCGAGTTGAGGAAGTTCGAGTGGGCCCGCCGGGCCCGACCGGCCACGTCGATGTCGGGCAGCCGGCGGAGCAGCTCGGTGAGCATCACCCCGATCTGGAGCCGACCCAGCCGGGCGCCCAGACAGAAGTGCGGGCCCACGCCGAACGCCAGGTGGGGATTGGGAGACCGGGTGAGATCGAAGGTGTCGGGGCCCTCGAAGACCGAGCCGTCGCGGTTCGCAGCCGGGTACCACAACAACAGCTTGTCGCCGGCTCGCACCCGGGCCCCGCCCAGGATCACGTCGCGTGTGGCCGTGCGCCGGAAGTGCAGCACCGGGTTGGTGAAGCGCAGGGTCTCCTCGATGAAGCCGGGGAGGTGGCGCTCCATGTCGGAGATCAGCAGCGCCCGCTGGTCGGGGAACGCCGACAGCACCTCCATGGCGCCGGTGAGCGAGGAGCGCGTGGTCTCGTTGCCCGCCACCAGCAGCAGGAACCACAGCAGGACGATGCGGTCGTCGTCGAGGGGCTCGCCGTCGACCTCGGCGGCGATGAACGCGCTGACCAGGTCGTCGCCTGGCTGGCGGCGCTTGGCGGCGATGATCTCCCGCCCGTACGCGAACAGCTCGTCCTTGGCCTGCAGGAAGTCTCGGACCGACCCGCCGTAGTCGGGGTCGTGGTTGCCGATGATGTGGTTCGACCAGTCGTAGAACAGGCCCCGGTCCTCGGGCGGCACCCCCATGATGTGGGTCAGGGTGAGAAGCGGGAGCTCCGCGGCGACCTCGGCCACGAAGTCGATCTCGCCCTTGTGGGCGACCCGGTCGACCACCTCTCGGGCGAACCCCTCGATGGTCGAGGCCAGCTCGGCCACCCGGCGGCGCCCGAACGGATCCCGGATCGCCTGGCGCAGCAGCGTGTGCTCCGGCGGATCCATGCCCATCAGGTTGCGGCGGGTCTCCTCGAGCACCGCGCCGGTGATGTCCGCGCCGGTGAAGCCCCCGAGCCACGACGAGAAGATGTCCGGGTTGGTGGACACATCGTGGACGTCGGCGTGGGTGGTGACGCACCAGAAGCCCGGCCCCTCGGCGTGGCCCTCCCGCCGGGGCCGTTCCCGGTGCCACGCCACCGGGGCGCGCTCCCGCAGCGCCGCGAACGCCTCGTAGGGCGGGCCGTCCCGGAATGTCGCCGGATCCCAGAGGTCGACGTCGATGTGGTCGGCGGCGGCGGGGGCTCGGGTGCTCACGCCCCGCAGTCTGTCACCGGGGCGGTCAGCTCCGCAGGTGCTCGGCGACCCGGAACGCCAGGTCCAGGCTCTGCTGGGCGTTGAGGCGAGGATCGCACACGGTCTCGTAGCGGAGCCCGAGGTCCTCCTCGGACACGTCGTGGCCGCCGCCAAGGCACTCGGTCACGTCGTCGCCGGTGAGCTCGATGTGGATTCCGCCGGCCCAGGTGCCCACCTGGCGGTGAGCGTCGAAGAACCCGTTCAGCTCCGCCAGGACGTCGTCGAAGTGGCGGGTCTTGCGCCCGCTGGGGGAGGTGAAGGTGTTCCCGTGCATCGGGTCACAGGCCCACACCACCGGGTGGCCGGCGCTGCGGACCGCGTCGAGCAGCGGCGGGAGGTGGTCGGCGATCTCGTCGGCGCCCATGCGGGTGATCAGGGTGAGCCGGCCCGGGATCCGCTCGGGGTTGAGCCGCTCGCACATCCCGAGCGCGTCGTCGATGGTGGCGGTGGGTCCGAGCTTGCAGCCCAACGGGTTCTTGACGCCCCGCAGGAACTCCACGTGGGCGCCGTCGAGCTGGCGGGTGCGCTCGCCGATCCACAACATGTGCGCCGAGCAGTCGTACCACTCACCGCTGATGGAGTCGCGGCGGGTGAGGGCCTGCTCGTAGCCGAGCAGCAACGCCTCGTGGCTGGTGTAGAAGTCGACCTCGTTGAGGGTCGGATGCTCGTCGGGGTGCACCCCGCAGGCGCGCATGAACGCCAGGGCGTCGGTGATGCCGTCGGCGATCCGGCGGTAGTGCTCGCCGGCGGGGCTGTTGGCCACGAACTCGAGGTTCCAGGAGTGCACCCGGTTCAGGTTGGCGAAGCCGCCGTGCGTGAAGGCCCGCAGCAGGTTGAGCGTTGACGCGCTCTGGTGGTACGCCTGCAGCAGCCGGCCCGGGTCGGCGGCCCGACCGGCCTCGCTGAAGTGGAGCTGGTTGACCATGTGCCCGCGGAAGACCGGCAGGTCGACCCCGTCCTGGGTCTCGATGGCGTTGGAGCGGGGCTTGGCGAACTGACCCGCGATGCGACCCACCTTCACCACCGGCAGGCCCGTGGAGTAGGTGAGGGCCACCGCCATCTGCAGGATCACCTTGAGCTTGTCGCGGATGGCGTCGGCGGAGTGGGCATCGAAGGACTCCGCGCAGTCGCCGGCCTGCAGCAGCAGCGCTCGGCCGTGGCACACCTCGCCCAGCTGCTCCTGGAGGGTGGCGGCCTCGCCGGCGAAGACCAGCGGCGGCTGCCCGGCCAGCTCCTTGAGGACCTGCTCGAGCTCGGCGCCGTCGGGCCAGTCCGGCTGCTGGCGGGCCGGATACTGCTGCCAGGAATCGGGGCTCCACGCGGTCACGGCTTCCATCCTTCCTTCTCGGGGGCCGGATGACAAAGCGGGGTCTCGGCCAAAACTGGCGACGGCGCCGCAGCAGCGGCGCCGTCAGCCCAATTGATCGTGCGAGGATCAGGCAGCGTCGATGTCGATACGTGCCGGGGCATTGTCGCGAACGGTGTTCACCGCCCGCTTGACCAGACGTCGGGCCGCCTCGGCGGTGACGCCCAGCTCCTCGCCCACCTCGCGGTAGCTCCGCTTGCGGCCGTCGTGGAGGCCGAAGCGCTGCTCGACGGCGTAGCGGGCCCGATCGTCGAGCACGTTCAGCAGGCCGGTCACCATGGCCTCGCTGGCCCGCTCCATCACGGTCTGCTCCGGACCCGGGTTGGCGTCGGGGAGCAGATCGACGAGCTCGTTGGAGTCGTCGTCGCCGATGGTGCGGTCGAGGGAGGTGGGGGTGGTGAGCCGGTGCAGGCGGGCGTGCTCCTCGTCGAGCTCGTCGCCGTCGCCCGAGACCTGCCGCAGGGCAGCCCGCAGGCTGGCCGAGCGGTCGCCGGGCAGACGGACCAGGCTGGCCTTCTGATCGAGCGCCCGGCCGATGGCCTGGCGGATCCAGAAGGTGGCGTAGGTGGAGAACTTGAACCCCTTGCGCCAGTCGAACTTGTCGACTGCGTGCTCGAGGCCGAGGTTGCCCTCCTGGATGAGGTCGAGCAGCTCCATGCCCGCGGGCAGGGGGTAGCGGCGGGCCACGCTCACGACCAGACGCAGGTTGGCTCGGATGAACCGGTCCTTGGCCAGCGCGGCCTGGCGGACCGCGCGCTTCAGCTCCGCGCCCTTCTCGCCAGCCTCGAGGCGGGCACGCGCTTCCACGCCCTTCTCGATGGTCTGGGAGAGCTCACGCTCTTCGGCGGCGGTGAGCAGCGGCACGAGGCCGATTTCGTTGAGGTACTGGCCGACGGAATCACTCATATTCATGCACTCGGGTTGGGTACTGGGTTCGGGCGAGTTCGGATGCCGAGCCACTGCATGCAGCAGCGGTGCGATCGTTCCGGTGGAACCGCTCTGCCCTCGGAAGAGATTCAACACCGCAGGGTGCTGGTCTCTTCCAGGCTGGGCCGCGCTCACGACGGACCGGTACGGTACCGACGTCGGCGGGCCACAGAGAGATCGTGGTTGGTCGGGGGATGGTGGCGGGGGGTACTGCTGAGATCTTCTCCGGCGATTCACAGCTCTGACCGGCTTCTTTGCGATTCGTCGTCGAGGTTTCGTCTACGACGCGTCAAATGATGCCGCCCCAGAGCAGTTCCCCACGGTAGCAGATGTCCGGTTCCCGGTCCAGCACCCGCGAGCGCGATTGTGCGGACAATTCGGCATCGAGACCCGAGAACCTCGCTGACCTGCATGTTCGCCACACCGCTGTGACGGATGTAACAGCGGGGGTTGCCCTCGGGGCGTGGGCCCGGACCGGCGATATGCTCCGGCGGTGCCCCCTCCCGGCGACCATCCCGAGCGTCTCGGCGTCTTCGGCGGGACCTTCGATCCGCCCCACTTCGGCCATCTGGTGGCCGCGGTCAACGTCGCCTTCCAGCTCGAGCTGTCACGGGTGCTGCTGGTGGTCGCGAACGTGCCCTGGCAGAAGGTCGGCACCCGGGAGATCTCCGCCGCCTCCGACCGGCTGGCCATGGTGGAGCTGGCCGTGGCCGGCCGGGACGACCTGGTCTGCTCGGCCATCGAGATCGAGCGCGGCGGCGACTCGGTCACCGCCGACACCCTCGACACCCTGATCGAGCAGGACCCGGGGGTGGAGCCGGTGCTTATCGTGGGCAGCGACGCCGCGCCGGGGCTGGGCACCTGGCGCCGCCGGGCCGACCTGGCCGAGCTGGCCTCCGTGGCCGTCGTCGACCGCCCCGGGGCGTCCGGTGGCCGCCCACCGGCCGACTTCGAGCACGTGGTCGTCCCCTGCCCGCTCATGGACCTGTCGTCGAGCGACATCCGGCGCCGGGTCCGGGAGGGGCTGCCGATCGACTACATGGTGCCGGATGCGGTTCGGGAGCACATCACCAGCCGTATGCTCTATGCCGCATGAGTGATCGGCGATGAGGGCAGCTCCCGCACACTCGCGCGGCGCGCGACGCCGCCGGCGGCCCGTCTGGTCGTGGCTGCTGCCGGCGCTGTCGCTGGTCGCCGCCGCGGGCATCCCGCTGTTCGCCTGGTACGCCGGCGACGCCATCCTGAACTCCGCCGACGGCGACCTCACCCAGCGGGTGACCGACCCCTCGGCACCCGGCTACGAGGTCATCGTCCTGCCCTCGCCGTCGCACATGGTGCTCAGCCTCGATCCAGTGGGCGATCTGGCGATGGTCACGGTCATGAGCCTCGGCTCGAACGACCTCGGGGGCACGGTGCTGCACATCCCGCCCGAGGCGGTCCTCGACGGCGACCGCCGGCTGATCGACGTGTTCCGGGAGGAGGGCGAGGCGGCCACGCGGAGGGCGGCGGCGACGCTCATGGACGTCAACGTCGACGGCATGAGCGTCCTCGACGCCGCGGGCTGGACCCAGCTGGTCGCGCCCGCAGGCGCCATCCCCGTCGACACCGTCCAGGACCTGTACCGGGTCGGTGGCGACGGCGACGAGATCGTCTACCCGGCCGGCAACGTCACCGTGGCGCCCGAGAACGTGTCGGAGTTCCTCGCCTGGGTCAACCCCGGCGCCCACGCCAGCACCCGCATGGGCCGCCACGTGAGCTTCTGGCGGGCCTGGATCGCCACCATCGCGGCCTCGACCGACCCCGGGATCGTGCCCGGCGAGATCGACAGCGGGATCGGACGCTTCCTCCGGGGCCTGGCCGTCGGGGTGCCCGTGGTGGCCCACGCCGAGGGCACCCACCGCCACCTGGACTCGGGGGCCCCGGCCACCGATGTCGACCTCGACAGGCTCCGGGCCGTGGTCGCCGAGATGATCCCGTTCCCGCTGCCGGTCTCGCCCGGAGCCCGGCCCCGGGTGCGCCTCCTCGACGGGGTCGGTGGCGTCGATCTGGCCGCGCTCCACTCACCGGGCCTGGTGAACGCAGGCGCCCAGATCGTGATCATCGGGAACGCATCCAGCTTCGACGTGACCCAGACCGAGGTGATCTACCACGCCGAGGCCTTCGAATCCCATGCCGAGGGCTTCTCGCAGGCCCTGGGCGGCGCCAACGTGACGTTCGAGCCGATCCAGGACGTGGTGCTCGACGTCACCGTCATCATCGGCGAGGATCAGAGCCTCGCCCTCGGCTAGCGGACCAGCATGGAGCAGCGACCTGACTGACATCACGGACGGACCGGACCTCGAGTGGGTACTGGCCGCGGCCCGCGCCGCCGACGACAAGCTCGCCGACGACATCGTGATCATCGACGTCGGCGGGGTCCTGGCCATCACCGACCACTTCCTGATCACGTCGGGTCGCAACACCAGGCAGGTCCGAGCCATCAGCGAGGAGATCGAGGAGCAGCTGACCATCCTCGGCGGGCCCAAGCCGCTCCGCATCGAGGGCCGCGACGAGTACCAGTGGCTGCTGATGGACTACGGCGACTTCATCGTCCACGTGTTCGACGCCCAGACCCGCGACTACTACGACCTCGAGCGCCTGTGGAGCGATCAGCCGCGGGTGCCCTGGTCTCCCTCGGCCACCGCGTCACGGCTGAGGGACTAGTGCGCGGGCTCGCTGCCGGCTCGGTGGCGGTGCTCGCAGTACTCACCGTCCTCGGTGGGTGCAGTGGGGACGACGACGGGACCGGCGAGCCGACCGGGCTGGTGCCGCCGTTCTGCACCGACGACGGCGACGGGCTGGTCTGCGAGGCCGACATAGACGGCGAGCCGGGAGCCGAGGAGTTCGGCTGTGTCCCGGATCGTGGCGTGCTGCGCTGCGTCGGCGACGTGGACGATCGCCCCGGCGACGAGGCATTCATCTGCGTCCCCCAGGACGACGGCAACACCCTCTGCAACCTCGCTGCGGCGGTCCCCGCAGGGTAGGGGGCGCAGCCCGCGCGCCACCGGTGTGACCCGTGGAGCTAAGGGGAATTGAACCCCTGACCTCTTGCATGCCATGCAAGCGCTCTACCAACTGAGCTATAGCCCCGGAGATCGGCCACTGTATCAGTGGCGGCGTCAGTGGCATCTCTTCAGTCGGTGATGCGCAGCGCCTGCGCCGGCCGGATCTCCGAGGCCCGCCGGGCCGGCCAGAGGGCTGCCAGGCCCGACGTCACCAGGGCGATGGCCACGATGACCAGCACCTCGGTCCAGGGGACGCCCCAGGTGAAGCCCTCGGTGAAGTTGTTGTCGCTCGAGATCAGCCCGTAGGTCCCGATCAGGGCCACGGCCACGCCGATCAGCACGCCCTCGACGGCGACGAAGCCGGCCTCGAAGAGGAAGGCCCGGCCGACGGCAGCGGGCTGGAAGCCCAGCGCCCGGAGCACCCCGACCTGGCGCCGGCGCTCGCGGACGGCCCGGATCATGATCACCCCGATCCCGGCGATGCCGACGACCAGGCCCGCGCCCACGAACTGCTGCATCAGGGTGAAGAACCCGGTGTTCTGGGCCAGGAAGATCTCCACCGTGTCCCGGACCGCCTCGGCGTCGGCGCCGTTGACCAGGAACTGCCGCCGGATGGCGCCCACCGCGGCCGCCTGGTCGGAGGCGGCCACGAAGAACCGGGAGGGCACCGACCGGGGGCCGAAGACCTGCTCGTAGCCGCCGATGCCGTAGAACGCCCCGTTGAAGAGGAAGTCGTTCTCGGCGAGGGCCGCGACCGTCAGCTCGCGGCTGGTGCCCGTGACCGGATCGACGACGCTCACCTGCTCGCCGGGATCGAGGGTGGCGTCGGGAGGCCCGGCCCCGGTGGCGAGGAAGAACTCGTCCACGATGACCAGGCTCGGGTCCTCCAGGACCGCCGACCACGCCTCCTGCTCGGATCCGTAGTCGCCCAGGTCCTGCATCGCCGGCGGGGCGTCCACCAGCTCGGGGCCGAAGCCGGTGATGGGCCAGGCGACCGGGTCGTCCTCGCCCACGACGAACTCGGCGAACCCGTAGGCCAGGGGCGCGACCGCCCCGACCGTCGGAACCTGCTCCAGCTCGTCGAGGGGAACCGGGTTGGTGGGGTTGGACGTCACCACGACACCGAAGCCGCCCGAGAGGTCCGCGGTGATCTCGTCGACCTGGTTGCGGAACATGAACGACAGGATCGACAGGTAGACCAGGGTGAGGATGACGATGGCGAACATGCCCAGCGTCATCGCGGTCCGGAAGCGGCGAGCGATCGGATACGCGAGGCCGAGGCGGACAGGCAGGGACCCCCCGCTCGCACGAGCCAGCCAGCGCCCGACCCTGCCCTGGTACGCGGTGACGATCGCGACCGCTGCGCCCGCCATCGCCAGACCCTGGACGAGGAAGACCGGGATGCTCACCGTGATGTCCAGCGCGCCGAGCGCCAGGAAGAACACCCCACCCCAGGCCAGCACCGCCAGCCCCACCGATGCGCTGACGGACCGGGGCGGCACCCACCGGGCCAGGACGGCACCGAGCCCCACGAGCACCAGGATCGGCCCGATCATCACCCCGTAGCCTTCGCGCGCTGCGATCGCGACCAGCGTCCACAGGGTTCCGACCGCGAACATCACGAACCCGGCCACCGTGAACCGCCACCGGACACGGCGCCGGCGCACCGCCGGGAGATCCCGGATCGCGGCGATGACGTTCAGCCGGCTGACCCGGGCGCTGGTGGCCGCGATGGTGACCAGCGAGATGACCAGCCCGATCGCCAGGCCCAGCGCGACCGTCGCCCACTCGAAGGTGAACCTGAGGCTCAGGGAGTACTGCTCGTCAGCCGAGGTGAGGATGCTGTCGGCGCGCCAGGCGATGACCCAGCCGACCCCGATGCCCAAGAAGGCGCCGAGCACCGACGCCACCAGCGAGTACAGCCATCCCTCGGCGGCGAACGCGTGGACGAGCGGGAGCCGGCGCAGCCCGATGGCGCGCAGCATCCCGAGCTCGCTGCGCCGATCGTCGGCGAGCATCACGAAGATGTTGACGAGCAGGAGCACGCCGGCAGCCACCGCGAACATGCCCAGGGTGAAGTAGAGCTGGGAGAGTGCCGTGGCGGCCTCGTCGGCAACCTCGAGCAGGTCCCGCTTCACCGGCTGCACCCTGGGGCCATCGTCGCCGACGACCTCCTCGATCGCCGCGATCGCGTCGCTGGTCGGAGCGGCACCGTCCTCGACGCCGCCGGCGTTCGAGAACGCCAGGTACGACGTGGGCGGCTCGATGCCCGCGGTCGCAGCGAAGTCGATGCCGGCGGTCATCGCCGCGAGGGTGCCCGGCTCGACCAGCACGTTGTAGGCCTGCTGGCGCTGGTCGATGAGCCAGAACCCGGCCACCCCGGTTCGCTCGGCCACCGCTCCGACGTCGATGGCCAGGGCCCGGCCGAACGCGAACACCTGGATCTCGTCGCCGACGCTCACGTCGATCCGGCGGGCGAGGTCCTCGGTGACGACCGCCGCCCCCGGTGGGGGATCGAGACCGTCGAGACCGGTGATGCCGGGATCGTGACCGAAGGCGGCACCGCGGTCGAGGTCGATCTCGATCAGCTGGGCCCGGGGCTGGCCCAGGGCACCGGTGCCGGATCCGGCGACCGCCGCGGGGGCGGTGACGAAGGAGATCGTGCCGTCGACGGCGGGCGAGCTGAAGCCGGTGAAACGGGCTTCGAGCTCGGCCTGGGGCTCGAGCCCACTCACTGCGATCAGCTCGTCGATGGGTCCGAGCTGCTCGTAGGCGCTCGCGCGGATCGATCGATCGACGGTGTCGCCGACGATGAGCGAGCCCGTGATGATGCCGGTTCCGAGGGTCGAGCCGAGGACGACCAGCGCGGCCTCGACGGGGCGCCGCCGGGGGTAGCGGAGCGCCAGCCGGCGGGGAACGGGCCGGAACAGCAGCACCACAACGAACGGGATCGACACCACCGCGACGACCACGGCGGCGGTGACCACCTCAGCCGTCCGCGAGGGTGAGGGCGGCGTTCGGCTCGTCGCTCACGATGGAACCGTCGACCATCCTGACGAGCCGGTCGGCCGCGGCACCGACGTCGGGGTCGTGGGTGACGAGGATGAGGGTGAGGCCGTCTTCGTGGAGCTCCCGCAGCAGCTCCATCACGCTCGACGCGGTCTCGGTGTCGAGCGCACCCGTGGGCTCGTCGGCCCAGACCAGACGGGGCCGACCGGCCAGGGCTCGGGCGATGGTGACCCGCTGCTGCTCGCCGCCCGAGAGCTCGGGCGGGCGGTGACCGGTGCGATGGCCGAGCCCCACCCTGGTGAGGGTCTCGACGGCCCGCCGTCGGGCCTCGGCCGCGTCGGTCCCGCCGAGCAGCAGCGGGAGCTCGACGTTCTCGGCCGCGGTGAACACCGGGATGAGGTTGAACGCCTGGAACACGAAGCCCATGGACCGGGCCCGGTCGAGGGTGCGGTCGGCGTCGCTCATCTCGTGGAGGTCGTTCCCGTCGAGCAGCACCGTCCCGCCGTCGATCTCGTCCAGGCCCGAGAGGCAGTTGAGCAGGGTGGTCTTGCCCGACCCGGACGGGCCCATGACCGCGACGAACTCGCCGTCGGCCACGGTGAGGTCGACGTCGCGCAGGGCGATGACCTCCTCGGCCCCGGTCCGGTACACCTTGCGCACCCCCGTCGCCTGCAACAGGGCCTCGTTCCCGTCGGCCATCATCGGTCCACCCTCCCACCGGCAGGCTCGTTCCAGGAAGGGATCTTCGTCACAACGACCTCGACGACCGGGCGGCCGAGACAGCGTCGCTCACGGTGCTTCTCCAGGTCGAGATCGGCCCGACGAGATGACCTGGCCGACCGAGAGCGATCAGTTGACGTCGCCCTCGAGGAACTGCTCGAACTGGGCCGCCAGCTGGTCGCCGGTGGGCATCTCGGTGGCGTGGGCCCGGGCCACGTTGTCGGCGTGGGACTCGAGGTTGCTCACCATCCGGGCCCGGTCCTCGTCCTCGCTCACGAGGGCGTCGAGGCGCTCGTTGACCGCCACGGCCTCGGCGGCCACGTCGTCGGTGCGGAACCGCCGGTCGGCCACCTGCTCGAGGCCCCGGAGCAGCGCCGACACCGCTGCGGGGAAGGGCTCGGACGCGGCGTAGTGGGGGACCGGGGCCCACAACCCGACCGACGGCATCCCCGCCTCGGCGCAGGCCCGCTCGAGCGCGGCATGGACCCCGGCAGGTACGTCGAGCTTGCCTTCGAGGTAGCCCACCCGCTCCACCAGCTTCGGGGTGGTGCCGATGGCCGACAGCATGACGTCACGGGTGTGGGGGGTGGCCGCGGGGTACGCCCCCAGGGTGAGGGTCATGCGCACCCCCAGGCTCTGGGCCAGCGACACCACCGCGTGCGAGAACCGCCGCCACGCCCGGTCGGGCTCGAGACCGGCGAGCACCAGGACGTCGCGCCCGTCGAGGTCCCGGCTGGCGAGGACGTCGATGCTCGGCCAGTCGAGGCCGGTGTTGATGCCGCTCTCGACGTGCATGACGGGTCGGCGGGACCGGTAGTTGACCAGCTCGTCGGCGTCGAACGAGGCGACCAGCACCGAGGGGCCGTCCAGGATCGCCTTCACCGTTCGTTCGAGCACCCGGCCGGCGTCGACCCAGCCGTCCAGGCAGACCAGCAGGATCGGCGACTGGAGCTCGATCCCGCTGGCGTGCCGGATGGGCTCGATGGTCACCCGATCGCTCCGGCGTATCCCTCCGACCTCTCGAGCAGGCCCCTGATGCGCAGGTCGAAGTCGTGGACGCTGTCGGGCACCTCACCCATGGCCCCGCCCAGGTACCGGCTGTAGACGCCCTCGAGGATGCAGGCGAGCCGCCAGCAGGTGAAGCTCAGGTAGAAGGTCATGTCGCCGAGGTCGCGGCCGCTGGCCTCCCCGTACCAGGCGAGCATCTGGTCCCGGTCGGCGAAGCCGCCGACGGCGGTGGGGGAACTCTCGAGGGGGGTCAGGGCGTCGCCGGGCTCGGCCCAGTAGACGATGAGCTGGGCCACGTCGGCGAGCGGATCCCCGAGGGTGCACAGCTCCCAGTCCAGCACCGCCAGCACCTCTCCCTCGGGGCTGACGATCGTGTTGTCGAGGCGGTAGTCGCCGTGCACGATCGTCGCCGGACCCTGCTCGGGGATCCGCGAGCTCAAGTAGGCATGGAGCTCGGTGATCTCGGCCCGACCGGGGTTCTCGGCCTGCTCCACCTGTCGCATCCAGCGCTTGAGCTGGCGCTCGACGTACCCCTCCTTGCGTCCGAGGTCGTCGAGGCCCACCGCCGCCAGGTCGACCCGGTGGATGCGGGCCAGCACCTCTGCCAGGGATCTCGACACCCGCCACCGGGCCCCCTCGTCGAGGGACGCCGCGGCGATGTCGCCGGTGCGGGCCACGATCCCCTCGACGAAGTCCATCACGTAGAACGGGCGTCCGTTGACCGACTCGTCGGTACAGAGGCCGATGACCGACGGGACCGGCACGTCGGTGGGCCCGAGGGCCGCGAGGATGCGGTGCTCACGCTCCATGTCGTGGGCGGTGGCGAGCACCTGGTGCAGCGGCGGCCGGCGCAGCACCCAGGAGCCGCCACCGGCGTCGGTGACCCGATACGTCAGATTCGAGTGACCGCCGGCGATCAGCTCGAACCTCAGCGGCGGCTCGAGCCCGGGGAGCCGATCGGCCAGCCAACCGGTCACGGTGTCGGCATCGATCCCGGTCACCACCTCGGACGTCATCGGTGTGCAGAGCTCCTGGTCGGGCACGTGGGGCTGCGCGGGTCAACCTAGCGGACCGCCTCCGATGCCGCCGGAAGGCGCCGGCCCCGGCGCTGGAGCCGAGCGAGCCCGGATATCCTGGCGGAGCCCGCGGGCACCGGAACCGACGAGCAACTGCGAGATCCGCCATGACCATGACCGACGTCACCGACGCCACCTTCAACACCGCGGTCATCGAGCGATCGCGCACCGTGCCGGTCGTCGTCGACCTGTGGGCCCCGTGGTGCGGGCCGTGCAAGACCCTGGGCCCCATCATCGAGCAGGCCGTCGCCGCCACTGGCGGCAAGGTCGAGCTCGCCAAGGTCAACGTCGACGAGAACCCCCAGGTGGCCCAGGCGTTCCAGGTCCAGGGGATCCCGGCGGTCTACGCGCTCAAGGACGGGCAGATCGTGGACAACTTCATCGGAGCCCAGGGCGAGGCCGCGGTGAGCGCATTCGTCCAGCGTCTCCTCCCCACCGAGGAGGAGACCGCCGTGGAGCGCCTGCTCGCCGCGGGCGACGAGGCGTCGCTCACCAAGGTCCTCGAGATCGACCCGGACAACGCCGAGGCGGTGACCGCGCTGGCGGCCATCCTGGTCGACCGGGGCCAGGCCGAGGAGGCCCTCGCGCTGCTCGGGCGGGTCCCGGAGACGCCCGAGACCCGGCAGCTGGCCGCGCTGGCGCGCAGCGGCGACATCGACCGCGCCGAGATCGTCCACAAGCTCGACGACCTGCTCGGGTCGGTGAAGCGCGACGAGCACGCCCGCCAGGAGTACGTGGACCTCCTGGAGCTGCTCGGGCCCGACCACGAGCTCACCCAGGAGTACCGCCGGCGGCTCTCGTCGGCGCTGTTCTGAGGGCCCCGGGAGGCCATCAGCGGTGGCGATCCGACGCGGTGACGGGCACTGGCTCTGGGTTGGCGGGCCGGTCCCGCCGGGCAACGCCGCGATCACCCTCGGTCGGCTGATCATCGTGCGCCGGCGCGCCGTCGGCCCCCGGCTGGTGCGCCACGAGCTGGTCCACGTCCGCCAGTATGCGCAGCAGGGTCCCGTGAGGTTCGTGGTGCGGTACGTGGCCTCGTACGTGCGCTGGCGGCTGCGCGGCTACCCGCATCGGGCCGCCTACCGGCGCATCCCCCAGGAGGTCGAGGCCTACTGGCTGGAGCGGTTCGAGCCGGCCCCGGGCGAGGAAACGGTCACACCACCCGCATAGGATCGGTCTCGGCTTCCCCCTCCCGTCTCCGAGCATCTCGGGAGGGCCCATGGTTGCCGACCCGCCGGAACGGCTCGACGCCACGGAGCCGGCGGCGCCACCGCTGCCCCGACCAGCGGCCGACGCGCCCTGGCGCGACCGCATCCAGGACTGGCGCGAGCGCCTGGTCGACGCGGTCGAGGACCGGCGGGCGGCGCGCGTCGTGGCCGCCCTGCTCGCGATGGCCCTGGCGGTGGGCGCCGGGGCCTGGCTGTTGTGGCCCGAGCGGGCCCGCCCACCGGTCGAGGAGGGCCTGCCGGTGCTCGGTTCCGCCGAGGTCTCCGCCGCGAACGCGCCGGCGGCAGCTGTTGGCGGATCGCCAACCCCGGGCGCGCAGATCGTGGTCCACGTCGCCGGCGCCGTGGTCTCGCCGGGCCTGGTCGAGCTGCCGGCCGACTCTCGCGTGGCCGACGCCATCGCGGCCGCAGGCGGGCCGAGCGGGCCGGCCGACCTCGACCGCATCAACCTGGCGGCCACGGTGGCCGACGCATCCCGCGTCTACGTCCCGGTCGAGGGGGAGGTGGTCTCGGAGGAGGAGCTGAGCGGTGGCGTCGCCGAGGGGGCCGGGCCGCTGGACGTCAACCGGGCCACGGCCGCCCAGCTCGAAGCGCTGCCGGGCATCGGGCCGGCAACCGCGGCCGCCATCATCGACCACCGGGACCAGCACGGCCCCTTCACCTCGGTCAGCGGGCTCGAAGCGGTCAGCGGGATCGGTCCGGCCAAGCTGGCGCGGCTGCGAGATCTGGTGACGGTGTCGCGGTGACCGACCTCCAGATGGTGTTCCTGGCCCTCGCCGCCTTCCTGGGCGCCCTGGTGCCCGTCGGCGCGCCGCTGTGGCTGCCCGTCGCCGGCGTGATCCTGGCGTTCGGGCTCCGCTCGCCGGCGCTGCTGCTCGTCGCCACCGCGCTGCTCACGTCCACGCTGGCCACCCGGTCCTGGGCCGGCCTCGCCGGCGACCGGGCCGGGCCGGTGGAGGGCACCGCCACCGTGGTCACCGACCCCGAGCGTCGCGGCCCTGCGACCCGGGCGGTCCTCCGGATCGACGGCATGCGCACCGTCGCCACCGGCTACGGGCCGGCCGGGGCCCAGCTGTCACGGCGTCATGCCGGCGACGTGGTCGCGCTGCGCGGGGTGCTGGGCCGCTACGGCGGTCCGGACGAGCGCCGGGCCGCTCTCCATGTCGGGCACCGGCTCACCCTGCACCAGCTGGAGATGCGGCGCCCGGGTGGCCCGCTGTGGCGCTCGGCCAATGCGGTGCGGGAGACCATCGCCGACGGGGCGGCGTCGCTGGGCGACGAGCGGCGGGCCCTGTTGACCGGCCTCGTCTACGGCGACGACCGGGCCCAGTCGCCGGGCACCGAGGTCGACTTCCGGCTGGCCGGACTCACCCACCTGCTGGCGGTGTCGGGCCAGAACGTGGCCTACGCGCTCACGGTGCTCCGGCCCCTGATCGAGCGGGCCTCGCGCCGGGGGCGCTGGGTGGCGACCATCGGGGCCCTGGTGCTCTTCGCCACCATCACCCGCTACGAACCCTCGGTGCTCCGGGCCACGGTGATGGCCGGGCTCGCGGTCAGCGCGCGACTGGTCGGCCGCGAGGCCAGCGGGGGCCGGCTCCTGGCCCTGGCCGTGACCCTGCTGCTGGTGGTGGATCCGCTGCTGGCCGAGACCATCGCGTTCCGGCTGTCGGTGGCGGCGTCCGCTGGCATCGTCTGGCTGCAGCCCCGGATCGTGCCCGGGCTCCGCGGTCCGCCGTGGCTGCGCGAGACCGCCGGGGTCACCATCGCCGCCCAGGTGGCGGTGGCGCCCATCCTGGTCACCACCTTCGGCCCGGTCAGCGTGATGTCCGTCCCCGCCAACGTGGTCGCCGGACCGCTCGCGGGGGCTCTGATGGGGTGGGGGATGACCGCGGGGCTGGTCGCCGGGCTGGTGCCCCGACCGGTGGCCTCGGTCCTGCACCTGCCAACGTGGGCCATGCTCGCGGCCCTCGAGCAGGTGGCCACGCAAGCAGCCGCGATGCCGCTGGCCCCCGTCGGGCTGGCCTGGATCCTGGTCGCGGTGGCGGTCGCGGCCGGCCGCTCGTGGTGGGAGCCGAGCCGCGCCGGCCGAACCGCTGCCGGTGTCGCCGTCACCGCGCTGCTGGTCGCGCTGGTACCGAGCACCCCGCCGGGCCGTCACCCGGTGGGATTCGACAGCACCGTCGTGGTGGACGAGCAGGTGGTGCTGCGTCTCGGGCGAGAAGGCACCGGCGTGGACCTGGTCGAGGATCTGCGTCGCCTGAACATCGGCCGCGTCCACGAGCTGGTCGCTGCCAGAGGCTCCCTGGCACCGATCCTCGACGTCCTGGCCGGAAGGATCCGGGTCGACGTCGTGGCCGGCGGCGAGGCCGACCCGTGAACTGGACGCTCGGGTCTCGGCCCGACGACGGTGGCGTCGGGCGCGGTGACCTTGTTCTCTGGCGCCCGGCAGCGCAGGAGGGGTTCGATCGTGACGATGCTCCCGACGATGGAGGTCCGGCACATGCGCGCTGGTGGCGGCAGACCGTGGTCACCGGACGCGGGCAGGTGACGACCGAGACCGCCACGCTGGCAATCGAGGCGACCGGGCTCAGCCGGGCCTTCGGGGACCTCGTCGCGGTCGACGCCGTCGACTTGAACGCGTACCAGGGGGAGCTCATCGCCCTCCTCGGCCCGAATGGTGCGGGCAAGACGACGTCGATCCGGATGTTGTGCTGCCTGCTCCGGCCCACCGCTGGTACGGCCACCGTGGGCGGTCACGACATCGTGCGGGATCCCACGGCCGTGAAGGAGATCATCGCGGTCTCGCCCCAGGAGACGGCGATCGCCGAGCACCTCGACGCATGGGAGAACCTGCGCCTGATGGCGCGCCTCCACGGGCTCGACGAGCACGAGACGATAGATAGGTTGCCCGCAGTTTTTCCGCCACCTCGGGATACTGTTCGATCAGGTTATTCTTTTCCCCGATGTCGTCGTGCAGATTGTATAGACTGAGCTCGTTGCGAGTCCGGTTCTCGATCCACTTAAACGGGCCGGACCGCAGGGCCAGATCCGTCATATGGTCGCGCCGCCAG
>JBFKRY010000048.1:0-22045 GCA_041636995.1 Acidimicrobiales bacterium | reverse complement strand
GAGGGGACGTGAATCGGGGTGAGCTCCGGCAGAGACGGCTGGACCGCTCCGCCCACGGCGCGCACCGGCGCGCGCTCGCTGCCCCAGCGGGCAGCGTAGCCGAATCCGTGGTCGATGTGGAGGGCGTGGCCAGTGTGCCCAGCGTGGCCAGTGTGGCCAGTATGGCCTATTCGTCCGGAAGCTCGACCACCAGGTCCGTGCCGATCACCACCAGGATCGCCGCGTCGGCCAGGTCGGCCACCGGCGGATCCGGCGGCATCGGGCCCACCGCGCCCGGGTCGATGCCCAGGAGCTCGGCGATGCGCCGGGCGTCGCCGTCGTGGTCGGGCAGGTGGTACACCGCGGAGGTGAGCACGTTGGGATCGGCGGTGGCGTTGACCGGCGGCAGCGCGTTGTACCCGTAGGTGGCGATCAGGCTGTCGGACGCGACTGCGGCGGCCCCGGCGACATCGGTGGCGTTGGCCACCAGCACCCGCACGGTGCTGGCCGGGGCCAGGACCGGTGTTGGGGTCTCGGTGGGCGCCGGGGTCGGCGTGATCGCCGGAGTGGGCTCGACCTCGGGCTCGGGCGCGGCCGGCTCCGCGCCCTGCAGGCCGGTGCTGCCGTCGGGATCGAAGCCGACGCCCAGCAGGAGCACGCCGGTCGTGATCGCGACCGCCACCAGCACCACGGCGCGGCCGTTGCGCTGCGCAGGCTCCATGGGGGTCACGGTACCGACCCCGGGGCTCCGCGAGCGAAACCGCGTCGAGCCTGGTCCTGCAACTGACATTCGGCCCTACACGATGATCGGCAGTCCACGCAGAGTGTGTGGAGGAACACCACATACACGAAGGAGGGCGCAGATGCGCCGTCACGTTCTGCTCACGATCATCGCCCTGGTCTCGCTGGTCGCCATGAGCTGTGGCGGCGGCGTCGAGGACGGTCAGGTTCCCGCCACCGGCAGCATGACCGGGCCCGTCTTCGCCGGTGACTACGTGCCCGGCGACACCATCCGCATCGTCGCCGACGAGTTCCGGTTCTCCCCGAGCATCATCGAGGCCCCTGCGGGGCGCTACACCGTCGAGCTGGTCAACCGGGGCACGATCGAGCACGACATCGTCTTCGCCGACGGCACCCGGGCCGTGGCCGGCGCCGGGGAGAGCTCGTCGGTCGAGGTGGACATCCCCGACGGGGGGATGCTGTTCAGCTGCGAGATCGCTGGTCACGCCGAAGCGGGGATGGTGGGCGAGGTGAGGTCGCCCGGCGGGCCCAGCCTGCGCGGCGACGACACCGTCGAGCTGGTGGCAGGCCAGACGGTGGAGCCCGACCCCGACGCCCCGCCGTACGTCCTGCGTGACCCACGGGTTCCGGCCCGCGGCGAGGGCGAGGGCGTCACCCTGGTCGAGGGGGGCGCACCGGGTGGGGGTGACCTGATCGAGTTCGAGATGGTCATCGAGGAGAAGCCGATGACCGTTGCCGAGGGCTTCGTCCAGCAGGTGTGGACCTTCAACGGGACGGTCCCCGGGCCCACGATCAGGACCCACGTCGGCGACACCGTCCGGGTGCGTCTGGTCAACCCGCCCGAGGCCGAGGTCTCGCACTCGATCGACTTCCACGCGTCGCAGGTGGCGTGGAACGACGAGATGCGTTCAATCGAGCCCGGCGAGGAGCTCATCTACGAGTTCACCACCGACTACGCCGGGGTGTGGATGTACCACTGCGGGACCCCACCCGTGCTGCACCACATCGCCAACGGCATGTTCGGCGCGGTGATCGTGGAGCCCGAGGGCGGGCTGCCCGAGATCGCGGACGAGTTCTTCCTGATCCAGAACGAGTGGTACCTGGGTCCCCAGGGCGAGGTCTCGTCGCTCGCCAAGGCGGACCAGGGTGCGCCGTCGCCCGACCTGATGATGTTCAACGGGATCGCCAACCAGTACCTGGACAACCCGATCCAGATCGACACCAACGAGGAGATCAGGCTGTACGTGCTCAACGTCGGTCCGTCGATGGATTCGAGCTTCCACATCGTGGGCACGATCTTCGACACCGTGATCCGTGAGGGCGTCCAGCTGCTGCGGGGCAACGACGGGAACTGGGGCTCCCAGGCCGTCGACCTGGCACCGGCTCAGGGCGCGGTCATCGAGCTGCAGGCCAAGGAGGACGGTCTCTACCCGATCGTCACCCACGCCTTCAACTTCCCCGGGCGGGGAGCGCTGGGGCTGCTCCAGGCCGGGGATGGTGATCCCCCGAACTAACGACCCCAGTCACCCGAGGAACGTCCAGGCAGCATCGGTTCAGTGATGCAGGGAGGCCTGTTCGTCGGTCGCGTTCCAGGTGGCGAGGAAGGCGTCGGCCGGGGGAGCGGCGCCCTCCTCGGTGGTGAGGCCCGGCCAGGTGTCGACGAGGTCCTCGGCCCAGCGGGCCCAGCGGGCCACCAGGGCCGCGTGCTCGATGACGAGCTTGGCCACCAGGGCGATGACCGGCAGCCGGTCGGGAAACGGCCCGCCGGTCTCGAGGTACTCGGTCCCGCGGGCCTGGGTGCGGTCCCGCTCGGCGTCGGCGTGGTCGTGGATGGCTCGCAGGGTCCGGCGGAGCTGGTCCATGTCGCCGTGGTCGGCGAAGGCCACCTGCACCAGGGCCTCGAAGTGCAGCTGTGGCCCGGCGCCGGGCTCGTCGAGCCACCGGCGGAGCGCGGTCCGGCCCTCGGGGGTGATGGTGTAGCGAGTCCCGGCCCGGCGGCCGGTGTGGATGCGCTCGGTCTCCGCCAGGCCGTGGGCGGTGAGGTTCTTGGCCTCCCGGTAGAGGACGCTCGGTGCCCGCGGCCAGAAGTCGGCCAGCGAGCGCTCCATCTGCTGGGCCAGCTCGTAGGTGGTGAACGGCTGGACGGCGAGCAGCGACAGCAGCGCGTACGAGGTGGTCGTCAGCTCCCGCACGTCGTCCTCCTCCGGGCCTTGACAATACTCCTGATCGGAGTATAAGGGAACCGAGGGGCCCCTCCGGGCAGGACGCAGCATCGGGCTGCGAGCCCGGTGCCGCCCCGGAGGTGAGACCCATGCCCGACCTCGCCGGATTCTCGCACGTGTCGCTGTCCGTGCGTGACCGCGAGCGCAGCCGCCGGTTCTACGAGGAGACCTTCGGCTTCGCGCCCTTCGAGGAGATCCACGAGGCCGACTACGACGAGTGGGTGCTGGTGCATCCGGCGCCCATGGTGCTGTGCCTGCAGCAGCATCACGCCAACGCCGGAGAGACCTTCGACCCGGCCCGGACCGGTGCCGACCACGTGGCGTTCCGGATCCGTGAGCGGGACGAGCTCGACCACTGGCTCAGCCGCCTCGAGGAGCTGGACGTCGCCCACTCGCCGATCGCCGAGCGCGACTACGGCGCGGTGCTGTGCCTCCGCGACCCCGACGCCATCCAGCTCGAGCTGTTCTGGCGACGAGACCACCCCTGATCTCCAGGAGGACCACCATGCTTCCCCATCGATTCTGCGACCTGGTCGGCTGCGAGCGCCCGCTCCAGCTGGCTGGCATGGGCCACATCGCCGGCCTGGACCTGGCCACCGCGGTGACCCGGGCCGGCGGGCTCGGCATGATCGCCATGCCCATGGTCCCGGCCCCGGCGCTGGCGGGCATCCTCGACGACCTCACCCGACGGGTCAGCGGCCCGGTCGGGGTGAACTTCCTCGTGCCGTTCCTGGAGCCGGACTGCGTCCCGGTGGCGGCCGAGCGAGTCCGGGTGTTGGAGTGGTTCTACGACACCCCCGACCCCGCGCTGGTGGAGGCCGCGCACCGGGGTGGCGCGCTCGCGGGTTGGCAGGTGGGGTCGCTGGCCGAGGCCCGCCAGGCCGTCGACGCCGGCTGCGACTACGTCGTCCTGCAGGGGGTGGAGGCCGGTGGGCACGTACGCAGCCGGGAGTCGCTCTGGCAGCTGCTCGACCAGGCTCGCGCCGGTCTCGGGGTCCCGGTCGTCGCCGCCGGCGGGCTGGGGTCGCCGGCTGCGGTCGCCGCGGCCTTCGCCGCTGGTGCCGACGCCGTCCGGGTCGGTACCCGCTTCGTGGCCGCAACCGAGGCCGACGCCCACCCCGACTACGTGGCGGCGCTCTTCGACGCCACCGCCGCGGACACCGAGCTGACGACGGCCTTCGGGACCATGTGGCCCGACGCGCCCCACCGGGTGCTGCGGTCCTCCATCGCCCGGGCATCCGAGTCGGAAGACGAGTCGGTCGGGGAGATCACCCTGGTGGGCGACACCATCCCGGTCCCACGGCTCTCGCCGATCGCCGCGACCCGCGGCTTCAGCGGCGACGTGGGCGCCATGCCCCTCTACGCGGGGCACTCGGTCGACGCGGTGGTGCGGCCCCAGCCGGCCGCCGAGATCGTGGCCGAGCTGCTCGACGGCGCTGTTGAGATCCTCGCCGGTCGGAACGCTCAGCCGGCCGGTCGGATGTCCACCGCCAGGGCGATGAGCTGAGTGAACTGGCCGGGGTTGAAGTTGTTGTCGCTGACGACGACGAGCGTCGGCCGGCCGTCGGGCAGCGTGGGTCCGAAGGTCATCCCCTCGACGTTGTCGATGGGGATTCCCAGGTCGTCGAACGCGAAGACCTGACGCTGACTGACCGGGGTGACATCGACCGGCGAACCCCCATCGAAGAGGGCGTCGAGGCCCAATGTGTCGGTGGCCCCCGCGGTGGAGATCTCGTTGATCAGCACCACGTTGCCGGTCCCGCCTCCCCCGACCCCGCCCACCGAGAACGACCGCTCCATCACCAGCATGGTGCCGGCGTCGTCGATGGGCAGGACCTCGACGATGCCGTTCACCCCGAAGATCGCGCTCGGCTCGGCCCAGGGGCCGACCTCGTAGGCATATTCCGCGACCGGGGCCCGCCTGGCCAGGTCGTAGACCAGGATCCGGGCCAGGCTGTCGTTGGTGAACGTCGAGACCGGGCCGTCCTGGAACAGGGCACCCTCGCCGGCGGTCACCAGGCTGCGGCCGCCGGGCGTGACGTTGAGGCTCTCGAACCCGAGGTTGAACCTGACCCCCCGGTCGACGCCGTTCGGGAGGTAGTGATCGGGGAGGGGCAGCTCCGCGGTCACCCGGCCGTGCCGGTTGTAGCGCCGGATGAACGGGTCGATGATCGGATCGGCGAAGATGTTGCCCTCCGAGGACACGTAGAAGAAGCCCGCCCGGGCCAGCACCAGCCCCTCGGGATCGAGCCCGGCCGGTGCGAACGGGGCCTCACCCGCGTCGAAGAGCTGGGTGGTACCGACGAAGTCGACGTCGCCCGGGTCGAGGGTGCCGTCGGACAGGTCGATCGAGATCGTGTAGTAGCGAACCGGGTCGCCGGTGGGCCGGTTCCCCTGGTCGTCGGAGATCACGTGGTACACGCCCCGGGCGGCGTCGTAGGTGATGCTGGACAGCCCGCCGACCTCGGTGCCGTCGAAGACGGCGCCCGTGGGGATCACCACCTCGCCCAAGAAGTCGACGTCGACCACCGTCCGAGCCTCGGGGACCGGCGGCGCCGATGCCGCCGGCGTCGAGATCGCCACCATCGCCACGATTGCGACTGTGGCCGCGGTGACACCGCCGGTGCGTCGTCCCATCGCCGATCCCTCCGGGTAGTTGCCGTTCGGCGGCCGACCCTACAGCAACCTCTCCGAGGCCCGCTCCCCGCCTTGAGAGGAAACGCCGACCTGTGAGAGCCTGCGACGGCGCCATGACCGCCACCGACCGAGACGCACGGGTCGCGCTGCCGACTCCGGTCCGCAGTGTGCTGGTCCTCGCGCTGCTCTACGCATTCCTCGCCGGCGTCTCGATGCTCGAGAAGGGCATCAACACCCTGGGCTCCGACGTCCAGGAGAACCTGTTCGACAGCGTGGCCAACCCGGTCGCCGGGGTCTTCGTCGGGTTGCTCGGGACCGTGCTGGTGCAGTCGTCGTCGGTGTCGACCGCCACCATTGTGGGGCTGGTCGGCTCGGGCGTGCTGGGCGTCGACGACGCCATCCCGATGGTCATGGGCGCCAACATCGGCACCACGGTGACCAACACGCTGGCGTCGCTCGGCACGGTGCGCCAGCGCCCGGAGTTCGAGCGCGCCTTCGCGGCGGCGACCGTCCACGACTTCTTCAACGTGATCAGCGTGAGCCTGCTGTTGCCGCTCGAGCTGGCGACCGGGTTCCTCAGCAAGGCGGCGGAGTGGCTCAGCGAGCGCCTGGTGGGTTCGAGCGGCACCACCTACAAGAGCCCCATCAAGCAGTGGGTGAAGAACCCGGTGGATTGGGCCAATGACCTCTACGACACCCTCGGTGCCAGCGGGAACGGGCTCGGGGGCCTGCTCATCGTGACCGGGCTGGCGGTGATCTTCCTGTCGCTGGCGTTCATCACCAAGAACATGCGCTCGCTGGTGGCCGACCGTATCGAGCGGTCGCTGAACGCGGTGCTCGGGCGAGGCGGTGGGGTGGTGGCGATGGTCGTGGGCCTGGTGGTCACCGTGGCCGTCCAGTCGTCCAGCATCACCACCTCGGTGATGGTCCCCCTGGCCGGCGCGGGCGTGATCACCCTGGCCAACGTGTACCCGGTCACCCTCGGAGCCAACGTGGGGACGACCATCACCGCGCTGCTGGCGTCGCTGGCCGCCGATCGGCCCGAGGCCCTGACGGTGGCGCTGGTGCACACCCTGTTCAACCTGACGGGCATCCTGTTGCTGTACCCGATGCCCAGGCTGCGGAACATCCCGATCCGGTTGGCACAAACCCTGTCCGCCGCGGCCGCTCGCCGGCCACAATGGGTGGCGGGCTACATACTCGGTCTCTTCGTCGTGGTGCCGCTCGCCGGCATCGCCATCCTGCGCTGAAAGGCGGGCACATGGTTCTGTCGTTCTTCCGTCGAGATCCGGCAGACGAGGGCGGGCTCCGGCAGGTCGCCAACGAGGTGAACTCGATGCTGGTCGCCGCCCGGCACTCGTTCGACCTCGCCATGAGCACGGTGGTGTCGGGCGCCGATCCCGCCGCGGTCGCCGAGGAGGTCCGGGCCACCGACCGCAAGATCAACGAGACCGAGCAGGACGTCCGCCGTCGGCTGCTGGTGCACGCCGCGGTGCAGGGTACCGGCGACATCGAGCTGGTCCTGGGCTACCTGCTGCTGTCGCGCAAGATCGAGCGGATCGGCGACCAGGCCAAGAACATCCTCGACCTGGCCGAGGAGGGTGCCGCCTTGGCTGGCGCCGAGGACCTCGAGGTGCTCCGCGGGTACCGGGACCGGGTCTCGACCCTCTTCGCCGACGTGGCCGCGGTCTGCACGGACCCGGTGGCGGCCCAGGGCGAGGTCACCCGGGCGGCCGGGCTGGCGCTGGTGCACGAGTTCGAGGAGGAGCTGCGCAGCCTGCTCAAGTCGGACGCGCCGGCCTCGTACGCGGTCCCGCGGGCGCTGCTCTACCGGTACCTCAAGCGCATCGCGGCCAACCTGGCAGGGATCCTGTCGAGCGTGTTCGACCCCTTCGACCAGGTCGACTACCCCGGCGGCGCCGACACCGACGACTGACAGGGCGGCCGTGGCCGCGGAGCAGCGACAGTGCCGACCGGTCCGGGTCACCCGACTGATCCGAGCGCCCGCCCACGAGGTCTGGACCGCGATCGCCACGCCGGGGTACCTCGAGCGCGTCCACCCGTTCTGTGAACGCAACCCCGTGACCAGCTGGCCGGGCGCCGACGCCCACGACGAGGTGCACTATCGAAGCGGCTGGGTGTACCACCGGCACTTCACCGACTGGCTCGACGGTGTGGGGTACGACCTCGACATCGGCGCCGCCGGCGAGCCGACCTCTCGGGTCGGATGACGCATCGAGCCCCGCGACGGCGCCGCGTGTTCGCTCACCATCGCGGTGTGGCCGCGGCGGCTCACCGGCATACCTGTGCTCGGGTCGTTGGCGTACCTGTTGGTGCTGCGCCCGATGCTGCGCCGCTACCTCATGTCGATGGTGCAGGGCGTCCAGTGGTTTCTCGTGCACCGCGAGCCCGTCGCCGAGGACCAGTTCGGGGCCCACGCCAGGTTCTCGAGGCGTGGCTGACGATCTCGCAGGAGTCATCACGGGCCCGATGGCCGACGCGCCAGCACTCTGCAAGAGTGACCGCCAGGGATGGTGCACACACAAGGGGGACCACGATGCCGTTGCACGTCATGAAGCACGAGCGGTTCACGAGCGCGGACCGCAACGATCTCGCGCTCGCCGCGCTCGAGTACTGTCGGGCGGCCCGGGAGACCGAGGGCGTCACGAGTAGCCGGTTCTACTGGATCGATCCCAACGAGATCGCGATCCTGATCGAGGCCGAGCCCGGCGCCTGGGGCCCCTGGTCCGTCAACGTGCCCAGCCGGCGATCCGCCGTCGCCATGTTCGCGCTGGCCGATCTCGCACGGAACACCGTGAACGAGACCTGGGGCGACGCCAAGTCCGGCGAGGAGACCTACAAGCTCGTACGGTCCTAGTGTCCTGTCAGGCTGATTCGCCATCGAAGTCGCCGTCGCCCGAACTCGTCAGCGGCGTTCCGGCTCCTCGCCGTAGGACGCCGGCTATGGCTTCGTCCGCCGCGCCTTGCTGACCAGCCCGTTCTCCGCCGAGTTCGTCACCGCTTCAACCTGACAGGACACTAGCCGGGCGGGTCCACATCGAGAATCAGGTCGGCGCCGACAGCAGCTCGTCGAGATAGCGGGCGCTCTCGGTCTCGAGCGCGGACATCTGCGCGAGTGACTCGGCGTGCTCGGGGTACGTCTCCGCGAGGTTCTGCCACGCGCCCGCACCCTGACGCTCGGCCCCGGCCTGGATCGTCATCTGCGCCACGGGCGTGTGCCCTTCGAACACGGCGTAGTACGCGTCCTTCGCCGGCCCGATCATGGCCTCGACCTGGCGCCGATGGTCGGCCGTCGGCGGGAACAGCGCCTCGGCCCGATCGGCGATCTCGTCCTCGCGAGCCGCGCATGCCAGCAGGCCCTCCCGGTGGTCGGGGACCTGGGCGGCCCACTCCCGGTACCTGGCCGCTGCGGTCCGCTCCAGCCTCGACAGCAGGTACGGCAGGGCCTCGGGATCGACGCCGCCGAGGTGGTCGGCCAGCAGCTCGCCGAAGTTCGGGATCGTCAGGTCGGTCATGGCCCTCTCCTCGCGCCGGTCATCGCCGATCGTAGGCCGCGCCGGGCGTTGCAGCCGCGCGATCGTCGACGCCCGGTCGATCCAGCCGGGTCATACAATCATCACGCCAGGGCCGAGGGGTGCCACGGGCCTCGACGAACGAAGGCCGAGCATCATCGACGGCCGGCTCGACCTCGACACAGGGGGTGGGGACCATGGTCGATCCGAACGCCGTATTCGACGACTTCCTCGCCTCGTACGCCGCTGCCGTCAACGCAAACGACGCAGATGCGTATCGAGCGCTCTTCACCGCGGATGCGATTCGCGTGCCAGCCAACAGCGTCGTAGAGCGCGGCCCCGACGAGATCGCCGCAAGCGAAGGGAGCGACTACGCCGAGGCTCGGTGGAGCGTGGAGCTCCAACCCGTCGATGCAGTCGCCATCGGCGACCGTCACATCTTCGGACTGGCTCACGCCGACGCGTCGCTGGAGCTCTACGCCGATGGCTCGAGGGGCGCCAAGGACGCGGTGAAGGGCTTCCTGCTGGAAGAGCATGATGGTCATTGGCTGATCCGCCGCTACCTCTGGAACGTGAAGCCCGCCTAAGGGGTCCTGTCCCATGGGTCAGCGGGGCAGAGAGCCTGCAGGACGGCCGGTTGTTCGTCGAACCGTTTCATCGAACGCGTCTGCGGCGTGACGCCGGTCCGCCTGGCGCCCGTTGATGACGGTGAGTCGGCCTGTAGGCGGGATTCTGTCCAGGAGCCCGTTGCCGGGATCTCCCTGGGTGGCCATCCATCTGTGCGGTCCACCTGGGGACTGCTCCCGAGGGAGCGGGACGGTCGGCCCGTGTCCCACGCTTGACCTTGCTCCGAGTGGGGGTTGCCAGCTACCGGGATCGCTCCCGGCACTGGTGCGCTCTTACCGCACCGTTTCACCCTTGCCTGTGCCGACGCCCCGGAGGGCGAGCGGCCATCGGCGGTCTGCTCTCTGTTGCCCGATCCGACAGGTCACCCCGTCCTGACTCTCGTCAGCACCCTGATCGTTGGAGTCCCGACCTTCCTCGATGCCACGCGCGGAGCGCAGCACCGCGGCCACCCGGCCGACTCACCGTCACCACCGAGTCTGGCCCGTGGCGCGTCCTGCCACAACGTCGCGGCGGCCGCTTCTGTTCCTCCTGGCTCCTCCCGTTGGCGGTCACGGGAACGGCAACTACATTGCGGGCCGTGATCCGTCACCTGATCCGGGCGGCTCGAGGTTTCGAGCAGGGGCCGCGACGTTGACCGCCGACCTGCAGCCGTGGAAAGCGGCGCCGGACGTGTTCGTGGTGACCCGGCCCGCCGCGGCCTTCGTCGACGCGCTGAAGCGAACTGCTGCGGAGCTGAGCTTCGAGTCGCCCGACCCGGACTGCCGCTTCTACTCCCACGCCCGGGTGACCGACACCGACACCGGCCCGGCCGTGGTGCTCACCGACGTGGCCGAGTACGCCAGCGGTGTCCGTCACAGCGCCGTGGTGGTCAGCGCCGTGGTGCACGATGACGAGGCCGACGAGCGCCTGGTGGTCATCCGCACCCACCTGGAGGACCAGCACACCCGCCACGAGGGTGAGCGGATCGTCTTCGAGGCCCACCACGACGCCATGCGGGCGGCGCTGGTCGGGGCGGTGCTCGCCGTCGAGCCCGGCGCCGGGCACCGGTCCCGGCCGCTGGCCCCGACGGTCTCCACGAGCGCTCCTGTGGGCCGGGTGGTCACCCAGTCGGGGCCGAACGTCCAGCGGGCCCAGCGCCGTGCGGAGGCTGCCGTGGTCGCGGCGCCGCCGGCCCGCGTGGATGTCCGCCAGATCGCCGGCATCGGCTGCCTGGCCGTCGGGGTCCTGGTCCTGCTGCTGTCGATCGCGTTCGGGTCGCTGTTCACGATCATCGGCGGCGTGGGCGTGGCCGGTCTGCTGGGCTACGTGGGCAAGCGCATCGGCGGCGCCTGAGAGCGCTGCCCCGCCGGCCCACCGTCGTCGAAGCCGACTGGTGGGTCCGATGCCCCCGGCGGATACTGGTTCGATGACGCTCGACGATCACGGCGGCTGGCCTGTGGTGCTGGGTGCCCTCGCCGCCGGGGACGACATCGGCGCCGACGCCGCCGAGGCGGTGCTGGCCACCGTGCTCGCCGGTGAGGCCACCGACGCGCAGCTCGCCGCTTTCCTCGTGGCCCTACGCCAGAAGGGCGAGACCGTCGAGGAGATGACCGGCATGGTGCGGGCCATGCGAACCGCGGCGGTGCCGCTCGAGCTGCCGGAGGACACCATCGACCTGGTGGGGGCCGGCGGTTCGCAGCTCGGTCGGGAGGCGGCGCTGAACGTGTCGACGATGGCCTCGTTCGTGGCCGCCGGCGCGGGGGCCACGGTGTGCAAGCACGGCAACCGCCGGGCCTCGTCGACGTCGGGCTCCTTCGACGTGCTCGAGGGTCTGGGCGTCGAGATCGAGCTCGGACCCGAGGGGGTCGAGGCCTGCGTCCGCGAGGTCGGGGTCGGTTTCGCGTTCGCGCGCACGTTCCATCCGGCCATGCGCTTCGCCGGGCCCGTGCGAGCCCAGCTCGGCATCCCGACGGTGTTCAACGTGCTCGGCCCGCTGTCGCACCCTGGTCGGCTCACCCGGCAGGTCGTGGGGGTCCCCGATCCGGCGGTGGGCCGGCGCATGGCCGAGGTCCTGCTGGCCACCGGCTCGGTGCTGGCGATGGTGGTCACCGGCGACGGCGGCCTCGACGAGCTGTCCACGACCGGGCCGAACGTCGTTCACGAGATCCGGGATGGGGCCGTGAGCACCTCCGAGCTGGTGCCGGACGACCTGGGACTGGCACGGGCGACCATCGACGAGCTCCGGGGCGGTGACGCCGAGGACAACGCCGCCATTGCCAGGCGGGTGCTCTCGGGGGAGGTCGGGCCGTACCGCGACATCGTCGTGCTCAACGCCGCCGCGGGGCTGGTGGTCGCCGGCGTTGCGTCCGACCTGGTCGACGGGATCGAGCGAGCCATGGCCTCGATCGACAGTGGCGCCGCCGCCGACCGCCTGGCCCGCCTCGTCGATCTGGCGGCTCGCTTCACCCAGCGAAACTGAGCGATTGCGGCCGAGTTCGGGGCCACCCGGTGTGTCTGGCCCGGATGTGATATCCCCACCCGGCCGCGGCGAGATCGACCGCTTCAGCCCCCGAGCCGAGGGCGGCCGCACCGATCCGCCCACGGCGCCCGAGGTGCTCGTTCGAGGGCGAGCTGGCGGTCACCGATCGAGGCAGATGCCGCCGCGGTCGCCGATCGTGGTGGAGCCGAACCGGGTCGCGAAGCTCGGAGGCAGCGGGCGGTCGTTCGGCATCGAAAGCCAGACCCGGAGCAGGTGACGAGGGGCGTCCGGTCCGTCGACGAATCGGGTCCGGTCGTGCAGCGTCGAATGGTTGTGGACGAACAGCATGTCGCCCACCTCCAGGCGTATCCGCAGGTGGAACGTCGGGTCGTCGGCGATCTCGTCGAAGAGATCCAGGGCAGCCACGAGCTCGGGGGTGAGGCGGGGCGCGGTCTCGAAGCGCTGGGCGGACTCGATGTACTGGCGCTGGTACACGACCGTCAGCGCACCCTCGAACCAGCTCAGGACCGGGATCGTGAAGTAGGGATCGGCGCCGGGGGGCACCTCGCCGCGGCGATCGGTGGCGATCGGCTCGAACAGCGCCGCCGCCAGCTCGGGGGCCCGATCGAGCATCTCGTTGTAGATCGCGCCCACGCTGACCACCAGGGAATCGCCACCGAGTCGAGCGGTCTGCAGGCAGAGGAGTCCGGCGACGTCGCAGGAGTCGGTGTGGAACGTCTGGCGGGCTGCGGTCTGGTAGATGCGTACGCCCGGGTCGTCTGGATCGGCGCCCGTGTCCCGCACCTGGCCGACCAGATCGCCGGCTCGATTCTGGGGGCGGAGGGCACCCAGGTGGCCGCCGATTCCTGCGAGGACGGCGGCAGCCGAGGACGCGGTCACGTCGCGGGCCGGGAACCCCCGGACGAGCTGTACGCCCCGACCGGCGGTCAGCTCGTCGGCGACCCTGCGCAGCTTCGCACTCATGCTCGGGAGGCCGAAGGATGCTGCGTCGATCGCCGACACCTCCTCCCTCGATGCGTGGGCATGGGGCGCGGCGGCTGTCAGGAGCTCGTCGATCTCGGCCCGAGAGAGGGCCCACTGCCAGTCCGTTCCCACATCGGCGGTCCGCCAGACCTGCGGCCCGCGCTGGCGGGGCGCGGCCGAGGTTCCGGGAGTCACGAGCCCATGCTCGCCGACGCGGAGGGGCGCTGTCACACCCCTTTCCTAGGGTCGTTCCCATGGATGCTGAGCCCCCCGAGCCCGGGTCGCCGACGTTGCGAGTCGACTGCGACACCTGCGTGATGCGCAACACCGATGCCTGTGCCGACTGTCTGGTCACCTACCTCTGCCGTGGCGAGCCGGAGGCGGCGGTGGTGATCACCATGGAGGAGCTGCGAGCCATGCGCACGCTCGCCGAGGGTGGCCTGGTGCCCGGGCTACGCCACCGAACGAGCGCCACGGGGGAGGAGGGCACCATGATGGGAGCATGACGATGTCGCTGGCAGATCACCTGGGCCACCTCGAGCGCGAGGTCGACGCCTTCGACCACGCCTGGGCCGCGGTGGATCCCGAGGCTCCGGTGCCGCCGTGCCCGGATTGGAGCGCCCGGGATCTGCGTGATCACGTGGCCGAGGTGCTGGCGTTCTGGCATGCCCAGCTCGGCCCCGGGGCGTCGCTGGACGGCCCCGTGGTCCCCGCGGACCTCGACCAGCAGTCGGCCCGGGGGGTGGCCGATCTCGGGCGCCAGCTGGTGACCACGCTGCGCCGGATCGGTCCCGATCAGCCGACGTGGAACTGGTCGGGCGCGGCGCTGGTGTCGGGCTGGGTGGGCCGGCGCATGGCCCAGGAGCTGGCGGTCCACCGGGTCGACGCCCAGCTGGCCGCCGGCGGGGCGGAGCCGATCGACCCGGTGCTGGCCCGCGACGGCATCGACGAGCTGCTCGACGTCTTCCTCGACGCCGACCCCGGCGTCGCCACCGACGGGGCGCCGGTGCTGGAGCTCCAGGCCACCGACAGCGACCACAGCTGGACGATCGCGGTCACGGGCGAGGGGGTCCGGCGGGTCGAGCGCGAGGCCGGCTCCAGCCTGACCGGATCGGCGTCGGACATCGTGTTGGCGCTCTGGAACCGCCCGTCGCCGGGCCGGTGGGCCGGCGACCCAGAGATGCCCCGGGCCTGGCGCGAGATGGCCCGCATCGAGTGATGGATCGAACGATGGACCCGAGGTCGATCGGATGACCATGCCGTCGGTCGAGCGGCTCCGCAGCGTCGGGCTGGCTCACGGGCTCGACGCAGTAGGGGCGGCGCCCGCCGGGGTGTTCGAGTCCACCCGAGCGATCCTCCGCGAGCGCAAGGCCGCGGGCCTGCACGGCGGGATGCAGTTCACGTACCGGAACCCGGACCGCTCCACCGAACCCGCGCGGGCGCTCCCGGGCGCCCGCAGCCTGGTGGTCGGGGCCCGCTCGTACCTGCGGGACCCGGGCGAGACCGACACAGACGTCGACGGCCCGTCCGGAGCGGTGGCCCGCTACGTGTGGGAGGACCACTACGCGCAGCTCCGGGCCGGCCTGGAGGCGATCGCCGCCGAGCTGGATGCCGGTGGGTTCGGGGCCCGCATCCTGATCGACGACAACGCCCTGGTCGACCGGGAGGCCGCGTACCGGGCCGGGCTGGGCTGGTACGGCAAGAACACCAACCTGTTGCTGCCGGGCCGGGGGAGCTGGTTCGTGCTCGGCAGCGTGGTGACCGACGCGGTGCTGGCGCCGGCCGAGCCGGTTGTCGATGGCTGCGGGACCTGCGAGCGCTGCCTGCCGGCGTGCCCCACCGGCGCCATCGTCGCCCCCGGCGTGCTCGACGCCCGCCGGTGCCTGGCCTGGCTGGTGCAGGCCACCGGTACCTTCCCGGTCGAGCACCGGGTCGCCCTCGGGACCCGGGTCTACGGCTGCGACGACTGCCAGGAGGTGTGCCCGCCGAACCGCCGGCAGACCGGTCAGCCCCTGCAGATCTCGCCGTCGCCGCTGCGGCGGCTGGTGCCCCTGCTCGATCTGCTGAGCGCGGACGACGCTGCCCTGCTGGCTCGCCACGGCGACTGGTACATCCCGGCGCGTGAGCCCCGGTATCTGCGGCGCAACGCCCTCGTGGCCCTCGGCAACACCGCTGCCGGCGCCGACGCCCGGGTGGTGGCCGCGATCGAGGCCCACCTCGCCGACCCCGACCCCATGCTGCGGGCCCATGCGGTGTGGGCCGCCAAGCGTCTCGGGTTGGCGGCCAGCCTGGCGCTGGTCGCCGAGGACCCCGACCCCGGGGTCCGCGCCGAGCTCGACCGCGATGTTCCGGTCGGCGATGTCCCTGTCGGCGATGTGACCGCGGGCCGCTGATCGGCCACCATCGGCGCCGATGCGTCACCTGCTGGTCACCAACGACTATCCCCCCAAGTTCGGCGGCATCCAGAATTACCTCTGGGAGCTGTACCGCCGCCTCCCGCCCGAGGAGATCGCGGTCCTGACCCACGCCCACCCCGGAGCGGGCGCATGGGACGCCACCCAGCAGCACCGGATCATCCGGACCCGCCAGCCCTTCCTGCTCCCGGAGCCCTGGCTCCGGCGCCAGATTCGCGAGCTCGCTGCCGAGATGGACGCCGAGCTGGTGATGTTCGATCCCGCGGTGCCCGTCGGCGCCCTGGGCCCTGGCCTGGGCCTGCCGTACGGGGTGATCCTGCACGGGGCGGAGGTGACGGTGCCCGGGCACCTGCCCGGCACCAAGGCGATCCTGGGCCAGGTGCTGCGAGGCGCCGAGCTGGTGATCACTGCCGGCGCCTACACCACCGCCGAGGCCGAGCGGGCCGCCGGGACCAGCCTGCCCGTGGCGGTGATCCCGCCCGGTGTCGACACCGAGCGGTTCACCCTGCTCGACGCCGGCCCTCGCGAGCGGGTCCGGGCCGGCTACGGGCTGACCCCGGACGACACCGTGGTGCTGAGCCTCAGCCGGCTGGTGCCCCGCAAGGGCATCGACGTCCTGATCGATGCCGCCGGGCTGCTGGTCTCCAGCCACCCAGCGCTGGTGGTGCTGGTCGCCGGGGCCGGGCGCGACCGGGCCCGTCTGGACCGACGGGCGGGCCGGGCGGGCTCGCCGGTTCGATTCCTCGGGCGGGTGCCCGAGGAGGCGGTCCCCGAGTTGTACGGCATCGCCGACGTGTTCGCGATGCTGTGCCGGGTGCGCTGGGGAGGCCTCGAGCAGGAAGGCTTCGGCATCGTCTTCCTGGAGGCAGCTGCAGCGTGCGTCCCCCAGCTCGCCGGGCGCAGCGGCGGGGCCGCCGAGGCAGTCGTCCACGGGGAGACCGGCCTGGTGGTCGACGATCCCCGAGACGTCTCGCAGGTGACCGAGGCGCTGCGATCGTTGCTGGACGATCCCGCCACCCGGGCATCCATGGGGGCCGAGGGCCGGCGGCGAGCCGTCCGGGAGTTCGACTACGACTTGCTGGCCCAGCGCTACCGCGAGGCCGTCCACCGCACCATCGACCGGCTGCGCCCATAGCCAGCCAGCCGCACCGGCACGACCGGGGCGCATGGCCGTGGCCCGGCCCGGACTGGCATCATCGGTGCCGTGGCAGACGACCGTCGACCGGCCGGGAACCCGATCATCGTGCTGTCCTGGGCCGGCACCGCGGTCTTCACCGCGACCGCGATCCTGTCCACGTTCGTCGAGGCCACGCGAGCCGTCGGCGTGGTCGTGGCCCTGGTGCTGTTCGGTCTGGGCTGTGTGGCCTTCCTGGCCGCCTTCGCCCGCGCCGTCGACCGGAGCCGGACCGAGGAGATCGGCATCGGCGGGCTGTACTTCCTGGCCGGGTCCGCGCCCGGCGCGGTCCGCTGGCACCTCCTGGGGTCCACTGCGGTCCAGACCACAGTGGCCTTCACCACGGCCTCGTTGCGCCCGTTCACCGGTGTCGCGTTCGGTATCCTCGTTCCCATGTACGGTCTGGGTCTGGCGGGTCTGTGGGCGTCCCGCCACGGCGACTTCCCGCCCCGGACTCGGCTCCGACCCAAGAAGCAGCGGACCAGGTGACGTCATGACCGATCACGCAACCCAGCGGGCCATCATCGATGCCACCCCCGAGCAGTGCTTCGCCGTGGCCCTCGACTTCGAGCGCTACCCCGAGTGGGCCAGCGACGTCAAGGAGGTCCTGGTGCAGCGCCGCGACGACGACGGCCGGGGCGGCGACGTCACCTTCCGGGCCGCGGCGATGGGGCGCAGCACCACCTACACCCTGCGCTACTACTACGGCAGCAACCCGCTGCGCTTCGCCTGGCGTCTGATCGAGGGCGACATCACCCGCAAGCTCGACGGCGAGTACGAGTTCCTTCCCGCGGGCCACGACGGCAACCGCACCGAGGTCGCCTACCACCTCGAGGCCGACCTGGTGGTACCCATCCCCGGCTTCGTGAAGCGGCGGGCCGAGTCCCGGATCATCCGGACCGCGCTCGACGACCTCCGCCGCCGGGTCGAGGCCACGGTCACTTCGTGAACGACGGTGCCCTGGCCGTCGGGTTCGACATCGGGGGAACCAACGTGCGGGGGGTGCCGCTGCGCGCCGACAGCACCATCGGCCCCACCATCAAGGTGCTGCGACCCGAGGATCCGGGCGAGTTGGTGGACACCATCGTCGACATCTGCGATCGCCTGGCCGAGCAGGAGGGTCACCCGGTCACTGCGGTGGGCGTGGGCTGTGCCGGCATCGTCGACGGCGCAGGGGTGGTGCGGACCTCGCCGAACATCCCGTCGTTGGTGCGCTTCCCGCTGAAGGCTCGCCTCGACGCCCGGCTGAACCTCGCCGCCGTGGTCGACAACGACGCGACCACCGCCACCTGGGCCGAGGCCCGCCTGGGCGCGGCCCGGGGGTTCGACGACGTGGCGTTCGTCGCCCTGGGTACCGGTATCGGCACCGGCTTCGTCCTCGACGGCCACCTCCACCACGGTGCCGCGGGCTTCGCCGGCGAGTCCGGTCACATGATCATCGTCCACGACGGGATCCCCTGCGTCTGCGGCCGCCGTGGCTGCTGGGAGCGGTACGCGTCGGGCAGCGCCCTCAACCGGCTGTCGAGGGAGGCCGCGGCCGCGGGCCGAGCCGACTCGCTGCTCTCGCTGGCCGGCGGCAACGCCGACGAGGTCACCAGCGAGCACACCGCCGCCCTGGTGGCCCGGGGCGACCCGGCGGCGCTGGCCATCCTGGCCGAGCTCGGCTACTGGGTTGCAGTCGGGCTCGCCAACCTGGTCAACGTCCTCGACCCGGCCATCATCGTCGTCGGCGGGGGACTGGCCGACATCGGCGTGCCGCTGATCGAGGCCATCCGCGACGCCTACCCCAAGGTCATGATCGACGCCGACCTCCGCGAGCCGGTGGCCATCGAGCTGTCCCACTTCGGCGGCCGATCCGGCGCCATCGGGGCCGCCATCCTCGCGGCCGGGCGCTGAACCACCGCCGGGAGCCCGGACAGTAGGCTTGGGCGGATGGAGTTCCGCCGGATCACCAACCTGCCGCCCTATGTGTTCAGCATCATCGACGACCTGAAGGTCGAGGGGCGCCAGGCCGGGGACGACATCGTCGACTTCGGGTTCGGCAACCCCGACCTGCCGTCGCCCGAGATCGCGGTCGAGAAGCTCTGCGAGGCGGCGCGGAACCCCCGCAACCACCGGTACTCGGCCTCCAGGGGCCTCCCGAAGCTGCGCGAGGCCATCTGCAACCTGTACGAGCGTCGCTTCGGCGTGACCCTCGACCCGGGAACCGAGGCCATCAACACCATCGGCGCCAAGGAGGGTCTGTCGCACCTGATGTGGACCCTGCTCCAGCCCGGCGACGCGGTGCTGGTGCCGTCGCCCTCGTACCCGATCCACCTCTACTCACCGATCTTCGCGGGTGCCGAGGTGCGCGAGATCCCGCTGTCCACCGGTGGCGACTTCTTCACCGTGATGCGGGAACGCTGGGAGTACAGCTGGCCCAAGCCCCGGGTGATCCTGCTCTCGTTCCCGCACAACCCCACCACCACCTGCGTCGATCTCGAGTTCATGCAGCAGGTGGTGGCGTTCGCGCACGAGCAGAGGGTGTTGCTCGTGCACGACTTCGCCTACTCCGATCTGGGCTTCGACGGCTACAGCCCACCCTCGATCCTGCAGGTCGACGGGGCCAAGGAGGTGGCGGTCGAGCTGTACTCGATGACCAAGTCGTTCTCGATGGCCGGCTGGCGGGTGGGGTTCATGCTCGGGAACGCCGAGGTGGTGGCCGCGCTGGCGAAGCTCAAGTCGTACCTCGACTACGGCACGTTCCAGCCCGTGCAGATCGCGGCCACGGTCACCCTCAACGAGGCCGCCGACCACCCGAAGCTCGTGAACGACATCTACCAGGGCCGGCGCGACGCGCTCTGCAGCGGCCTCCAGCGCATCGGCTGGGACGTCGAGCCGCCCCGGGGAACCATGTTCGTCTGGGCGCCGATCCCCGAGCCCTACCGGTCCATGGGCTCGATCGACTTCGCGTCGTGGCTCGTGACCGAGGCCAAGGTGGCCACCTCGCCCGGGGTCGGTTTCGGACCAGGCGGCGAGGGGTTCGTCCGGTTCGCTCTGATCGAGAACGAGCAGCGCACCGCCCAGGCCATCCGCCAGCTCCGGGCCACGCTCACCGAGCTGGCACCGGCGCCCGGCGGCTGACCGTCGCTCAGTCGCGAGCCCAGTCCCGGCTGCGCTCGACGGCGCGCCGCCACCCGGCGTAGGCCACGTCGGCTCCGGCGCGGTCGGCTGCTGGCCGGACCTCGGTGTCGAGCTCCCAGTGTCCGGCGATGTCGTCGAGCGACGGCCACACCCCGACGGCCAGCCCCGCCAGGTAGGCCGCGCCCAGTGCGGTGGTCTCCTGCATCTTCGGGCGCCGCACCGGGACCCCGAGCTGGTCGGCCTGGAGCTGGAGGAGCAGCCCCATCACCGACGCGCCACCGTCGACCCTGAGGCTCTGCAGCGCCGCTCCCGACGATCCGGTCATGGCGTCCACCACGTCGCGGGTCTGGTACGCCATGGCCTCGACCGTGGCCCGGGCGATCTCGGGGCGTCCGGTGCCGCGGGTCAGGCCCACGATCGTGCCCCGGGCGTAGGGATCCCAGTACGGGCTCCCGAGGCCGGTGAACGCGGGCACCAGGTACACGCCGCCGGTGTCGTCGCACTCGAGGGCCAGGGGCTCGACGTCGGGGGCGGCATCGATGATCTGCAGCCCGTCCCGCAGCCACTGGATGGCGGCGCCGGTGACGAAGATGGCGCCTTCGAGGGCGTAGGTGGCGACGGCGCCCTCGCCCTGGTCGAGCAGCCAGGCCACGGTGGTCAGCAGCCCCTCGACGGGCTCGGGACACTCCTGGCCCACGTTCATGAGGACGAAGGAGCCGGTGCCGTAGGTGTTCTTGGCGTCACCGACCGCGAAGGCGGTCTGGCCGAAGAGCGCCGCGTGTTGGTCGCCGGCGATGCCGGCGATGGGGATGCCGGCACCGCAGGCGGCGTCGGCGGTGGTGGTGCCGAACGACCCGCTCGACGGCCTGACCTCGGGCAGGATGTGCGGGGGCACGCCGAAGACGTCGCAGAGCTCGTCGCTCCAGCGCAGGTCGACGATGTCGTAGAGCAGGGTGCGGCTGGCGTTCGTGGCGTCGGTCGCGTGGACCGCGCCGCCGGTGAGCTTCCACACCAGCCAGCTGTCGACGGTACCCACCGCGAGGTCGTCGGAGGGGTCGACGCCCCCCTCGGTGAGGAGCCACTCGATCTTCGAGCCCGAGAAGTACGGATCGAGCACCAGCCCGGTGCGCTGGCGGACCAGCGGCAGGTGCCCGTCGGCCTCCAGCTGGCCGCAGCGGTCGGCGGTGCGGCGGTCCTGCCACACCAGCGCCCGGTGGACCGGCTCCGAGCCGGCCCGGCTCCAGGCCACCACCGTCTCGCGCTGGTTGGTGATCCCGATGGCTGCGGGCGGCTGGTCGATGGCCGCGCTCACCTCGCCCAGGGTGGCCTGGACCGCATCCCAGATCTCACCGGCGTCGTGCTCGACCCAGCCGGGCTCGGGGAAGTACTGCGAGAACTCCCGGTAGGCCGAGGCCACCGCTCGGCCCTGCTCGTCGATGGCGATGGTGCGCACGCCGGTGGTGCCGGCGTCGAGGGCGAGGATCACGGGCATCGACGGAGCGTAGTTCGGGAGATCGGAGCCGCCTTACACTGCGACCGCACGCTGTGCGTGCGACCGCACGCTGTGCGTGCAACCGCATGCTGGGCGTGCAACCGCACGCTGTGCGTGCGGCCGCGTCCCGAGGGAGAACCCATGCGTGTTGGAGTGCTGACCGGCGGCGGCGACTGCCCGGGTCTCAATGCGGTGTTGCGAGCGATCGTCTTCAAGGCCGAGCGGGTGTACGGCGACGAGATAATCGGCTTCCACGACGGCTGGCGCGGCTTCCTGCGCCGCGAGTACGAGATGCTCTCGGTCGAGCGGATGCGGGGCACCATCTCGCGCGGTGGCACCATCCTGGGTACCTCGCGTGTCACCCCCTACATGCGCGAGCGCGGCATCGAGCGGACCATCGAGGCCCGCGACGAGCTGGGCATCGAGGCCATGATCGTCATCGGCGGCGAGGGCACGCTGTCCTGTGGCCTCCAGCTCTGGCGCGACGGCGTGCTGGACGTGATCGGGGTGCCCAAGACCATCGACAACGACATCGGCGAGACCGAGCTGACCTTCGGGTTCGAGACCGCGGTGGGCATCGCCACCGAGGCCATCGAGCGCCTGCACACCACCGCCGAGTCGCACGACCGGGTGATGGTGATCGAGGTCATGGGCCGCCATG
>JBFKRY010000047.1:0-22379 GCA_041636995.1 Acidimicrobiales bacterium | reverse complement strand
TGAGGTTGGGTGTGCCCTGCGGCGGCGGAGGCGCCCTACCGCTCCTCGTCCCTCGCTCCTCCGTTGGGCCGGTTCGGGGATCGCGCGTCCCGCTGGCTGCGGCTTTCGCCGCAGCTGCGGGCGTGAGGTTGGGTGTGCCCTGCGGCTGCGCCGGAGGCGCCGGTCGTCGCTGCGGCCGCCAGGGGGCGGCGAGCCTCACGGGAGAATGGCCAGCAGCTCTTCGATCGCGGCAGCGACGGCGGCGGGATGCTTGCGGTGGACGGTGTGGCCGGCGTCGGGCACGGTCACGTTCGCTCGGACGTCGAGGTACTTCTCGAAGACCGCCGCCGATGCCTGGAACCGCTTGTCGCGCTCGCCGACCACTACCGCGACGGGCACGGTGATGTCGCCGAGCGAGTCGAGCACCCACGAGTCCACGTGCTTCGAGATCTCCTCGCTCCCCGGGGCCACCCTGGCTCTGGCCGCGGCCTCGTCGACGTTGGCGTTCCACTGCTCTCGGGTCGCCGGATTCCGGAAGCCTGGTCCGGCCGCCACCAGCGCCAGCCCCCGCACCTGGTCGGCATGAACGAGCGCGTAGGCCAGCGAGAGGTAACCGCCCAGGGAGTGGCCCACCAGCACCACCGGCGGGCCGGCCTGCTCGACCACCCGCTCCAGGTCGCCCAGCGCGTGCTCGCGGGTGTACTGCCCGGGCGGGGCGATCTCGGACTCACCGTGGCCCCGCAGATCCCAGGCCAGGCAGCGGCGATCGGGCCCGAGGGCCTCGATCACCCCGTCCCACACGTGGTGGTGGTCGAGCCAGCCGTGGGTGAAGACCAGGGTCTCGCCTGCACCGGTGTCGGTGATGGCCAGCCGGATGGGGGCCACCTCAGCGGCCCTCGGGTCGGTGATGACGGATGGGCCGGGGCTCGCGCATGAACGACGGCCACGTCCGCCACGCGAAGCCAGCGGTGCTGCCCCCGTCGACCACGAACGCCTGGCCGGTGACGAAGCTCGACTCGGCGCTGGCGAGGAAGAGGGCCATCGACGCCAGGTCATCGGGCCGACCCACCCGGCCGAGCGGGATCGTCGGCCCGATCCGCTCGGCGGCCGCGGCCAGGTCCTCGTCGGTGGCATCGGGACGGCCCGCGAACAGCGGGGTCGCCACCGCGCCCGGGCAGATGGCGTTGACCCGAACCCCGGCCTCGGCCAGCTCCATCGCCACCGATGCCGACAACGCGATCACCGCCGACTTGGCCGCGCCGTAGAGATGCGGCGACCAGCCCGCGTACAGCGCCGCGATCGACGCGGTGTTGATGATGCTGCCGGACCCGCGGGCGGTCATGTGCTCGGCCACGTGCTTCATGCCCAGGAACACGCTCTTGACCAGCACGTCGAAGGTGAGGTCGAAGTCGGCCGCCGACGTCGCCGAGATCGGGCCCAGGGCGCCGCCGAAGCCCGCGTTGTTGAAGAGGACGTCGATGTGGCCCCACTGGTCGATGCTGCGGGCCACCAGCGCGACGATGTCGTCCTCGCGGGAGACGTCGGCGGCGACGAAGCAGGTCGCCGAGCCCAGCTCGTCGGCCAGCGCTCGGCCCCGCTCCTCGTCGCGATCGGCGATCGTGACCCGGGCTCCCTCGGCCACGAACCGGCGGGTGGTCGCGGCGCCGATCCCCGAGGCCGCGCCGGTGACGATCGCCGTCCTCCCCCGGAGCTGCATCAGTCGATCACGTGGTAGTCGCCGGGGTCGAGCTCGCGGGTCTGCTCCCAGTACTCGATCAGCGAGAACGGCCAGTTCTGGGCCACCCGGCCGCCGTTGGACTTGTACCAGCTGTTCACGCTCGACACCCCCCAGGCCATCCGGAGGTTTCCCTCGTCGATCCACTCGTTGTAGCGATCGTGCACCTCGCGCTTCACGTCCAGCGCCCGGTGGCCGTGCTCCAGCAGGTGGCGCAGGTACCGGGTGACGTAGTGCACCTCGCACTCGGAGAAGTAGATGATGCTGCCGTTGATGACGATGTTGGTGTTGGGGCCGTAGAGGTAGAAGAAGTTCGGGAAGCCGGGGCTGACGATCCCCAGGTAGGCCCGGGCGTCACCGCCCCAGGACTGGTGGAGGTCGAGGCCGTCGCGGCCGACCACCTTCATCGGGGTGAGGAACGACGACGCCTGGAACCCGGTGCCGTACACCAGGACGTCGGCAGGATGGTCGACCCCGTCGACGGTGTGGATACCGGTGGCGGTGATCCGCTCGATCGGGGTGGTCTCGAGGGTGACGTTGTCCCGCTTCAGGGTCTCGGCCCAGATCCCGTCGTCGAGCACGAAGCGCTTGGCACCCACCGGGTAGTCGGGCATCACCTGCTCGAGCAGGTCCGGACGGTCGTCGAACTCGGCGTGCAGGTACAGCTCGAGCAGCCCCCGTAGCTCGGCGCTCGACTCGCTCACCGAGTGCTCGATGGGCTGGGCCCACTCGGGGTCCACCTCGAGGCGGGGCAGCAGGCCCTCGTGGCTGCGCCAGAACAGCCGGAGCCGGAACCAGTTGGCGTAGTGGGGTACGTGGTCGAACAGCCACAGCAGCTCGTCGGGCAGCTGCTGCTGGTACT
This sequence comes from Acidimicrobiales bacterium, assembly GCA_041636995.1. Lineage (GTDB taxonomy): Bacteria > Actinomycetota > Acidimicrobiia > Acidimicrobiales > UBA8592 > JBFINV01. Next base: position 19,803 of record JBFKRY010000047.1, on the reverse strand, counting down.
CGGGTCGAGGCACCAGCCAGTTCGGCGTGCGCTGGTAGATCGTCACCTCGGCGCCACTCCGCGCCAGGTGGGGGATGAGCTGCATGGCGCTGCAGCCGGTGCCGATCACGGCCACTCGGGCACCCTCGAAGTCCACGTCGTGGTTCCAGCGTGCCGAGTGGAAGGCCACACCCTCGAAGCTGTCGCGGCGCTCGATGTCGGGATAGCGCGGCCGGTTGAGCTGCCCCACCGCGCTGATCACCGCGTCGGCCTGCAGGGTCTCCTCGCCGGTCCCAGTGTCCAGCTCGAGGGTCCATCGGAGCTGCTGGTCGTCCCAGACCACCGCGGTGACCTCGGTCTCGAACCGGATGAGCTCCCGGATCCCCCAGGCGTCGACGCAGTCGTCGAAGTACTGCAGGAGCACACGCTGGCTGGAGTGGTACTCGGGCCAGTCCGCCTTCTGCATGAACGAGTAGCAGTAGACGTGGTTGGACACGTCGACCCGGCAACCCGGGTAGGTGTTCTCCAGCCAGGTGCCGCCCACGCCCGGGTTCTTCTCGAGCACCACCACGTCGATGCCCGCCTGGTCGAGGCGGTGGGCGGCGAGGATGCCGGACATGCCGGCGCCGATGATCACCACCCGCATCACGCGGTCGGGGGCCAGGTCTGCCTTCGTCCAATCGGGGGCCCGCAGGTCCTGGCCCTCGAGGCCCAGCTCCTCGTGCAGCATGGGCACGTAGGACCCTCCCAGCTCGGTGCCGGTGAGCCACTCCATCGCCGGGTGGGTGTGCCGGGCCCCGCCGGCAGCGGGGCCGTGGTCCCGTAGCTGCTCCAGGGCGTCGAGGGCGAGCTCCCGGGCCCGGGCGCGCTGCTCGTCGGTCCAGCCCCCCTCCGGCTCCAGGCTGAGCGCGGGGTCGACTCGCAGCTCGGGTTCGAGCAGCGAGGGGTCGTCGAGGGCGTGGGCCAACGCCGGGAGCAGCGGCAGGAGCTGCACCGGGCCCGACAGGATCCGCTCCAGGGCGGTCCGATCCTCGGTGATGCGCTCGGTCTGGGCCGGGGTCGGCATGACCCGGATCCTGCCTCAGCCGGCCCCGCGGGGGCGATTCGTACCCGGGCTGTCGGCCCGGCAGAATCGGGGCCATGAGCACGGCGATCCGTGACGCCGCGGCGATCCGTGACGCCGGGCCCGCGGACTTCGAGCGGATCAACCACATCTACAACTGGACGATCGTCGACAACCACGTGTCCTTCGACACCGAGCCGTGGGATCTGGCGCGGCGGCAGGCCTGGTGGGAGGCCCGTGGAGACGAGCTCCACTGCCTGGTGGCGGAGGTCGACGGGGTCGTGGCCGGGGTGGCCTACTCCAGCTGGTACCGGCTCAAGGTCGCCTACCGGAGCTCGGTGGAGACCACCATCGTCGTCGACCAGGGGCATCTCGGGAGGGGGATCGGCACCGCGTTGCTCGGGGCCCTGGTGGACCGGCTGGTCGCCAGCGACCTGCACCGGGCGGTGGCGATCATCGCCCTCCCGAACGAGGCATCGGTGGCGCTGCACCGCAAGCTCGGCTACCGCGAGGTCGGCACCCTCACCGAGGTGGGCCACAAGGGCGGCCGCTACCACGACACCCTGCTGCTGGAGCGGGATCTCTCGGTCCCGGCCACCTGGGGTTCGTCCCGCGGGCCACGCCGCAACCGGCCTTCTTCAGGTCGATGTAGCTACTCGACCAGGTCCGGCCGGGCCTGGGCCAGGAGCTGGTAGTCGGCGGCGGTGGGCAGCTTCTGGGTGGTGTTGGCCCCGTCGACCACGATGGTCTGCCCGCTGATGTAGGCGGACTCGTCGCTGGCCAGGAAGAGCGCGCAGTTGGCGATGTCCTCGGGTGTGCCCATCCGGCCCAGCGGGGTCTGTTGGCGGATGGCCTCGATGGCCAGCCTGTGCTCGAAGATCTCCCTGGTCATCTCGGTCTCGATCAGGTGCGGGGCGATGCAGTTGACCCGGACGTCGCGGGGGCCGTACTCGAGGGCGGCGACCGCGGTGGCGTACTCGATGCCGGCCTTGCACGCCGCGTAGGCGATGTGGCCCACCACCGGCCGGTGCGCGGTGGTGGAGGAGATGTTGATCAGCGAGCCGCCGCCGGTGTCGGCCATGGCGTTGGCCATGTGACGCATGAAGAACATGGCCCCGCTGAGCTGGACCGCGACCATCGGCTCCAGGAGCTCGGGGGTGAGATCGTGCAGCGGTGTGCTCTGCTGGTACCCGGCGTAGCTGATCGCCACGTCGACGGTCCCGTGGCGGTCGAGGGTCTCCCGGGCCAGGGCCTCGACGTCGGCATCGTCGGTCACGTCGCATCGGGTGGCGCTGGCCCCGTGGGCCTCGGCCACCTCCCGTGCCAGCTCGAGCCGGCGGCCGCCGATGACGATGGTGGCCCCCTCCTCGCTGAAGCGCTCGACGGTCGCCAGCCCGAATCCGGTGGCGCCGCCGACGACGACCGCGACCTTGCCGGCCAGGCGGCCGACCATCAGGAGGTCCGCCGGGCGACCTCGGGGGTCCGGACCCACATGAGGGCGCTGTCGAAACCGAGCTTGTACTCGGGGTCGAACTCGATGATCACCCGGGCCGGGGAGTCCAGGAAGTGGGCGAAGGCGCTGGCCGATGCCGGGTCGTCGGGGCGCATGCGGGCCGCGAACTCGGGGTAGAACCAGTCCTTCACCTCCCGAGAATCGTGGATGGTGCAGGTCCCCTTGTAGGTGATGGTCTTGCCCCCACCCATGGACGTGCCCGTGCTGGTGATGCAGACCGCCGCCCGCGGGAATCGCCGTAGGGCCGCGATCCGGGCCCGTCGCTCGGCTGCGGTGAGCCAGAGCTTCCCGTCCTTGGGGAGGAACGACATGATCACCCCGAAGGCCTCGCCGGCCTTGTTCGTCCACATGAAGGTGCACTCGCGCTGGTTGTGCACCAGCTGCTCCTCCAGCTCCTCGGAGAGGCCGCAGTCGGTGAGGTCCTCGTAGTTCTCGTCCATCCGCCGCACCGTACCCCCGGCGCCGTCGGGGCGCCCGGCCGGCCGAGTCAGCCGGCGATGGCGTCGAAGTCCACCAGGGTGTGCGCTCCCAGCTCGTCGAGGACCGCGAGGGTGGCCTTGTTGACCAGCGCAGCGACGCCCACGACGGTGGCCCCGCGCCGCCGCGCCAGCGCGGCCACGGCGCGGGCCGAGGCGCCTGTGGTGATCCAGTCGTCCACGATCAACACCCGGTCGGACGGGACGAGATCCATCGATCGCCCCTGGAACACCTGGCGGTCGCCCCGCCAGGTGGGGTCGGACCGCACCTGCAGGTCGGCACCGGGGTGGTTGGCCCCGGCCCGGCGGGCCAGCACCAGCCCGGCGCCGAGCTCGATCGCGACCAGGGCGCCCAGGATCGGCCCCCGAGCTTCCGGTGCCATCACCAGGGTGACCCCCTCGTGGAGGAATGGCTGGGCCAGGGCCGGTCCGAGCAGCGCCAGCAGCGCCGGGTCGCGCAGCACCCCGGCGACGTCCGGATGGTCGTCGACCAGCGGAAACGCCGCGGTCAGGCGCCGGCGGACGTCGTCGAGATCCAGGTCGGGCACGGTTTCCGGTGTCGTAGCGGCGCTTCCGGCCAGGGCCGGGGCTGGGCGAAACCTCATACTGATCGCGCCCGTTTTGCGTTTAGTATGGAACTGTTACGGGCACGTGACACATTCGAGGTGTTGGCATGCGAGCGCTGAGCCGCAGGAGTGACGTGATCGTCGGCGGATCGCCGCCGACCCGCGTCGCCCGGAGCCGGCCCGGCCTCAGGCGCTCGCTCATCGTCAACGTGCTGGCCCTGGGGGCCCTGTGGTTCCTGTACTCGGCGGTCCGGACGGTGACGGCCGATTCGTGGGCCGCCGCCCGGACCAACGCCGATCGCCTCATCGAGTTCCAGGACCGGGTGGGGCTGCCGAGCGAGGCCGTGCTCCAGGGCCTGTTCCTGCCCTACGAGTGGCTCACCCGGGCCGCCAACACCTACTACTTCGCCGCTCACTTCCCGTCGATGATCCTGTTCCTGGCCTGGGCCCTGCTTCTCAAGCGCGACGCCATGCCCCGGATCCGCGTTGCGCTCATCGGCTGCACGATGGCGGGCCTGGTCATCCACCTGGCGTTCCCGCTGGCCCCGCCGCGCATGCTGCGGATGGCCGGCTTCGTCGACACCGCCCGGCTGTTCGGTCCCGACCCCTACGCCCTCGGCATCGCCAAGGCCGCGAACGAGCTCGCCGCCATGCCGTCGCTGCACGTGGGCTGGGCGCTGCTCATCGCGGTTGCGGTCATCAAGGTGGGCACCAGCCGGTGGCGCTGGCTGGTCATCGCCCATCCGGTGCTCACCGCCCTGGTGGTGGTGGTCACGGCCAACCACTACTGGCTCGACATCTTCGCGGGCGCGGTGCTGGCTTGGGTGGGCTGGTGGGGTGCCGGACGGCTCCATCCCACCACCCGCACCGCCGACCCGGTGGTGATCGAGCTCACCGAGCCGGCCGATTCGGAGCCGGCCGCCGTCGAGGCCCGGGAGCCTGTCGCCGTCTGATCCGCCCCGGCGCACTCGGCAGCGGTCTCCTAGGGTGGCGTCATGTCGGTCAATCCCAAGGACGTCTTCTCCAAGCTGGCCACGGGGCTGCATCGGGCCGTCTACCGGCTGAGCGGGGGCAGGATCGCCGGCAAGGCCTTCGGCATGCCGGTGCTCGAGCTCGAGACCATCGGCCGCCGGTCCGGCAAGGCCCGCTGGACCATGCTCACCACGCCCGTCCACGACGAGGAGAAGATGGTGCTGGTCGCGTCGAACGGGGGCGACGACCGGCATCCCGCCTGGTTCCTGAACCTGCGGGAGAACCCGTCGGTGAAGGTCACCACGGGCGGGGAGACCCGGGCGATGACGGCTCGGGTGGCCACCCCGGGGGAGAAGGCCGAGCTGTGGCCCCAGGTCGTCGAGGCGTACAAGGGATACGGGGGCTACCAGGAGCGCACCGATCGCGACATCCCGCTGGTGATCCTCACCGGCTGATCCCCAACCACGACGCAGCCGCGGCATGGCCCGCGGCGGCGCCCGCGGCGGCGTCCGCGCCGCTTGCCGCGGCTGCCAGGAAGCCGGCCGCAAAGGCGTCACCCGCGCCGGTGGAGTCGGCCACCTCGACGGTGCCGGTGGGCACCGTCACCGGTGGCCGGCCCGCTGCCCGGACCTCGGCGCCCCCGGCGGAGTGGATCACGGTGGTACCCACCCCCAGCGCGGTCGGTTCGATGCTCGGGCCGAGCAGGCGGGCCTCGTCCTGGTTGCAGAACAGCACGTCCGGCTTCACCTCGGCCACCAGCCGGCAGAACGCTGCCAGCCCGTAGGCGCCGATCGCCGCGGTGGACGACGCGTCCATCGAGACCATGGGCCGCCGCTCCCTGGCCCACCGCAACAGCGTCGCCGTGGTGGTGGCCAAGGGCTCGACCGCCAACGAGTAGAAGGGCGCGTGCACCACGTCGAGCCTGTCGAGCCAGGCTGGGTCCGGCGGCTCGAGTCCCACGCTGGCGCCCCGGTCGGTCAGCATGGTCCGCTCCCCGTCGGGGTGGACCAGAACCACGATCGACCCCGTCCGGCCCGCCCGCTGGACCACTGGCTCGACCCCCGCAGCCACCAGCTCGTCGACGAGCGACGCGCCGATCCGGTCGTCGCCGACCCGGCCGATGAACCGTGCCGTCCCCGCGATGGTGGCCGCGACCACGGCGACGTTGGCGGCGCTGCCGCCGCGCCGGCGGGAGATCACGGCCTCGGTGTCCGACGCGGCCTCGATGGGTCCGGCCAGACGCACCTGCACGTCTTCGACGAGATCACCGATGGTCCCCAGCATCGACCCGACAGTACGCGGACGAACGCCCGGGCGTTCGCCTCGGGCGCTCGTGGCTGGTCGACCCCGACCCGCCGGGTGTCGGTCAGCTCGCTGGGGTCAGATCTCGATGAAGATGCACTCGCCGGGGCACTCCTCGGCGGACTCGATGGTTGCCTCTTCCTGCCCGGCAGGCACGTTGGCGAGACCCTCCGGGCCGCCCGGGTCGTCGAAGACCTTGTCGCCTTCCTTCACGTACGCCAGGCCGTCGTCGAGGAGGGTGAAGACGTCGGGCGCGATCTCCTCGCAGATCCCGTCTCCGGTGCACAGGTCCTGATCGATCCAGACCTTCATGATCGCGTTTCCTCCTGCTCGAGCTTGTAGTTCGCGAATTCGATGACCCGTTCGACGTACCCGGGCGAGCGCCGCAGCCGGGCCGCGATCTCGGATGCGTCGACGCCTCGCTCCCGGGCGTTCAGGATGCAGCGCTCGATCGGCCGCAGGGTCCCGGGTGGTGTCTCCCGGGGCTGGGCCGACCGGGGGATCCGGGTCAGCTCCAGGATGCGCTGGATGTGGCCGGGGCTGCGCCGGAATCGCCAGGCGATGTCGGTCGGGGACATGCCGCTGTCGGCCAGGCGCACGACGGTCCGTTCCAGCGGTCTGAGTGCGGCGCGGTTCACAGGGGGCTCCTCGGCGGGTGGACAGTTCGGCGGCGAGCTACCCGCGCCTCGGCGAGGGCAAACCCGGCGGTCGCGCTGCACGATACCCGCCCGATCACGAGAGCAGCGATCCGAGCGTCGATCACGGCGTGGCGCCGCCGTGGAAAATGTTGAAAAACCGGCCGACGCAGGTTTCGGCGGACGGCGCACGGGGTAGGTCTCTCGTTTCACAGCACGATCTGTGACCCCCAAGAGGAGAGTGGCGCTTCCCCACCTGGCGCCAGATCCGCCGCCGCACCGGCACCAGCCACACCGGTGCGGCGGCGGATTCGCGTCTCCGGATGGTGAGGTTGCGGGTGCCGCGTGTCCGGCCACCCGCCCCGCCCCCGGCGATCAGAATCGCCGAGCCGCTCGGGCCTGGCCGATGCCGAAGCCGATGACGACCACGCCCAGGCCGACGGCGCCGGCGAGGGCAGGCCAGGGCCAGCCACTGGTTTCTCCGCGCCCGGACGCCGCCGGCGGCTCGACCCCGTTGACGAACTCCCCGATGGCGACCGATCGCTCCCCGGGGTCGAGATCCAGGTCAGGTCCGAACGCCTCCTCGGCGCGGGTGACCTCTCTCTCGACAGCCGACAAGTCCGACTGGGCGGTCTCGTAGCCGTCGACGATCGACGCCGGCAGCGGACGCCCGGCCTCCTGGGCCAGACTCTCGAGGGCGCCCATGCGCTCGAGGATCGACTCGGCGGCGGCGATGGTCGGTAGGGCCAGCTCGAACTTCCATCCCTCGAGCTGATCGCGGATGAGCGGGGGCACCGTGTAGCCCGATGCCACCAGCCTTTCGTAACCGGCGCGGGCGCTGGCGCGCAGCTCGAGGCGGTCCGCCCAGGCGGCGCCCAGTATGTGGCTGCCCAGCAGGTCGTCAGCGACGTCGGACCCGCCGACGTTCTCGACCACGTCGAGGAACCGGGCGGTGGTGTTCGCCGGCCAGACGACCGGATCGCCCGGGACGTGGTAGCTGCGCCGCCCACCCAACAGCGTCGCGAAGACCTCGGCCATGGCCTCGGTCCCCACCTCCTCACGGATGGTGTGCAGCACGTACCAGCTGGTCTCGTAGGCGTTGAGCTCGCCTTCGCCGGTCCCGGAGCGGAGCCAGGCATCGAGCTGGGTCGTCCCCGGCTGGCTGCTGTCGGGAACAGCGGGAACGACCTCCTCACCGGTGTGGAGGGAGATGGCGAGGGCGGAGTAGTCCTCGGCCCAGCCCTCGACCAGCCAGCGCTCCTCCAGCCTCACGTAGTTGAACCAGGCGTGCGCCAGCTCGTGCACCATGGTCCTGACATCGAGCTGGTCGTCGACCGCGATCTCGGAGTCCCAGACCGAGAACCAGCCGGCAGCGCCGATGGCGTTCGGCTCGGTGCTCTCGATGACGACCAGGTCGGGCTCCGGCCAGGGCTGGCCGATCAGCTCCTCGAGGAGCGGGACTGCCCAGGCCACGGTCTCCTCGGCGAAGGCGATCCACTCGGGGTCGTCGGCCCAGCCGGCGATCTTCACCTCCTGGTCGCCCACCGGGACGCTGGAGCGGGCCAGCCCGGCCTCGTTCCGGGCGATGAACTCCATCCACAGCGAGCTCGAGGCGAGGTTGTCGTCCATCCAGACCTGGCCCTGGGGGCCGTCGCTCTCGATGGGGATGTCCCCGCCGTAGCTCGCGCCCCGGAAACCGGGCGGCAGCTCGATGCGCACCGAGCCGCTGCCCAGATTGCCATCCAGCCAGGCGATGAAGGAGACGTGGGCCGGGTTGACCCGAGCGTGGCCCCGGGTGCGCGGCGGGCCCGACGGGATCGCGTAGCGCAGCTCGATCTCGGCGTTCCCGGCTGGGATGTCCACCGCGACCAGGGCCACGAAGTCGTCGGCGTCGACCACCTGGGCCGGGATCGGCGTCTCCCCGGCCAGCGCGGCGACGTCCTCGACGTCGGCGGGGACCTCGAAGGTCCGCCGGTGGGCTCCGGGGTCGACGTCGACCCGGATCGAGACATCGATGACCGACCGCTCCACGTCGACCCGGAAGACCGCGTCGAAGCCGCTGGCTGCCGCCGCCGCGGGAGCCAGCGCGACCGCGCAGAGACCCAGTGCGACCAGCACGATTGGTCCTCTGCCCGTCCACCTTCGGTCCGCCCGTTCCACGTGCCCAATGGTGGCGCAGGGGTCCCCCGGAAGCCACCTCATCGTTCGGCCAGGGCGGCGATCGCGGCCCGGATTGTGGCATGAGGCCTGGGCCGTTCGGCCCAGGGGTCGGCCTGCTGCCCGATCCGCCGGAACACGTTGCCGATGGTGATCCGGCGGGGATGGAAAGACGGACCGAGGGCCTCGTCCCAGTCGAGGGGGACGGAGATCGGCGCCTCCGGCAGCGCCCGCAGCGAGTAGGGGGCCACTGCGTGAGCGGCTGGGGCGTTGCGGAGGACGTCGAGGAAGAGCCGGCCCTCGCGGGCCGCCTTCCGGTGCTCCAGGGTGAAGCCGCCGCGGCGCGCCACCCGGTCGGCCAGCACCCGTGCGAACGCCGCGGTGAGCTCGAAGCTGGGCTGGTCGTCGATCACGTCGACGAGGATGTGCAGGCCCCGCGAGCCCGACGACTTCACCCGGGGCGCCAGCCCCAGGGCGTCGAGCTCCTCGCGCAGCATCCGCGCCGCATCCTGCACCGGTTCGGGGTCGTCGTCGGCGGGGTCCAGGTCGAACATCACCTCCACGGGCCGGTGCGGTGCCGCCGCCGTCGCCAACGGCGTGTGGATGACGAGCGCCGCCTGGTTCGCCATGTAGGCGAGGCCCTCCACGTCGTGGATGACCGAGTAGGTGGTAGCGCCGCCGTCAGCGGTGGGGATCTCCACCCGTTCGATCCACTCCGGGACGTGGGCCGGGGTGTTCTTCTGGTAGAACCCGCCGCCGTCGACGCCGTCCGGGAACCGCTCGAGCACCAGGGCTCGGCCGGCGACGTGCTCGAGCATCAACGGCGCGATCCGGGTGTAGTAGTCCACCACGTCGCCCTTGGTGACGCCGGGCTCGGCGAAGAACACCTTGTCCAGGTTGCTGGGCTCGAACCGCGGCCCAGCCTCTCCTGCCTCCCCGCGAGGCTTCTCACCCACCGTCGTCCACCTCCGGTCCCTCCGCGTCCGGAACGGGGTCAGTCTGCTACGCGCGGAGGGTCTCGTCAGCGCGGCCCGCCGTTTCCGTGCTCCTCCTGATGGGTAGGTCGGGGCATGGCTCGTTCGGTTCGCCGCGTCCTCGACCCTCTTCCCGTCCGCTCCCTCGCCGACCATCTGGCCTCTGGCGGTGGTCAGGCGCTCGCCGCCGCCCGGGTCATCGGCTTCGGCGGCATCGTCGACCTGGTCGAGGAGGCGGGGCTTCGGGGCCGGGGTGGCGCCGGGTTCCCGACCGCCGCCAAGTGGCGTACCGTCCTGGACCACGCCTCGGGCTCGCTTCCAGCGACGGTGGCCGTCAACGCCGCCGAGGGCGAACCGGGCTCGTTCAAGGACCGGACCTTGCTGCTCACCAACCCCTACAAGGTCCTCGAGGGTGCTGCTGTCGCCGCCATCGCTGCCGGCGCCGACCTGGTGGTGGTGGCCACCAAGGCGTCGTTCACCGAGGTCACCCGGCGGCTCCGCCAGGCCATGGGCGAGCTCGCCCGGCATCCCATCGCCGAGGCCGGGCCCCGCTTCGAGCTGGTCGAGGGGCCCGACACCTATCTGTTCGGTGAGGAGACCGCGATGCTCGAGGTCGTCAACGGCGGGCCGTCCTTCCCCCGTATCGGCCCGCCGTGGCGCCACGGCATCGACGACGATCCCGACGCCCCCGCCGCGGAGACCATGGCCACCGCCGATGCCGGGTCCGCCGCGGCGCCGGTGCTGGTCAACAACGTCGAGACCATGGCCCACGTGGCCGACATCCTCCGTCACGGCCCCGGCTGGTTCCGCCAGCTCGGCCTCGACGGACAGTCCGGCACGTTCCTGTGCACCGTGACCGGCGACACCGAGTACCACGGGGTGGTCGAGCTGCCCGTGGGATCGACCCTCGAGGACGTGCTGCGCGCCGGTGGCGGGTCGATCGTCGGCGAGCCGCTGGGGGCGCTGCCAGGCGTGTCCCACCCGCTGGTGCCGGCCGAGTCGTTCGACGTGCCCCTCGCCTACAGCGGCGACGGCGTCATCCCCGTGGGATCAGGGGCGTTCAGGTTCTTCAGCACCGAGACGGACCCGGTTGCCATCGCGGCCGGGGTGGCCCGCTTCCTCGCGGTCGAGTCCTGCGGCCAGTGCACCCCGTGCAAGGGTGACGGCCTCGAGATCGCGGAGCGCCTCGGCCGACTGGTGCGGGGCGAGGGGCGCGACGCCGATCGCGAGGCCGTCGTGGCCGGCCTCGCCGATCACGTGTCCACCGTGGCCGATGGCGCCCGCTGCGCCCTGGCGCGCCAGCACCAGGAAATCGTCGCCGATGTCCTCGACAGGTTCACCAGCGACGTCGCGGCCCACTCGGGGGGTATGGTCCCGGCCGGGGAGCCGGTGGACATCGTGCCCCTGCTGGGCATCGAGGGCAGCCGTGCCGTCCTCGATCGCGGCCACCGGCAGAAGCAGCCGGACTGGTCCACCGGTCCCGACTGGAGCGGGCAGTATCCGGTGGACGTCGACCCCGGTCGACGCGTCGACACCCCCGTGACCCTTCGCTGAGCCACCGCTAGATTCCGCGCCGATGGGTTCGGCCATGCTGTTCGTGCACAGCCCGCTGGTCGGGCCGTCGTCACTGCGCCGGTTGGCAGATCTGGCAGCCGACCGAGGTCACTCGGTGGCGCTGCCCGACCTGACCACGGCGGTCAGTGCGGCGACGCCACATCGGGCCCTGGTGGAGGGCGCTGTCGGGGCCGCGGCTCGACTCCGGGGGGCGGTGACGGTGGTGGGCCACTCGGGCGCCGGGACATTCCTGCCAGCGATCGGCGATCGCCTCGCTGCGGCGGCTCCGCTGGTGTTCGTCGATGCCGTGGTGCCCCGGCGGTCGGGCCAGCATGCCACGAGCACCGAGCTGGCCGAGCTGCTGGATCGGAACACGACCGACGGCATGCTGGCGCCGTGGTTGGCATGGTGGCCGGCCGAGCTCGTCGCCTCCCTGCTGCCGGATCCGGCCGATCGTGACCTCCTCGCGTCGGACATGCCTCGGGTGCCCCGCTCGTTCTACGACCGGCCGGTACCGGTCCCGGACGGCTGGTCCGATCGACCCTGCGCGTACGTCCAGCTGGGCCCGGCCTACGACGCCGACCGGGCCGAGGCCGAGGCTCGGGGCTGGCCGACCATCCGGCTCGACGCCAACCATCTGAGCGTCCATACTGCGCCCGGTCGGGTGCTCGACGCGATTCTCGACATCCTCGCCTGGCCGGCCTGAGGGCCACCTCACTTTTCAACAGGTTGTCAACAGCTTGTCAACAGCCATTGACAGCTGGTGGTGCGAGGGTGAGACTCGGGGCGTGGTGGAGAGCCCGACCGAGACCCTGGTCCGTGCGCTCGTCGAGCTGGAGGCAGGCATCGTCGCCAACCTCGAGCGGAGCGAGCAGATCGCGGCGCGGACACGCTGGCTGGTGGAGCGCCTGGGCGCGGGCCAGTCGCTCGGGGAGCTGCTGGCCGAGGAGCCTCAGCCGCTCATCGTGGAGCTGCTGACCGCCAACCTGGACGTCCTCCAGGATCTGGGGGCCGAGGTGCGCGCCGCACAGGCCCATGTGCTGCGGGCCGAAGGCTTCACGATCGAGCAGATCGCCACCCTGTTCGGTGTGACCCGGCAACGCATCTCGGCGCTGCTACGCCAGCGGCCAGGCCCCGGCGTCACCTAGCTTCTCGCGAGGCCGGGAACCCAGCTGCGCGCCAGGGACGTCACAAGCCACATGAGATCGCCGATCCTGCATCTCGCCGTCGTGTTCGCGTTGGTGGCCGCCAGCTGTGGCGACGGATCCAGCGATGGCAACGGGGACGTCCGCAGCACCGAGCCCGGGTCCCCGGGCGCCTCGACGGCTGCGGACGACCAGGCCGGCCCGGCTGCGAGCCCGGTCTCGGACGGCTTCGACGGGCTGTGGCTGCTGGTCGCCGCAGAGGTCGACGGCGAGGTGGTGGCATCGGATCTCCACCTCGAGATCGACGGGTCGACGATCAGCGGCGAGACCGTGTGCGGTCAGCGCTTCGGCGGCGAGCTGGGCGGCCCCTTCGAGCGGACCCCGGGGGGCTGCGACGCGGAGGGCCGGCCCGACCTGCAGTCGATCGAAGCCCGGTTGATGGAAGCGGTCGCCGAGTCCCCGCGGTTCGACGGGGAGCTGCTCGTCTTCTCCACCGATGGCGTCGACCTGACCTACCGGCGGACGGTCGAGGTCACGGCCGTCGAGCTGTTCTCCGCGCTCGACGACGAGACCCTGTCCGCCGACCCGAGCGAGCTCTATGTCGACCCCGAGGGCGGCGGCCTGCCCCGCTTCGACCGGCTGGTCCGGCTCGAACACCCGTCGCCGGCCGCGTCCTTCTACGTCGGGACCGCGGAGGGGCTGGTGTGCCTGGTGATGTCGTCGGATACCGCCGTGCTCACCTCGTGCCAGGAGCCGAGGAAGGTGGCGCTGGGGACCCAGGCCCTCCACCTGACCAGCTCCGAGGGGCGCACCCTGGTACGGGCGGCCCTGGTCCCCGACGCCTTCGTCGACGCCGCCGCCACCGAGCTCTCCTCGCTGGGCGCGGTGACCGGCAACGTGCTCGTCGTCGATCCGGACGCCGAGCCCGGCGAGTACCGGCTGACCGCCGCCGGGGGCGAGCAGTTCGTCCTCACGGTCGGCTGAACGGGCCCCCCGCCTCCTAGCCCAGGACCCGGTGGGCCTCGTCGATGATCTCGCCGAAGTCCGTCGCGGTCTCCTCGGCCAGGACCCGGCGGACCCCCGGTGAAGCGTCCTCCACCGCGGTCAGCAGCCGGCGGAGGACCGACCGCTGCGCCTTCATGCGCGCGGCCTCGTCGGCCGGGGTGACCAGGTCGTCGACGATCGACCCCTCGGCTCGCGACGCCACCAGGGGCTCGGGCAGCCCTCGCACCCACACCAGGGTCCGGCGCCCCGGTCCCCGACCGTCGGTGATCGGCTCCACCGCGACCACGTCGTCCGACCTGACGTACTTGCCGTAGCCGAGGCTCACGAGCTGGCCCGACTGGATTCGCACCCGCCAGACGCTAGTGCGATCCACGCGACCTGGCTCAGCCGGGGGTGAGCTCGAAGGTCTCGGGGCCGTCGGGCAGCTCGACGGTGGCCAGCACCACCCGGTAGCCGCTGCCGTCGGTGTCGTCGAGCTCCACGGTGACCCGGCCCAGGCGGTAGTCCTGGGTGAGGACCATCTGCTCGCTGCCGCGCCGGCCGATGCGGACGTCGCCAGGGACGTCGGCCTCGTTGACGCCGAGCAGGCCCTGGGCCCGCTGGCGGGCTTCCTCGCTCGGGAAGTCGTCGCCGAAGCCCGGCTCGGCCGTCGGCTCGGGCGTGGCCGGCGACGTGGCGGGGTCGAGTCCGGCGGCGTCGCCACACGCGGCGGCGCCGAACAGGAGGAGGGCGATGGTTGCGCCGAGGATGCTGCGGTTCACGGTGGTTCCTTTCCGGGCGTCCGGCCCGGGTGTGGGCCCGGCTGGGGTGCGGGCGACTGAGCCATCGGACGAGCCCGGCGCCGGCCGGGTTCCCGCCGCCGCAGCGACCTCCGTCACATCTTCCGGTTCCATCCGATCCGGCGGTTGCGAGTCGGCCCGGCGTCGGGAATCGTGGTCGGAGGGAGGCCAGCATGACAGCAGCATCAGGTCCAGTCCGTCCCGGCCCCGGGCCCGGGAGGATCCTCGACATCACCCCCGTCGGCGCCGGGTGGGACCACCTGGCGTTCTCGGTGGTCGAGGTCGACGCCGACCATCCGTACGCCGAGACCGCCGACGGCCGTGAGACCGCCATCGTGCCCCTGTCCGGCGCCGGCACCGTGACCGTCGGCGACGAGACCGTCGAGCTCTCCAGGCGGTCGGTGTTCCAGGAGAAGCCTCGCATCGTCTACGTGCCCCCGGGCGAGGACATCCGGATCGAATCCGGCGTGGGTCTGACGACGGCCGTCGGATCGGCCCCGGCACGGGGGGTGCTGCCGTTCCGGGTCTTCGAGCCCTCGGAGATGCGCAGCGAGATCCGGGGTGGCGGTGCCGCGTACCGCCAGGTGATCCACGCGCTGGCAGCCCCGCTGCCGGCCGAGCGGCTCATCCTCTACGAGGTCTACGTGCCCCGGGGCACCTGGTCGGGCTGGCCCCCGCACTGCCACGACGGCCGCGACGGGTCGCCCTACCTGGAGGAGGTCTACTACTTCCGGCTGGACCGGCCGGAGGGGTACGCCATCCACCGCAACTGGCTCGACGACGAGGGCTTCGACGAGGCGGTCGTCGCAGCAGACGGCGACGTCGTGCTGGTGCCCAAGGGGTACCACACCTCGGTGGCCTGCCCCGGTTCGAACATGTACTTCCTCAACTACCTGGCGGGTGAGCTGGAGGGCGAGGGTCGGGCCACCCCGCCGTGCTTCCATGCCGAGCACACCTGGATCGAGGCCGACTGGACTGCCGGCGAGTGGGGCCTGCCGGTGGTGACCGGTTGAGCCTCGACGACATCTCCGCCGGTGGCCGGTTCTGCGTGCTCGCCATCGACCACCGGGACTCGCTGCGGGCCTTCGTCTCACCCGACGACCCCGCGGCGGTGACGGCTGCGGAGATGACGTCGCTGAAGATCGACCTGGTGCGCGAGCTGGCACCCACCGCGACCGGGGTCATGCTGGAGCCCGAGTACTCCATCCCCCAGGTCCTCGACGCGGGCGTGCTCCCGGCGGGGGTGGGGTTCGTGGCCGCGCTGGAGGCCCAGGGGTACCTGGGCCGCCTCGGCGCGGAGCCCACCAGGCTCCTGGAGGGATGGTCGGTGGAGGCCGCGGCCGCGGCCGGGGCGGCCGGGTGCAAGCTCCTGTTGCCGTACCACCCCGACCGGCCGCTGGCAGGCGCCCAGGAGGGGGTGGCCGCCGGGGTCATCGCCGAGTGCCGCCGGGTGGGTATCCCGCTGGTGCTGGAGCCCCTCTACTACGACCTCGACGGCCCCGCCGACCGGCGGCGGGTGGTGGTCGAGACCGCGAGGCGTTTCGCCGCTGCGGGTCCGGAGCTGCTGAAGCTGCCGTTCCCGGTCGACGCGGTCCACGAGACCGATCGGGCCGAGTGGCTCGACGCCTGCCGGGACCTGGCAGCGCAGGTCCCGATGCCGTGGGTGCTGCTGTCGGGCGGAGGTGACTTCGAGCTGTTCCACGAGCAGGTCGAGACCGCGCTCGAGGCCGGCGCGGCGGGGTGCATGGTGGGCCGGGCCCTGTGGGGTGAGGCCGCGCTGGCGGGCCGCACCGACCGGACCCGGGTGATCCGCGAGGTGGTGGCCCCTCGGTTCGCCCGGCTCCACCGGCTGATCACGGGGGGCTGAGAGCTACCCCTCACGTCTTCACGGCGGGAACCGTCACCCGGTGGCGCGCGATGCTGGCAGCGATGAGCGAGGATGACCGCAGCCGTCTCGACCGCATCCGCGGCAGGCGGGAACCGCCGCCGTTGCGCGAGGTCACGGTGGTCGAGGTGGATGAACGCTCGCCCCGGCTGGTCCGGGTGACCTTCGAGGGTGCGGGTCTCCGGGAGCTGGAGGTGGACGAGCCGGCGGCGTCGGTCCGGCTGCTGGTCCCCTCGCCCGACACCGACGAGCTGGTCATCCCGCAGTGGAACGGCAACGAGTTCCTCCTCCCGGGCGGCGCCCGCCCGGCGCTGCGGACCTTCACCCCGCTGCGCCACGATCGGGATCGAGGCCGGCTCGACCTGGAGATCGTGCGCCACGGCGACGGCGCGGTCTCGGGGTGGGTCGAGCGCGCCGGGCCCGGCTCCCCGGCGGCCATCTCCGGGCCGGGCCGGGGCTACGAGATCGACGGCGACGCCGAGCGGTTCGTGCTCCTGGGTGACGAGTCGGCGCTGCCCGCGATGTCCCAGCTCCTCGAGACGCTGCCGGGCGGCGTGGACGTGGAGGTCCACGTCGAGGTGGTGACCGCAGATGCCCAGGTTGCCGTGCCCGACCACCCGAATGCCTCGATCAGCTGGCACGTGTCGGCCCCCGACGCGGCACCGGGGGATGCCCTCGTCGCGGTGGCGAGGGAACTCGACGGCGTGGAGCCGTCGACCCGAGTCTGGGCTGCGGGGGAAGCGGCCTCGATGCAGGCCATCCGCAGGCATCTCTTCGACCAGGTGGGAATGGCCCGGGCCCAGGCAACGGTGCGGGGCTACTGGAAGCGGGCTCGGAGCTGACCGACGGCGCTCAGGCTGCGTGGCGGGGGACGACCTGGTGGCGGCGGCGCTGGGCCGACCTCGCTGCGCAGAGCCGGTCGGCGATGCCGGCGGTCGGGTCCGAGGCCGCGACGCCGCGCGAGCAGGCTGCTCGGGTTCGCCGACGCCCTCCAGCGATCGTACGAGCAGCTGGGCGTCGGTCTCCAGGTCCTGTTGGACTCCACGGACGTCCCCCAGGCCGCGCGTTCCATCGTCCGCATGACCGCGATCCGGCCCGCTTCGGCCACGACGGTTGACTCCCCTCGCCGCCAAACGGCTGGCGGCGCGCTCCGCTGCCGCCGGGCCGTCCCCGGCGGGTACGCGTGCAGGTGCTACCTTGCGCCCCTCTACACCGCCGACGCAGGTGGTTCTTCGCCCGACGCACACGGGCGACGTGAAACCCTCCCGGAGGAATGCACATGGGCTCTCGATCCACGCTCGCCCTCGGACTCGTCGCGGTGATGGCGGGCACACTGCTCCTGGTCTCGACGGCGGCGGCACAGCAGGCACCGGACGGAGCCGACTGTCAGGTCATCGACGTCGACCCGGCGAGCGAGGTCACCGTCCCGGGCGACTGGGACCTGGTCATCATCGTGCTCGACGACGGGACCCAGCTGGACTTCTTCGACGTCGCCGACGGCACCCAACTCGTCGCGCCCGATGGCACCTTGATCGTTCGAATGCTCAAGTGCACCCTGCCCGAGGCCACGCCGCCCCCGGCCCCGACGATCGAGCCGACCCTGACGCCCACCGCGGAGCCGACTCCAACCGTCGAACCGACGCCGACTTCGATGCCCACGGTGGCGCCTACTTCGACGCCGACCCCAGCGCCCACGTCCACGCCCCAGCCGACGGCCACCGCCACCGCCCAGCCGACCCCTCAGGTGCTGGCGCCCACCCCCCCGGCGCCCGAGAGCGGAGCCACCCCGGAGGCAGAGGTGCAGGGCGCCCAGCAGGAACAGCTGGCTCAAACAGGGGCCGAGTCGGGTTGGCTCGCCGTCCTCGGCGTGACCCTCCTGGCCGCAGGTGGCTTGCTCGTCGGCACGGGCATCACCCGCCGCCGCATCTGAGCGCAGTCAGACTGCCGGGTCCCCGCTGCGCCCCCGAGGGGCCCTTCGCCCCGCTCGCTCCCGACTACGCGCCGCCCTGCCACGTGGTGGCATGTCGGCGCGAGCGCGCCGTCGGCCACAGGGCCCGGCCCCGAACGCGACGAAGCCGCAGGCTTGTGACCTGCCCTGGCCGGGAACCGGGCCCTGGCCGGCGGTGTAGGGGGGGCGAGAAGCTAGTACCAGATGCCACCCGACGATCGTTCCGACGCCGAGCTGATCCGCGCCGCCCAGGCGGCCGACTCGGCCGCGTTCGGCGAGCTGGTCCGCCGCCACCAGCGGGGGGCCATCCGGATCGCCGCGATCGCTCTCGGGTCGGCCGACGGCGCCGACGACGTGGCCCAGGAGGCATTCGTGAAAGCCCACCGTGCGATCCACCGGTTCCGGGAGGGGAGCCGGTTCGAGCCCTGGCTGTTCAGGATCGTCACCAACACGGCCCGGAACCACCTCCGCAGCGATCGGCGCCAGCGGGGGCTCACCACCCGCGCTGCGGCCCTGGCCAGCGTCGGGGGAGCCGGCCCCGACGACATCGCGGCGCAGCTCGCCGATCGGCGGGAGCTGACCGAGGCCATCAACCACCTGAGCATGGACGACCGCCTGGTCCTGACCTACCGCTGGTACCACCAGCTCGGCGAGTCCGAGATCGCGGAGGCCCTCGGGTGCCGGCGGGGCACGGTCAAGTCCCGGCTGAGCCGGGCCATGGAACGGCTCCGACAGGAACTGGGGGTCAGATGACCAGCCTCGAGGAACGCTTCGTCGACGCCGTCGACCACCTGGAGCTGCCCGAGGTGGACCTGTCGCCGGGCGTGCTGGCGCAGCTCGACGGCGGACGGCACCGGACGGACTGGCCGCGCCGGCTCGCCATCGCCGCGGCCGTCGCTCTCCTGGCCGCGGCGGCGGCGACCCTGGCGATCGAGCCTGCCCGGGAGGCGGTGGCGGACTGGCTCGGTATCGGGGCCACGAAGGTGGAGATCGACCCGGGCGGCTCGGGACCCGCCGACCTTCCCCCCAGCGCCACCCTGGATCCGGGCCAGCCGTCCGACGTGGCCCTCGATCCCCTCCCGCCCCTGGATCCTCCCGACACCACCAGCGACCTGCGTACCGGGCGGGGACGGCGGTTCGGCTGGTCGGCGGGGCCGGACCTGCCGCCGCTGGGGGGCACCGAGGTGGGTGCGGTGCTCTCGGTGCGCACGGTCGACGGCGCCCTCGACATGAAGAGCCTCTTCGGGGACGAGCTGATCCAGGATGTGCTCCTCGACGTGGACGGCTCCCCGATCTCGGCACTGTGGATCGGGGCCTCGCACGAGTACCTGGCGGCCGATGCCGTCGGGCCGGCCCTCGCCGAGCAGGTCCTGCTCTGGGTGGTCGGCGACGTGCAGTTCCGCCTGGAGGCCGACCTGGCCCTCGACGAGATGATCCGGCTGGCCGAGGCGGTCACCGGGGGAACCGATCTGCTCCAGCCGGGGTAGTAGGGGCGTGATGACGTCGCGCTCCCTCATCGGCCGACCCGGGTCGGCATTCCTCGCAGCCGCCCTCGCGCTCGCGGGCTGCGGCACCGTCACCGAGTCGGGGACCACGGAGCTCCCGGTGGCCTACGGCGTGGTGCCCGCGCCGCCGCTGCCGGTCGCGGTGCCCCAGGTCACGTTCGACCCCTCGGCGTCGATCGCGGACCACGACGGATCGGTGGTGGTGACCGCAGCCGACGGTCGGGTGGTCTTCGAGGACGTGGCCGGTCCCGAGCTGGCCGTGGCCGTCGCCGGGGAATGGCGCCTCCGGGCGGTCTCCACCGACGGGCGGCTGGCGGCGCTGTTCGAGCAGCCGAACCCCGCCAC